>JALORE010000395.1 GCA_025459125.1 Planctomycetota bacterium | reverse complement strand
CGTAATCGCCCCTCAAGTACGAAAAGGACAGGCCGCCTTCCCACGTGTAGGGAGTCTCGGCCCGCGCGGGGCCGGCCCACGCGGCGAGCACGATTCCCATCGCAATTGCGGACAGCCAAAGTCGATGTGTCATGAGTATCACCAGGAGATTGTGGTCACGTTTCAGAGCGAGTGCAGGACAGCAACTCCCAGGGTGTTTCCTCGAGCGGCAAACATCCGGCCGCGAACGATGCGTCGCTCGCGGCCGGATGCCTTGGTCCCGAACAATGGGACCGGTCCTGCATCAAGGCGCGGGGAAGCTGCATCGCGCGGGCGCCGCTAGCCGCGGTGCGGTCCCCGTTCCGGTCTCTCGGGCCGGGACGGTCTTTCCACGCGCTCCGGTTTTTCCGGCCGTGCAGGCCGTTCCGGGCGGTCGGGTCGGTGCGGTCGTTCCACCTTTTCGGGCCGCGCGCTGCGCTCCGGCCGGACCGGCTGCTCGGGCTTGTTCATCTGCGGAGCCTGCGTCGAGTCCTCGGGCTTCGCGACGGTCGCCGTTTTCGCCGGCTTGTCCGCCGACCGGCCCAAACCAAAGAGTCGGCCAACCCGGGCCAGGAAGCCCGGCTTCTTCTCCTGTGCCCCAGTTCCGACCTTGTCCTGGTCGCGGGTCTTCTGTTGGTCCCGGGTTTTCCACTGATTGCGGGTCTGTCACCCCGGTTTCCGGCGGTGGCGTTGTCTGAGCCAGCACGCATACCGGCCCCAGGCACAGCAGGCCGGCGGCCAGCATCAACACCACCCGGTCCCGGCGGATTCTGTGTTTGGACATGGATTGCTCCTTTCAGAAAGCTCCGCCAGATCCCCCTGGGGACGATTATTCCCAACGCGTGACTACAGGCCCCCAAGTTCGGACAACATCTCTATAACATGCGATGCCCCTCGCGCAAGTCGAAGCTTGCTGGTGTCTTCACGACCGACATCAGGCGAGTGCGCTTCCCGGCGGTGCCATTTTCCCGTTGTCCTGACCGGGGATTCCAGGGACAATGACCTTCCGACGCAGGGGGGCAGGTGGTTTTGGGGAATACGATCATGACGCAGTTGGCGAAGACCAGGGGGTACATGGAGGCCGAGATCAGCAAGGCGATCATTCGCTTCGAGAAGGAGTACATGGGGCGCGGTCCCGATGAGACCAAGACCTATATTCTCGACGACCTGATCATTATCCGGCTCAAGCGCGTTTTGACCCCGGCCGAGCACCAGTTGGCCAAGTCCAGCGACACGGCCAGCGGACGGACCCTGATCAAACAGGTCCGTGCGGAACTGTTGGAAAAGGCGCGGCCCTTCCTGGAGACCCTGGTGCATGACATCACGGGCGCCAAGGTCATCAGTCTCCACACCGACATCAGCACGGCGACCGGCGAGCGGATCATCGTCTTCACCCTGGCCGCACCGCTCGTCTTCGATTCCGGGACGGCCGTGGCGATCGTCCCTCTCGATGGGGGGACTTGACAGTTCCGCGCGCGATGGTATAATAAGAGAATGTTGTGGACATAGGGCCGACACCCGGGGGGTAGCCTGGGGCTACCTGCCGTGGTGGGGGCCGGGATCTGGCACGAGGCGTTCTCGGCGGGTGTCTCGTTCTCGCACGTGCCAGGATTCATGGTGGTAAGTTCGCGGTGGTCCCTCCGAGGATGACCGCAGAAAATACTGGCCGACGACCGTTCGCGTGAACGGTCTTCGGCCTTTTTTTTGTGAGGACGGCTGCCGCACCACGCGGATGACCGTAGTCTTCCACTTACTGACCCTGCTGCTCCTCCCTGTATAGGGAGGAGCGGCGGGTCGGGAACCAACCTGGGCACGCCAGGCGCGACGAAACCCCTCCAGGGGCGTGTACTTCTCCAGCTCTCTGCGACCTCCGCACCGGCATTTTCGCAGTTGTCTTATGGGCGCGTTTGCGGGACAATGCGGTGTGCGGCGGGTGCGATTCCCGACGATTCAACTGGATTTGGAAGATGGGCAGGAAACAGGCACGATGCCGGAGGAATACATGAACCTGGACGCCACGAAGGCTTACGCCGTTCTCAAGAAGATCGATCCCAACACCATTTCCCTGAAGCGATTGCTGACCCTCGCGCGCATCGAGGCGTACTCCATCCCCGCGGGCGGAGGGCTCACGTACAACTACGCCGCCAAGAGAGTGACCGACCGGGTGCTGAACGTTCTACAGCGGCTCGCGCGGGAACGGAAACTGATCGCCCAGTTCGAAGCCCTTTACAACGGCGCCGTCGCCAACCCGGGCGAGGGACGCATGGTGCTGCACCACCTGACCCGCGGCCAGCTCGGCCGGGACGTGCTCCACCAGGGCAAGAACCTGCGCAGCTTCTATGCCCAGCAGCAGAAGAAGATCGCCGCGTTCTGCCGCCAGGTGCACAGCGGCAAGATCAAGGGTTCCACCGGCAAGCCGTTCACGACCGTGGTGCAGATCGGCATCGGGGGCTCGGACCTCGGGCCGCGGGCGCTGTACCTGGCGCTCGAGCAATACGCCCGCGAGCGCGGCCGGCTGAGGATGGAGGCGCGGTTCATCTCCAACGTGGACCCCGACGACGCCAATGGTGTGCTCCGGGACGTGGATCTGGAAAGGACCCTCTTCATCCTGGTCTCCAAGAGCGGCACGACCCAGGAGACCCTGGCCAATGAGCGCCTGGTCAAGGCAAAGATGGCCAAGGCCGGTATCAAGGGCATGAACCCGGACCGGCACATGATCGCCGTGACCAGTGAGACCAGCCCGCTGGCCCAATCCAGCGAGTATGTGAGGGCCTTCTTCATGGACGATTTCATCGGCGGCCGCTATTCCTCCACCAGCGCCGTGGGCGGCGCCATTCTGTCGCTGGCCTTCGGGCCCCAGGTGTTCGAGCAGATCCTCGCCGGCGCTCACGAGGCGGATGAACTGGCCTGCGAGCCGGATATCCGCAAGAACGCCGCCCTGATGGATGCGCTGATCGGCGTGTGGGAACGCAATTTCCTGAAGTATCCTTCGACCGCGGTCCTGCCCTACAGCCAGGCCCTGCTGCGCTTCCCCGCGCATCTGCAACAGCTCGATATGGAGAGCAACGGCAAGTCCGTCAACCGGGACAATCGGCGGCTGGCGTACGCGACCGGCCCGCTCGTCTTCGGCGAGCCCGGCACGAACGGCCAGCATTCCTTCTACCAGCTTCTGCACCAGGGGACTGATATTATCCCGCTCCAGTTCATCGGCTTTCGCAAGGGCCAGACGCGCTTCGACCTCAAGGTGGAAGGCTCGACGAGCCAGCAGAAGCTCGGCGCCAACCTGGCCGCCCAGATCCTGGCCTTCGCCGAAGGCAAGCAGGACCCCAACCGCAACAAGACCTTCGAAGGCGGCCGGCCCTCCAGCCTGCTCCATGGCGAGCAGCTCACCCCCGCGGCCCTGGGCGCCCTGCTGGCCCACTTCGAGAACAAGGTCATGTTCCAGGGCTTCCTCTGGAACATCAACTCCTTCGACCAGGAAGGCGTGCAGCTCGGCAAAGTCCTGACCAAGGAGGTTCTTCGCGGCCCCAAAGACGAACGCCTGATAGCCTACGCGCGTTTATTGGGCGTGTGACACGAGTTCTGTTCCCGCGTTGACGGTGCGCCTGTCTCTGTAGGCCAGCCGCCCTCGGCGGGGAGACCGGCAAGACCCAGCCGGGGGCGGCTGGGCTACAGAGCATGGCCCCAGCTCAGGCATGTCATTGCGAGTCGCGCAGCGGCTTCGCGACTCGCAATGACGGGCAAACAGCCTTGGCCATGCATCTACTCGGTGGGGCTCTCAGTAGTCCCGGAAGGGGCCGCGGGGCTCAGCTTCGGCCATGCGCTTCTTCCAGGCCGCGAAGCGTGATTTCATCTGGGCGAGCATCTCGGGCTTCTCCTTGGAGAGGTCGTGCTTCTCGCCGATGTCGTTGGCGAGGTCGAACAAGCCTGAGCCACGTGCCGATTCCACCCACTTCCAGGAACCGGTCCGGGCGGCCCTGTCCCCCTGGCGTTCCCAGAACATCTCCTCGCGCGGCGACTTCGTCCGGCCTGCCAGGACGGGAGTCATGTCGAACCCGTCGAGCACGACGTCTTTGGGTGGCGCGATACCCGCGGCCTGGCAGAGCGTCGGGAAGACCTCCAGCGTGGTGAGGAACTCCTCGCAGACGGCGCCGGCGGGGATCACCCCCGGCCAGCGGACCAGGCAGGGCACGCGCAGGCCGCCTTCATACATCTGGCTCTTGCCGCCCCGCAACGGCGTGTTGTCGGCGCCGCCCGCGCCGCCGTTGTCGGACAGGAAGATCACGAGCGTGTTCTGCGCCAGGCCCGTCTCCTCCAGGAGCGTCAGCATGGCGCCGATCGCTTCGTCCATATACGTCACCGCGGCCATGTAGCGCTTGAGCCGGGCGTCGCGCGTGTCCGGTTGGGCGGGGTCGTAGTCGCCATAGTGCCGGCGGATATACTCCACCGGCGCCTGCGCGCCGGGCCGGGGCCGCTCCAGGTTCGAAGCCGCGTGCGGCGCGTTGAAGGGGACATAGCAGAAGAACGGGCGATCCTTGTGGGCGCGGATGAAGCGCAGGGCCTCCCGCCGAAACAGTTCCGTGGCGTACGTGCCCTTGTCCTCCACGGTCGGCGTGTTGCCCCGGCGCATCGAGGGGACGCCGTAGCGCTCGTGCGACCAGTAGTCGATGCCGGTGTTCGTGAAGCCATAGAACTCGTCGAACCCGCGCTGCAGCGGCAGGAAGCGGTGCAGTTGTCCCAGGTCCCACTTGCCGAAAATGCCGCTGACGTAGCCCGCGTCCTTGAGCGCCCGGGGGATCAGCACTTCCCGCGTGTCCATGCCGCCGACCATCTCCCACGACACGGCGTACTCGTCCGGTGGATACAGGTAATCGTTATCGACCTTGTCGTTGCGGAACATGTCGTACGTGCCGTTGCGCTGCGGGTAGCGGCCGGTGAGCAGGCTGCCGCGCGACGGCGTGCACGCCGGCCAGGTCACGTGGAAGTCCGTGAGCCGGACCCCCTCGGCCGCCAGCCGGTCCAGGTGCGGTGTCTTGATCAGCGTATTGCCA
>JALORE010000128.1 GCA_025459125.1 Planctomycetota bacterium | reverse complement strand
TGAATGCGAATCTGCTGCTCCCCGTAGAAATCCCCTCAACTCCCGGACCGGCCGATAGTTACCTTCACCGTCTCATGCTTATTTGCGGAATCGCTGACGGCGGGCTCTCCTATTGCTTTCCGGCCTGGAGGTACATACTGTCATGGCAGGGGGACAGGAGATCCGGGAATGGTCCACGTGCTCAACCACAAAGGGAGGACGCCTGCGGGTAGTCTCGATGAGACGGGCACCGGTTGAACGGCGGCGGGTGCTGCTGCTGATGGCGGGTTTGCTGGCGGTCGGCGGGCCGGCGCGGCACGCCGACACCCGCGCGGGCCCGGTGGGCCACCGGGATTTCGACGACAGCACCGGCCGGGACCTCAGCGGCCTGGACCACCCGGCCCATCTGGGCGGGACGCGCATCCACTCTCTCGGCGCGGGCCATGCCTGCCTGGAAGTCGGGCCCGACGTCGAGCCCCTGCGGATCGCGGTCACGCCGGATCCCCCTCTCGCCCTGGCACGCGGCACAGTCTGCCTTGGGCTCAATGTGGCCTGGGCGGATGATCCCACCATTCTGGAGTACGACAACGGCGCCGTGGAGCTACGCATCTACCGCCGCCATTTTCAGCCGCGGTTCCGGGGGAAAGATGATTTCCGGTATGGCAGCCGGGTTCTCGATGCGAACTGGCCCCGGTACGACCTGCGGGAGTGGGCCTCTTACCCGCACGTACGGGCGGCCGTCGGCGATTCGCAGTGGCGTACGACGACCGGGCCCGCCAGATCGTCGGCTGGCGGGACGGGGAGCGGATTGCCGTCGTCGATCTGACGGCCGTGGCGAGGCGGCCCCTCCTGCGCGCCGGCCTCAAGGAGATCGTCACGGGTGAGAAATTCGTCGGGTTTCTCGACGACCTCCGCATCCACAGCCGCGTGCTCGGTGAGACTGACGTGCGCGCGATCTTCGCTGCGACGAAGTCCCTCTATGCCGGCCGCGCGGATGCGATCCCCCGCGCGCCCGCTGAACATGGTGAACTATTACGGGCTGGGACGCCGGGCGTGGAACCCAAATCTCTCGGTAGACCAGATCTACACCGAATGGATTCGCCAGACCTTCGGGGACGATCCCGAAGTGCTCGCCAAGGTCAAGGCGATTCTGCTGATGTCGGATGACGTGACCCGCAAGCTGTGCCTCTACCGCGGGTACAGAGGCGTGTGGATCGACGCGCGCGACACGGAGGACCTCGTTACGGACCAGAGCACGCATACGATCACCCCGCACGGCCTCGGTATCGCCAGCCCGGAATTGCGCCGGCGCGTGCTGGACCAGTACGCACCGGCCTTGCGCGCCATCTACGGCGATCCCATCCGGGGCGAGGAGTTTCTCCCCTACTTCAACTTCGTCAGCCTGGACTACCAGCTCACGTGCGGACGGACCGTGTGCCAGGACTTCTATGGCGGCCCGGACGAGGCCGTGAAAATGGCCGCCCCAATGCCGGTACTCTGGGGCAAGCTCCAGGGCCAGGTCGATGACCGCCGGTTCCAATACCCGCGGGACAGCCTCGACCGGCTTGTTGGGACGGCCCGGAGAAGCAGCGCGACAAGATGGTGGACTCCTTGGCGGCAGTCACCGGACGCCGGTACGACGAGACGATGGCCGCAGAGAGAAGCCGGCGTTGAGCCGCAACGGAGCTGAAAGCCAAAAGTATCCCAGCTGCTCTCACAGCCCTGGGAATCAGCACGCGGGCGGGTTCTCGATCGGCGCGGTGTTCTCGGGCGCCGGGGATGCGTGCTCGGGCGTGCCTGAGACCGGGCGGTGAGAGCACGGCGCGGGCAGGTCCACTGTGATGATCGGAATCGGCGGGGTTGCGGGAGGCGCCGGGTGGTCGCCGGGCGGCTCCGCGGGGGCGGCCGGGGGGCTCCGCAGGGCAGGCTCATCGACCTGCGGCGGGGCGGGAGTATCGGTCTGGGGCTCGACGGCGACCACCGGCGCGGGATTGTCGCTTTGTGCTTCGACCGTTGCGGCGGCCGGAGCCGGCTCGCTGGGGGCGACAACCCGTGCCGCCTCGACCACCGGGGCGGGTGGGACCGGCTCGGCGGGTGCGGCGACGGCGGCTGGCTCGGGCGCCGCGGTCGCGTCGATCCCGAGCAGGAAGCGCGCGACCTTGCGGTAGTCCTCGGCGCCGTTGCAGGTGGGATCGTATTCGAAGATGGTCTGGCCGTAGCTGGGGGCCTCGGCCAGCTTGATATTGCGCCGGATGAACGTCGGCAGGATTTCGGCCCCGGACCAGGCGCTGTTCGTGCCGCGGGCGCTCTGGAGGAAGCTGTCGATGTCGGCGCGGACCTCGTTCGAAAGAGAAGCCCGGGTGTCGTTCATGCACAACAGCACGCCCGTGACCTTCAGGTGCGGGTTGATCCGCTTGTTGACTAGGTCGATGGTCTGGAGCAGCTTGCCGAACCCCTGCAGCGCCAGAAAGTGCGGCTGCAACGGGATCAGGACCTCCTGGGAGGCCGCCAGCGCGTTGAGCGAGAGCACGCTCAGCGAAGGCGGGCAGTCGATCAGGCAGAAGTCGTATGCGTCCCGGCTCGCCTGCATCGCCTCGCGCAGGATGATCTCGCGTCCCACGACGTTGACCAGCTCCGTCTCGGCGCCGACGAGATCGATGTTGGCCGCCAGGAGCCACAGGTTCGGGCGCACGAGGATCAGGCCGGCGGCGAAATCCGCCGACTGGGTCAGCACGTCATAGGCGCCGGCCGAGATCGTCTGGGGCTCGACGCCGAGATGGATCGTCAGATGGGCCTGCGGATCGAGGTCGATGACGACCACTCTGCGTCCCGCGTCGGCCAAAGCGGCCGCCACGTTGACCGCGGTCGTTGTCTTCCCGACCCCCCCTTTTTGATTCAGGATCGCAATCGTTCTCAATCCGTTTACCTCGTAAACAGAAGTTCGAAGTGTGATGGTTGATTCTTGCTTGGGAGGAACGGCCTCTTGCTTCAAACTTTACACTTCTGGCTTCCCACAGTCCTTGAGCTTCTTCAGGACGGCGTCGAGGACGCCATTGACGAACGGGCCGGACTTTTCCGTACTGTACTTCTTCGCCAGCTCGATAGCCTCGTTGATGACCACCTTCGGCGGAATCTCCGGGCAGTGCGCCAACTGGTACACCGCCAGCCGCAGGATGCTCCGATCCACCGGCGACAGCCGCGAGAACTGCCAGCGAATCGTCGCGCCGCCGATCAGCTCATCGCACTCGGCCACCCGGGCCCACGCGCCATCGGTCCAGTCCCAGGCGAGCTTGCGTATCCGCTCGTCGGACTCGTTCTCGTAGAAGAACTCGCCCATCAGGCGGCCCAGCACCTCGGCACCCTGGATATCAAGCTGGTAGAGGGCCTGCATGGCAAGCTCTCTGGCCCTGGTTCGTTTGTCCATAACCGCCGTCATGTAGGATTTACGATTTACGATTTATGATTTGTGATTTGCCCAGGGCAGCCCGGACCGGTTCAAGCGGGTACGGCGTACGCTTGGGGGCCGCTGTCGGTCCTCGGATCGCCGCACCGATCCGCTCTGAAATCACAAATCAAAGATCACTTCGTTTGTTCCAAGACGCTGGCCATTTCCATGGCGGTCACGGCCGCGTCGGCGCCGGCGTTGCCCATCTTGGTGCCGGCCCGCTCGATGGCCTGCTCCAGCGTATCGCAGGTCAGCACGCCGAAGATCGCGGGCACCCCGGTGTCATAGTTGATCTGCCCGACGCCCCGGACCACCTGCTGAAAGACCGCGTCGTAGTGGCCGGTCTGGCCGCGAATGACCGCCCCGAGGCACAGGACCGCGACGTACCGCCCGCTGGCGGCGAGCCGCTTGGCCACGATCGGGATCTCGCAGGCGCCGGGCACCCAGACGACCTGGATCTGCTCGTCCGCCGCCCCGTGCCGTTGCAGGCAGTCGAGCGCCCCGCCCAGCAGCTTGGCGGTGATGAACTCGTTGAACCGGCTGACCACGATGGCATATCGGCCCTGGCCGGCCGCCAGACGGCCTTTGATTTCCTCGATCATAGTCGGGCTCTCCAAACGTTGCGACGGGCACATTATCCGACGGCGCGGCAGTTCCCACCGCCAGACACCGCCTGCCCAGCCGGTGCCCGCACGCGGCCACTGCGCGACATCAAGGTGTTAAACGCCAGTATTATAAGGGCTTACCGCCGGCAGTGCCAGCAGAATCTCGCCCGGCGCAAAAACGCTAACGCGCGGCGGTCGGATGGGCGATAACGACCATGAACCACGGCAGTTGGTGGAGAGTGGGAAGTTTGAAGTGTGGAGTTTGAAGCAGGAATCAGGACGTTGGGCCTTTGAAGTCGCGGGTTCAGGACGTCAAACCTCAGACATGAACGTGGACTTCTGCAAAATGGACGTTGGGCCTGTATTATACCAGGAAATCGGTTTCACGATTTCCTGGCATAATGGCTCGAACTGACCCTCCAGCAAGTCGTCGGGGTTTGGGAAGGAAGAATCATGAAATCGATTCTTCCTTCCCAAACTAGGCCCAACGTCCATTTTGCAGAAGTCCACTTCGAACAAGGCAGGCAGCATGCTATTCGACGACGATGTGGAATTCGGCCCGTACGACCGAGCCGAGGGCAACGCACGCCGGGCGTACGAGTTGTATGAAGATGGCAAGATGGCCCAGGCCCTCCGCGAGCTGGAGCAGGCCCTGGAGGTCAATCCCACCAACAGTGCCTGGCACTTCAACAAGGGCCTGACCCTCGACGCCGTCAACCGGTTCGACGAGGCCATCGTCGAGTACGAGACCGCGCTGCAACTGAGTCCGGACGACCTGGAGATCCTCAACGCCCTGGCGGTGGACTACACCCGCGCGGGGCTGTACGACCGGGCCCTGAGCACCTTCGAGTATCTCCAGCAGATCGACCCGAAGTTCGAGCCGTCCTACTGCAACCGCATCATCACCTACGCCGAGATGGGCCAGCACGATATGGCCGAGCAGATGTTCTACCTCGCCCAGCAGATCGAGGAGGACTGTGCCCTGTGCTACTACAACATTGGCAACAGCCTGTTCGCCCGCGGCACGTACAAGAAGGCGGTCCGCTGCTGGCTGCGGACGCTCGAGCTGGAGCCCACCCATCCGCAGATCAACTATCGTATCGCCCAGGCCTATTGGTCCGACGGCGACCGGACCCGGGCCCGCGACCATTTCCTCGCCGAGCTGCGCGTCAACCCGGGGGATGTCGACGTGATCATGGATTTCGCCCTGTTCCTCCTGGAGGCGGGCGAGCTGGACTCCGCGCGGGAAAAGTGCCACCGCATCCTGGAGCTCAATCCGGATTTCGGGCCGGCGCTGTTCTACCTGGGCGAGATCGCGCTCGACCAGGGCGATCAGGACCGGGCGGCCGGTCTGTTCGAGGAGGCCCTCGAGAAGGATGCGACCCTGGCCGGACCGCACTACCGGCTGGCCCAGTGCGCCCTGGCCGCTCAGGATCGCCAGAAGGCCAGGACACACCTGGCGTCCGAGCTGGATCGGGAGATCGAGGATGCCAGTACCCTGATCTCCATGGCCTCGATGTTCCTGACGATCGAGGACGCCGACCGCGCCACGCAGTGCCTGCTCCGCGCGGTGAGCCTGGATATGCGCAATGCCGACGCCTATTACTACCTCGGCGTCAACGCCGCCAACCGCGGACAATTCGTCGATGCGGAGCGGTATCTCGCCCATGCCCTGGAGTTATCCCCCGACCACACCGGCGCCCTGCGGGACTCCGCCTACACGTACCTGGCCGACGGCCGGGCCGACAAGGCGGTCGAGCGGATCGCCCGGGCCCGTACCTTGCTGCCGGACGATTGCGAGCTGCGCATGCTCGACCACAGCGTGCGGGTGATCCTGCTGTGCAACCGCCTGACGGGACTGCTCCAGAAGCTCAGCCCCCGCGCCCTCTACCGCCGGTGGGCCGCCCGGCGCGGCTCCCGGAACGAAACCGGAACGCCCACCCCGACGTCCTGAGCGGACTTTGGCTTGCAGTGTGCCCGTAAGAGCATACAGGATAGCGCCTGACGGCGCCATTACCAGCCGGTTGCGCTGGGGGGCAGGGGTCACTCAAAGCGGACGCACACGGTGCGGAGCCGTGCCACCCGGAGAGCGTACAGCGAGCGCCTCGAAGCGACGAAGCCCTCTCCACCTCCGGCATGGAGATTGCTTCGCTACGCTCGCAACGACATGCCGATGGTCTCTACCTTGTCCCTCATCCAGTTAGAGGCTCGGGAAGAGGGGCCTGAGTCACTTGGACCCAGGCCCCCGGGATGCTTGCACCTTCATGACGGCTCACCCTGGCATGTATCTGACAAACCGGGATGGCCGGTCACGCGCTAACAGCTACGGCTTCACCGGCGCCGGCGTGTTGGGCTCCACCACGGCCGGCTTCGGCTCCGCGGCCGGCAGCAGCACCGCGTCCACCACCTGAATGACGCCGTTCGACGCCACGATGTTCGGGATCGTGATCTTGGCTTTGCCGCCCAGCAGGTCCGTCAACTCGGCGGTGTTCGGATCGGCCGCCAGCGCGCCGCCTTGCAGGGTCTTGAGCTGGCCGGCGGTCTGGATCGCGCTCTTCTTCAGAGCGCCGGACACGATATGGTACTTCAGGACATCGGTCAGGTAGGTCTTGTCCAAGCTCCCGATCTTGGCCGCGTCCCAGCCCAGCGCCGTAAAGGCGCTGTTGGTGGGGGCGAAGATCGTGTACGGTCCCTGGGTGGCCACCGCCACGAGCACGGACGGATCGGCCGCCTCGACCGCAGCGATCAGCAGCCCGAACTGGCCGGCCAGATCGCCGCCGGCGTTGAGACTGGTGATCACGCTGGCGATGTCGAACAACTGCGTGACCGTCAGATACGGCACGGCCACGCCGTCCACGACGTGGATGACGCCATTGGACGCTTCCGCATCCATCCCGATGATCTTGACCGTACCGCCGGCAAGATCGGTCAGCGTACCCTCTTGCTGCGTCAGGACGGCGCCCTGGGCCGTCTTGATCTCGCCGGCCGCCAGCACGGCGTCGCCCATGAGCCGTCCGCTGACCACGTGGTACAGCAGCAGGTCACTGAGCGCCGACGGCTGGAGCAGGCCGACCGTGTTCGGATCGATGCCGAAGACGGCAAAGGCCTCATCCGTCGGCGCGAAGAGCGTGCAATGTCGCTTGCCCAGCGTGTCGCGGACGGCCGGCTTGGCCGCCGTGATGCCCGCGAGCAAGGTGTCAAACTGGCCGGCGAAGTCGCCTGCCTTGTTCATGCTCTTGAGCAGATCGATCAGCTTGACGTTCTGGAAGGGCATCAGGACCGCATTGACCGTGAGGATCCGGCCGTTGGCGGCGTCGGTGCTGCCGGCAATGACCGCCTGGCCGCCGATGTCATCCGTGACCACGTTGGCGTCCTGCACGAGGAAGCTGCCTTCGAGCGTCTGGACCTGGCCCACGTTGTCGATGCCGACGACGCCGGGGCTGACGTGGTAGCGGAGGATGTCGGCCAGAACCGCCTTATCCGTCTTCTCATTGATGCCGGCCGCCGTGAACGCCGCATCCGTCGGCGCCATCAGCGTGTACGCCTGATCGCCGGACAGCGTGCCCAGCAGGGCCGCATCCGCCAACGCGAGGGCGGCCAGCGTGTCGAACTGTCCCTTCGTGGCCCCGCTGCCGTTGAGCTTCACCACCTGATCGACGATGCTCGGGAGCGGCACGCTCGGGTACAGCCGGACGTCATCGATGTAGACCTTGCCCTTGCTGCTGGGCGGGATCACGAACGTCAGCAGGAACGTGCCGGTGTCGTTGTAGCTTGTGCCCAGGTCGATCGTCCAGCAGCCCCACCAGGGACCCTGGCCCGGGCCGTCGTAGCTGAGGTTCAGCAGGTTGACGCGCGGCCGCGTGGGCACCTCCGCGTCGCCGCGCATAAACAGCACCAGCTTCCTGGCGGCGCCGGACGACCAGTTCTTGTGGACCTTGTTGACGCACGTGACCTGAATCCAGGTCGGAACCACCGCGGTATTGTCGTAGCTGATCGTCAGCGACTGCTTGCCGCCGTGGACCACGCTCTTTTCGAGCGCCAGCGACGCATGGAGGGCATCCTTCCAGCCGCTGCCGACGCTGCTGGTGTAGCTCTCGAAGTCGTCCACGACGAGGTACTCGACCGTCCGGAAGTCCCAGATTCCGCTGTCAAACACCGCGGGATTCCGGCCCTCGTTGACCTCGGCGACCTTCCAGTAGTAGGTCTTGCCCAGGTCCAGGGCGAACGCCGGCAGCGCCAGCGTATTGGTGGTCAGCGTGTAGACCTTGGCCGTTCCCTTGCTCACCGCCTGCTTGTCGGTGCCGAGATAAACCTTGTGCGAAGCAGCCTCGCGTCCGGCCCGCCAGCTCAGGACCGGATTCAAGGGCACGCCCTTCGTGCCGGGCGCCGGGCTGGGCTGCGTCGCCCGCACGGGAATGGAGTAGAACCGCACCTCGCTCAGGCCGTACTCATTCAGTCCGCGATAGCTGCTCTTCATCACGATCTTGACGTACTTGGCCACGACGTTCAGGTTGACGATCGTGTTGGGGGCGTAGTTCACCTGGCCCGGCGCCCGCGCGAACTGGGCCTCGCCCAGCGGCGTCCAGTCGGTGCCGTTGCCGGAATACAGGATCGTGACCTCCTTCGCGCCGAGACCGAAGTACTTGTCGGCGGCGCTGTTCCAGTTCCAGACCCACATCTCCGAGAGCTTGTACTCGTTGTCGAATTCGTACTGGATCCAGACCTCGGGGGTCATCAGCGGGCCGTTCGGATCGTTGGGGTCCTGGAACACGGCCGCGGGGGCGCAACTGAGCCACATGTCGTCCATCGACGCGGAGTGCAAATCGCCGACGAGCCCGGAGCCGTCGATGGTCTTTTCCGGGCCCATGTTGTCGTAGATCGAGCAGGATGTGGTGGCCTTGATGTTCGTGACGGCCAGGGCCACCGGCTCGACCGAGAAGCTCCAGACGGCCCCCGGGCAGATCTGTACGGCGTTGGGATCATCCTTACCGACTTTGACCTGATCCACCCGCCAGAAATAGGTCCGCCCCAGCTCCAGCCGGCCCGGGTCCAGCGTGGCCGTCTTCTGGCCGATGCGGACCGCCGTCAACCCGGTCGCGGCCTGATCCGCCTGCGCCACGGCCGCGGACGAAGTCCCGAGATAGACGTCATACTCGTCCGCGCCGCTGCCCGTCCATTTCAAGACGGTGCCGTCCCGCAGCACATCCACCGCTCCATCCGCCGGGCTCGGCGCCGTCGCCTGGACACAGGCGGGTGCGTTGGGTTCCCCGGCCTGCCCGCAGGGAAGGTTCACCGCCAGGGGCCCGGCCACACTCCATACCGTTAACCAGATCCACTTCTTACACATCGCTTTTCCTCCTGTTCTTGACCATGTTCGATGATCGACAAACGGGGAATCCCCGTCCCAGAACGGATTCGAGTCTCCTTGCTGCGGAACTCCGGTCACTCACCCAGATAGACGCACGGGAGCCCTTTTCGATATCACGCCGGCGCCACATTTCCCATTTTGTTGAAGATTTCCGGCGCCGAGGACGCAGAATTCAGGCCCCCCAACCCGCGTGTCGTGCGCAAAGTGTCCCCGGGTGATGCCGGCCGCCTCAAGGCAAACCGGCCGTCTCTCTACCGTGTGCCGTCCAACCCGCCTGCCGCTGTCTCCTCCTTGCTCACGAGGCAAAGGCAGTTGCGAATCGCCCAGCAACACCGCGAGCAAAATCCTATCCGCTTACTTGGAAATCTACGTCTTCCGCGGGACAGATGTCAAGAAAAAAACCGGCAAAAACCGGGCCGATGTGCGCCTGCATTCTGCGACGGGCCGGTTGTGTCTCGGATCAGGAAAGTCGTTGCTGGCGAGAATATGTCATGGCGAGGAGCACAGCGACGAGGCAATCTCAACCCCAGGGCCTGAGATTGCTGCGCCACGCTCGCCATGACATGGCGGACGCACAGATCGCCACACAACTCGGTCGCACGCCCCGTCCGTGCAGACGAGCCCTCCCCTCGTCCACCTATTCCGCCCTCCGGCGCGCGGCAGGTATTCCCGGCCTGCAATCTATTCAGAACCGGTCGATGACCGTGATGCCGGCGGCGCCGAAGCGGCTCATGCCGGCGAGCGCACCCGGGGCCTCCTCCAGGGACACGGTCCTGCCGATCATCGCCCGCGGGTCCAACCGGCCCGCGACGATCAGGGCGAGCATGTCGCCGTACCGGCTCGCCTGCATACCGTGACTGCCGTAGATCCGTAGCTCGCGCCCGATGACCTGGTGCATCGGGACGCGGGGCAGATAGTCTTCCCCGGCGAGCAGGCCGACCTGGATGTGGCGCCCGCGCTTGCGCAGGCAGGAGATGGAGTTGGCGCACGTGACGGCGCTGCCCAGGGCATCGAGCGACACGTCGGCGCCGCGACCGGTCACCTCGCGAATCCGCCCGGGCACATCGGTATCTGCCCGGGCGTCGAGGGTGATCGCGGCGCCGAGCCGCCGGGCCAGCTCCAGCACGCGGGGCTCGATGTCCACGGCAATCACCTGCGCCTCCAGGGCGCGCGCGATCATGATGGCGGCCAGGCCCACGCCGCCGCAGCCGTGGACCGCGACCCACTGGCCGGCCGTCACTTCGCCCTGCGCCACGACCGCGCGGAACGAGGTGGCGAACCGGCAGCCCAGGCTCGCGGCGGTGACGCAATCGATCTCTTCCGGCAGACGCACGAGGTTCACATCGGCGTACCGGATGGCGACGTACTGTGCGAACGAGCCCCAGGCCGTGAAGCCCGGCTGGAACTGGCGGTCGCAGACCTGGTGATTGCCGCTGACGCATTCCGGACAGGTCCCGCACGCACAGACAAAGGGCAGCGTAACCCGGTCACCGCGTTTCCAGCGGACAACGCCGGGACCCGTCTCGACGACGGTCCCCGCCAGCTCGTGGCCGGGCACGTGCGGCAGCCGGGTGATATCCGGGTCATGCCCCAGCCAGCCGTGCCAATCGCTCCGGCAGATCCCGCTGGCCTCGACCTGCAGCACCACGCCGTCACGCTCCGCCGCCGGGTCCGCCACCTGTGCCACCGTCAGGGGCCCGCCAAATTTCTCGAAGATCACTGCCTTCACACTGCGTCTCCATTACACCCGAGGAATCAGGCCTCCCACGGTAGACGCACCGGGATGGCATTGTCAAGCTTCCGCCGGCGCCGCGGGCGTTACGGGTGCGGCCGGCACACAGGGGCGGATTCATGCCTCCGCGTGGAGCCTGCCCGCGACCTGATCGAGGGGCGAGCGTCCCTGCTCGCCCCCCGGGTCGTGTGTCCTCGCACGACCGTTCCCACGATCTCACTACCCGAAAAGGCCAGCGTCCCCGCTCGCCCTACGAAGAGCTGCATCCGCCGCCACGATATTCCGGCCGCACCCGGTGTTACGGCGGCTGCGCCATGACTGTGGGGGAACATAGCAGGTAATACGCGCTGTGATGGGTGGCAGCGGCAAGCGCAGCTGGCCGCTGGCTCGTGGGACAGACGCGAACGCCATCGGCGAGCTGCGCAGACTCCGCGTGCCGCTGCCACCCGGCGCTCACCAGGACAGAAGGAACGGTGTAGGGTGCGCGCCCGACAGACCGTCTCTGGCGCAGAGCATGTCATCGCGAGGAGCGCAGCGACGAAGCAATCTCAACCCCAGGGATTGAAATGGCTTGGGTTCCCAAACGCGACATAATGCGTTTGGGGGCCCTTCGCTGCGCTCGCAATGACATGACGGGCGCACAGCCCCCACGAAGATCGGTCGCACACGACGCTCAAGATCCTCCGGGTGGCATCGTCAAGCGCCGCTTGGCGATGGTGGGACTCGGCGTGGGCAGAACCATCGCCAAGGCCTGCGGCTTTCGATGGTCCCTCGCGCCTGCCGCCGCCATTTTGTCGCAGGGCCATTGGCATGTTCGCGCCACCGGCGATATCATAGTCGCCGGGACTTTGGTGATTCGGGATACCGGTCGTTGTCGCGACGGGAATGGAAAGGGCCACGTCTATGAAACGATGCTTCAAACCAATCGTTGTGCTGGCTGTGGGCGTGTTCACGCTGGGAAACCTCCGCGTGGGCCGGGCGGAGGATTGGGCACAGTACAAGTTCGACGCACGGCATTCCGGCAATGTGGCCGACAGGGATCTGAGCCTGCCCCTGGGCCTCGTCGGCGCGGTCCCGCTGACCGATGCGATCTTCACCGCGCCCGTCGTGGCGGGTGGGAAGGTCTTCGCGGTCGATAGTTCCGGCGTGGCCTTCTGCATCGACGCGGCCACGGCGCAGGTCCGGTGGAAATTCCAGACGCCAGGCGGCCCGGCCAATTGCAGCAACGTCTCCTCCCCGGCCCTGGCGGGCTCGTATCTCCACTTCGGGACCATGGCCGGAACGTACTACGTCTTGAGCGCGACCGACGGCACGCTCGTGCGGGAAATCGCCTGCGGCGAGCCGATCTTCAGCGCGCCGGTCGTCAGCGAGGGACGCGTGTACTTTGCCACGCTCGGGGCGCGGGTCTACGCCCTGGAGCCGGAGGGCAAGGTTTGCTGGACGTGGGACTTCGTCCGCGAGAAGCTCGGTCTCCAGGGCGATCGCTGGAGCGGCCGGGACTGGCTGCAGCGCAAAGGGGCCCGCGTCACGCCGGCGGAGCTCTTTCCCTGCCAACGGGACATCGTGGCGCAGGGCAAGACGCTCGTCGTGCCCGCGGGCGGATATGTGATCTGGTTGCAGGATGCCGGCGACCAGGCGCAGGTCCAGACGACCGCCATGCCGCGCAACGTCACACTCGGACTGACCATCGCCGAAGATGGAGCGGTCTACCGGCAGTGGACGCTCCTCGACAATGGCGGGCGAGTCGACGTGCTCCGGGACGGCACGCCGGGCAAGGGCCCGAACGAGTCCGTCGGGGGAGCGCAAACCAACACCGCCAGCGGCTTGATCGGTTTCGCCTCCGTGAGCGTGCGCGGCGCCGATGTCTACCGGTGCCGGCCGGAAGAAGGCTTCGGCTTGTGCCTGCATCACGTGGGTAAGAGCGAACCCCGGAGTCTCGCGCCCTACCCTGCGCTCGCGGCCCCGATCCTGCTGCGTGAGCAGGCCGTCTACGGCGGCCTGGACGGCCATCTCTGGGTCGTGCCGCTCACCGGTTCCGGGCAGCCCTGGTCGTTCCAGACCGCCTTTGGGAAGGCGATCACGGCCCCGGTGGCAGTGGCCGATGGCCGCGTCTTCTTCGGCTGCGACGATGGCTACCTGTACATCCTGGGACCCGGCGGCAGGGCGGCCCTGCCTGCGAAGGACCTCGAGCTGTGGAAGATCCGCAGTCCGCTGACCGGCAAACTGGCCGACGCACAGTACGACCGCTTCACCAGCTTCGGGAACTGGTCCAATACCAACGTGGATCGCCAGGGCGTGCAGCCGCCGTTCAAGAACAAGTGGCTGCGCCGATTTGAGGGCACCGCGAAACATTTCCCCACATTCGGCGGCGGCCGCATGTACACGCACACCGCGGAAGGCCAGATCTTCGCGGTCGAGCAGGAGACCGGCCGGCTCCTGTGGCGCCGGTATTATCCCGGCGTGCACATCAGCTACACCGCGCCCCTTTACCACAACGGAAAGCTGCTGGTTCCCCAGGCGGGACAGGCCGAGTGTCTGCTCCGGTGCCTGGACGCCGCAACCGGCAAGCTTCTATGGGAGGCCCCGTTCTCCGGCTCGCCGAGTTGGAACCGCCAGTTGCCGCCGGTGGTAGATAAGAATATGGCCATCTACATGTTCGGCACCGGCCGCTACGGCCGGTTCGCGCCTGCCGGTCCCGGCGAATCCGTCCCCTGGCTCTTTGGTCACCAGGAGAACAAGAACTTCCCCAAGAGTCACAAGCCGCTGCTGCGCGCGTACGATCTCGACACCGGCAGGGAATTGTGGACGGTGGATTTCTCCGAGTTCGGCTCCGGCGGCGACGACGCCGGCGTCTGCCTGATGGATGGTACGCTCTATTACTCCTGCTACTTCGGCCTTTCCGCCACGAGCAAACGCGACCTCCCGAGCGCCCGCGGCCTGACCGCGGCGCTCGAGCCGGCCACCGGGCGGGTGATCTGGCTGACGACCCGGTACTTCCTCCACGGCGGCTGCTCGATCTCCGCCGAGAACGGCCGGCTGTACCTCGGCGGCTACAACAAGCTCGAAAACGGCAACAGTCTCGTCTGGTGCCTCGACGCCCGGGATGGCTCCCTGATCTGGAAATCCCAGCCCGTCCGCGAGGCGATCCAGGTGGTGACCGTCGGCTCGAAATTCCTCTTCGTGCACGCCCAGTACCAGAATGGCTTCCTCCTGGATAAAGAGACCGGCAAGATCCTCGAGACCCTCACGCCGAGCTACAAGTGCACGCGGTTCACCTTGTCGGAGCCGTACCTGCTTGGCTCCAACCTGGACGTCTACGACCTGTCCGATATCCACAATATCAAGCTGATTTCCACCGGGCCCCGGCTCGACCCCAGCGAGTGCATCGGCGCCGTGGTCTCCAACGGCCGGCTTTTCTACTCCTGTCATGCCGGCGCCCTGCAGGCCTGCGCCGTCTGGGGCGACGAAGCCCGGTGACGGGACCCGGTTCGTAGTGTGCTCGTCAGAGCATACAAGACAATGCCTCCCAGCGTCACTGCTGCTCCATCCAGGTTAACGTGAGGGGTGGCAGCGGCAAGGCCGGAGGCTTGGCGCAGGCCTTGCCGCTGGCGGACGGGCCAACCATCGGCAAGCCGGCGCTTGGCGCTGCCACCCGGCCGGATACAAGGATGGCTCAGCAGATGGCTGTTGCCTTTGGTCATTCCCGCGCAGGCGGGAATCCAGGAACGTCCCGGCTCTTCCGGCCCCCCGCCTGCGCGGGGGTGACACCAGAAGCCGGGTGCCATGCTGACGCTGGCGTAAGCATGTCTTGAGCCTGTGCTGAAACATGTCTGCGCGAGCGCAGACCTGGCACCCGCATCCGGCGTTAGGGATGCACATTGCCGGCGGTGTGGGCGGCTCCCTCGGCAATCTGTGGGGCAGTGCCGAGGAGATTGTTCACGATCATATTGCCCTGGCCGCCGGTGACCACCAGGGAGGCGGATTTCGCGTCCGCGCGGTCGTCGCGGATGAGGCAGTCGGACACGCGGCTGTGCGTCACGTCCTTGAGCAACAGGCCCACGCTGTCGCAGTCGAGGATCGTGCAAGCGGTGATGTTCAGGCGCCGGCAGTTCTCGACCAGCACGCCCGCCGGCTCGCGCCCGACGTTCGTCACGTGCAAATCCGCGAGTGTGCAGTCCGCGCTGTTGCGGACGACGAGACTGTTCTTCGCCTCCAGGCTGTTGCCGTAGGCGTAGCGGGGGTTGCGGTCGAAGTTGTTCGCGCCCACGATGATATTCGAGCAATCCTCGATCAGCAGGTTGTGGGTGAAGCCCATCCAGAACGTGTTGCCGGTGAGCACCACGCCCCGGCAGTCCCGCAGATGCACGTTCACCTTGACGTCGCTCAGGACGTTGCCGGTAATGGTTACGTTGCCTTCGCGGATGAGAGGGAGCTTGGGTTTCGGCTGGCTGCGGCCGAGGAGGCGGATATTCGCCGAGTCCGGGGAGTTGTTGTTGTGCTGGATGGTGCACCCGGTGATGGCCACCTCGCCGGTGCCCTCGGCGCCGTCGGTGCAGTCGATCAGCACGTTGGCCGTGGGCGGCGTGTCGGGCCCCATGTTGCTCTCGATGTCGCAGCCGGTGATGTGGATGTTGCGGACGTTGCCCGCGCGGGACACGATGCCGCCGCCGTGGTTGTAGCTGATGTGACAGCCGGTGATGTTCGACTGGTGCAGGCTGACGTTGTCGTAGAAGATGCCGATGCCGCGGTTCTCATAAAGGTGACAGTCCGAAACCAGGAGGTTGCGATTGCTGCCCACCAGGTGGATGCAGTGCAGCGTGTTGCGGATGTGCAGCCGGGTCAGGGTCAGCTCCATCGTGCCGTTGGCCTCGATGCCGACGGCCTCGGCGTGCGCCCCGTCGATGGCCAGCCCATCCACCATCGGCATGCGCTGCCGCTCCCAGACTTCCGGCGCAAAGCCCGCCGGATCGGCGGACTTGAAGTGCGTGCCGACGAACTTCAGCGCCGGGCCGGGACCGGCCATGACAATCCGCGCCACACCCTCGCCCTGACGGGAGGTGTAGCCCACCTTGTCCAGCTCGATCACGATCGGCTGCGTGATGCGGTAGGTCCCCTTGGGCAGCCGGACGACTCCATTGCCCGCATCAACCGCCTTCTGCAGCGCGGCGGTATCATCGGCCTGCCCATCGCCGACCGCGCCGAGCTGGCGCACACTCCGCTCCGTCCCGCGCGCAGCGCGATTCTCCTGGGACCACGCCGGTCCGCCCATCGAAAGGCCGATGAGGAGTGTCAGATTCGCCCAGACAATAGCCCGTCGTCGCGCGTTCATGACTGATCTCCTGGAGTTGCGTTCGTGAACTCCGTGTGGCATCTGGTTTGTAGTGACGCCGTAAGCCGTTATCTTCCTAGGCTCGGCCGAGCACACTGCAAACCTGCCTGCTCTACCGACACCCCTACGATGACAGCATGCTCAACGGGTGCTTGCGGTTGGCCAGCGGCAGCGGGACCGGGGCCTTGTGCCGGTGCGATTCGTAGACCGCCAGGATCATCTCCAGCGCGGCCCGGCCGTCGTACATGCTGCCCAGCGGCCGGCGGTCCATCTCGATCGCCTGGATCAGGTCGAGGGCGATCAGGCGGTTGCCCTGTCGGTGGCTCGGGTCGCTCACCGGCTCGGGCTGGTCGATCCCGGCGCTGGAGATCCGCTTCCACGGTGCTTTGCTGTGTCCCGGCTGCCACGAGGGATCTGCCACGAACCAGACTTCGGGGAAAGCGCC
>JALORE010000394.1 GCA_025459125.1 Planctomycetota bacterium | reverse complement strand
GCCATGGAATGCAGAATCGCCCATACGACCGCGGAGCTTATGGCTACCATCAACTGGTTTCGTATGAACTTCTTGAGTATCCATAGGATTGGCCACATAAAAAGGGTTTCCATCCAAGGACTCAGGAGAAGCACACCGAACACTACAATGACTACTGGCCCACTGAGAGATGGAATGTCGTCAGGTAAAGCCAAGGTCACGACTGCCGAAATCAGCAAACTGGGGATGAGGGCGATGAGCGCAGCTTTCCATATGTAACTACGTACAGGCAAATCTGTACGCGCAAGAAATTGTGTGACTCGTTTCATTGTTTCTCGGCCAACCACTGTATTTTAGACAGACATGTCGCAAGTACACTCGCGACGGTTCCGAAGAGCGGATCTTGAGCTGTCGGAACCCGATCTGCCACCGGGCAGAAGTGCCTATCTCTTTCTCTTCCCCCGGATTTTGTCTAAAGAGCGGTGGGAATCCAAGGAAAATCAGAGGCGCAGCGGGGCATGGCCGGGAAAAGACAAAACTCCACCGGACCGCGGCGGCATGCAGCGGCTGGAAAAGTGCCACCCGTCTATTGGGCAGTGCGGCGCCGTTCCGTTACGGAGCGCTGCACTGGATGGTCCCGACGGCCGGAGAAAAAGCCACGCATGGGAGCGGAACCTGTCGGGTGACCCAGACGTCTTTGGCCTCTCCCATCTTCGGGGCCAGATAACGGCAGTAGGTCAGGGTGCTGGCAACGTGCAGATGCCCCAGGCTATCGCGGAGCTTCTCCACATCCATGCCGTCACGCAGACATTGGACGGCATAACTCCGGCGGAGTGTCCGGCAATTGACTTCTTTGGTTGTCAGGCCAGCCGCAACGGCGGCATGCCGCACGATGCGCTCCACAGTGCGCGTGGAGACCGGACTACCTGCCGGCAAGTCCGACTTTGCCGGTTTGCGTCTGGGCCGGCCGGCGAATACCGGGTCTGTGCCCTGCCGATAACAGCATTCCGCCTGCAGCCACGCTATGGAATTGGCCGGCAGCAGGACCTTTCGCTGGCGCGTGCCGCCGGCGAAACTAATCTGCACGGTCCGACCGGCGATATCCACCTCGCTCCACCGCAAGGAACAGAGTTCGGAGGTCTTCAAACCGCAACCGTAGAGCAGGAGGATCGCCAACCGGTCGCGGGTTGAACCGGCGGCTTGGAGCAGTCGGCCGACCTCTTCCGGTTCCAGGATGTCATGCAACCGACGCGGGCGTTTCGGGGTGACCATGCCCTCGGTGAGCGCTGTGCCGCCGAGTTTGTCAAAGACCGTTCGGAGGGCCGTGATGTGGGTGGCAGTCCAGGACCACGAGACGTGGCGGTCAGACAGGCGGTGGAGAAACTCGCGCGCCTGGGCCGGCGTGGCGTGGCCGGGGCGCGTGCCGGGGACGCGGGCGCACAGGAAAGTCCGAAAATGCCGAAGCACCTGCCGATAGACGCGCAACGTGCCGGTGCGCAATCCAACAGAGCGCAAATGACGCTGGACGGCATCCCAAAAGTCGGGCCAGTCGGCATGGGTCTGCCAAGCGGAATCCAGGCGCGGTCTTGGGCGCAGGGCCGGTGAGCAGTATTCCTGGAACCGTCCCCAAGTCCGCCGGGGCCGGGCCAGGCGTTGAGTGCTTCGTTTGCCCCATCGGGGTTTGTTCCAGCTCATACATGCCATCCTCTCCAGGCGGCCCATGCCTTGAGCGCCATCGCCGCCAAGGCGGCGATGGCGCAGACTGCGGCGCGCAGTGCGCGCTTTACGCGGGGCCGGCCAGGAACGTGCGGCGGAAATGTGATGACACCGGTTCGATTGTACGCCACCGGCGCGGGGGCCGAGTGGAGTTGCGTCGGCGGTTCAGCCATCAACTCGACGGGGGCAACCGGACACGACGGCTCGGCCACCGCGGGTGGCGGGGGCTGCGGCTTCGCCGGTGTGCGTACGCTGTCTTCATGGCGGGGCAAGGTGATTCGATCCGCCGGGCTGACGACGCCTTGAGGCCCCATGTGCAGGACGTGGGTGTAGATCTGAGTGGTGCGCACGTCGTTGTGCCCGAGGAGTTCCTGCACGGTTCGGATGTCAGAACCGGAGACCAGCATGTGGGTGGCGCAGGAATGACGCAGAGTGTCATCGTAATGCCCATCGATCGGGTGAAGCCAAAATCCACTATCACGCGCATCCATTCTGTGGACAGGAAGTTGAGGTTGTTCGGTATCATGGCCGACGCCTGGCCGAAAGCTTCATTGTCCGGCTGGGTGATGGAACGCGCATCTTGATTCCAGAGTGGATGCTGGATGCGAGCCGGTGTGAGGCGATGAAGGAAGAACCGAGCGCCCGCATTGCCGTGGACGCTCTGCTGAACTTGCGTGAATTGCTGGATGCTCAGTCCTTGCCCGAGTCGGGAAGTCGCCATAATCCTTGTACATCGAAACGGGAAGGAGCGTCGAATGTACAAGCGGAAAGAATCGTCTCCGAGCCCGCAGGGCAATCTGCCGTTTGCCCGAGCGGAGATCTGGGAGAGACTGCCGGAAGGGACCCGGAAGGAATGTGTACGGGTTCTTGTGCAGATCATGAACGAGGTGATGCGGATCGAGAGCCAGGGGAGGTCAGGCGATGAGCGACAAGATTCGATCTGAGCATTTGGATCGCGCGGCCTACGTCTATGTCCGGCAGTCAAGTCTTCACCAAGTCCGTCATCATTTGGAGGGGCAACGACGGCAATATGCTCTGGCGGAGCGGGCGCGAGCCCTGGGCTTTGCGAAGACGGTTGTTATCGATGAAGACCTGGGGCGCAGCGGCAGCGGACGACAGGAGCGGCCCGGCTTTGGCAAACTACTGACAGCCGTATGCGAAGGGGCCGCCGGCGCTGTGTTTGCCTTGGAGGCGTCGCGCCTGGCCCGCAACAACCGGGATTGGCACCACCTGATTGATCTGTGCGCCCTCACGGCAGCCGTCATTATTGATGAAGATGGCGTGTACGATCCACGACAGATGAATGATCGGTTATTGCTGGGGCTTAAGGGGACGATGAGTGAATTTGAGTTGGGACTGCTCCGGCAACGGGCGCGTGCCGCCTATGAGCAGAAGGTGCGAAGCGGGCATGCGCTGTGGGAACTGCCCGTGGGTTTTGTTCGGACGGAAGATCATCGCGTGGAGAAGATCGCCGACCGACAGGTCCAGGAAGCCATCGCCGGGGTCTTCAAGAAGTTCCGAGAGCTGGGTAGCGCCCGACAGGCGATGCTGTGGTATCGTGACGAGCAA
Source organism: Planctomycetota bacterium (assembly GCA_025459125.1). Lineage (GTDB taxonomy): Bacteria > Planctomycetota > Phycisphaerae > Sedimentisphaerales > Anaerobacaceae > PLanc-01. The sequence continues at coordinate 1,812 of JALORE010000394.1, read as the reverse complement.
ATACCTCTGCCGGAGGTTCAGGCTGGCACGGCGGGCCACGAGATCGTCTGGCGTGTGCCGACGGCTCCGCGGATCCGCCAGATGCTATCAAACCCCTGTTATGCCGGAGCGCTGGTGTATGGGCGGAGGGCAACCCGAATGGTCATGGAGAATGGACGGGCTCGACAAGGGGCCCGGCGCATGAAAGCACATGGGGAATGGAAAGTTCTTATCGTCGACAGCCATGCCGGCTATATTAAATGGGACGAGTATCTGCGGAATCAGGAGATACTGGAGGCCAACGTCATCATGCAGAAGGACCAGACAGGCGGCGCCGCCAAAAGAGGCACAGCCTTGTTGTCGGGTCTGTTGCGCTGTGCGCGATGCGGGAGAAAGCTGTTTGTCAGTTATGCGGGCAACGGGGGGCGAGTCCCGCGCTATTCCTGCCACGGTGGCCGGGTGGATCGTGGGCATTCTTCGTGTCAGTCGATTGGGGCGCTGCGGGTGGATCGCGTTGTCGCCGAACAGGTCATTCAAGCGGTTCAGCCGGCAGGAGTGGAGGCGGCTTTGGCCGCGCTCAGAGAGAAACAACAACATCACGGGGAGAAACAGCATTCCCTGGAACTGGCGCTGGAGAAGGCGCGATACGAATCGAGCCGAGCTCGGAAACAATACAACACGGTTGATCCGGAAAACCGACTCGTGGCCGGCGAGTTGGAAAAACGCTGGAACGAAGCCATGACGAGAGTCGCGGAGATAGAGGAGCGGCTGGCCGCCGAGCGTCGGAATGATCTTCCGGTTGACGACAACATGAAGAATCGCCTGATGGAGCTTGGGGTCGATCTCGCGGGACTGTGGAATCATCCATCGACGCCCATGGAATCGAAGAAGCGGGTGGTTCGCACGGTGCTGGAAGAGATCGTCATCGACAGCACGGAACAACCGCCCGAGCACATCCTGCAACTTCACTGGCAGGGCGGTGTTCATACTCGGTTGCTCTTGAAACGCAATACCAGCGGAAAGCATGGACGGTGTACAGACGACAAACTGGTTGAACTCATTACCGAACTGAGCAAGATAAGCACAGATCAGACGATCGCCGCCACACTGAATCGACTGGGGTATAGAACCGGAGGTGGCAAGAGTTGGCGAATCCACAGCGTGGCCCACATCCGGCACTACTACCGACTTCCCAACTTCGAGAAGGGCAAAGACTGGTTGAGCGCTGAACAAGCCGCCCAAGCACTTGGCGTCAGCGGAACTGTAGTCAAACGTCTGATCCGAACCGGCCTCCTGCCCGCTCGACAGGTGGTTCCTCTTGCTCCTCGGATCATTGAACGCAAGGATTTGGAGAAACCGGCCGTTCAACAGGCCGCCAGAGCCGTACACGCCGGCCGTCGACTCCCGACAAACTCAGATGAACAACAAGAACTGCCCATGAAATAGGGCCTTATACGAAAGGTGTAGTAGTATGCCAATGCGTGCCGAAACGTGTGCGAGTGGACGTCCTTCTTGACCCCGGCCTTCTCGGTGGCCCGGCGGATGGCCTGCTGTAGTACGCTTTCATAGACGTGGTGGCGCTGGCGAATACCGCTGCGGGGATCGACCGACAGAACCTGTGAGGGGAAGAGGTATTGCCAGTGAAAGGCCTTGTTGGTGTTGGGGTACTTTCGTTCCAGGGCATATGGCAGGTAAACGGTGCCGTAGCCCTCGCTCAGGTCGAGGTCGTGCTGGACTTTGACGCGAGCGATCTGCTCATGAAGGCTCTCGACCGTGACGCGTGGAAGAGGCACATAGCGATCCTTTTCGCCTTTCCCGTCGCGGACCAGGATG
>JALORE010000127.1 GCA_025459125.1 Planctomycetota bacterium | reverse complement strand
TCGGCCCTCTCTTCTCCGCCGCCTCGATTTCCTCCCACAACGGCGTACGCCAGAGGTTAAGCTCACCCTCATTGCCACAGGCAGTCAGCCATCGACCGTCCCGAGAAAAGGCGGTGGATCCAAAGACGAAACCTTGTCCCGGCAACATCGTGAGCTCGCGGAATGTCGACAGATCCCATAGCTTGACAGCGTCACGGCCGTTACCACTCGTGGCCAGTCGCCGGCCATCGGGGGAGAACGCCACGGCGTGAGCGCCCTGCATGTGACCTTTGAAAGCAGCAATCAACTGAAACGAGGACGAATTCCAAATTGCCACCGTGCCGTCTAACGCAACACTGGCGGCCTGGGTGCCATCATCAGAGAAGGCAACCCCCCAAACCTTATGCCGGTGTCCCCCGTTCGTCGTCGCCAGGAGTTCCCCCGTATCGGGATTCAACCAGCGCACGGCTCCCACATCACCGACCAGGAGGCGGTGCCCGTCCGCTGAAACAGCCACCGATTGAGGAGGCCCAATCGCAAAGCTTCGGACGACTCGCCGCGTGAGGAGATCCCACCAGATTGCCCTCCCAGCTTCGTCAATGGAGAGCAGCCCGCTGCCATCATTTCGGAAATGGAGCAAGGAGACGGTGCCGTTGGCGTCGCTCAACTCGCACACCAAGCGATGCTCACCGCAGGACCAAACCCTGACTTTTCCAGTCAGATCTCCAGCGGCCAGAAGAGTTCCATCCGCCGAGTACGTGATCCTACCGGCGTCCGTGCCCAACTCCGCAAGTCGCTCAATCTCCTCGAACGTCGCCGCATCCAGCAGACTCACGGTCCCCTTGCGGCGTACCGCCAACACCCGGCTGTCCGGCGAGAACATTGGTACACACGATCGATCTACCTGGATTTGTCTCGGCGACTCTTCTTGTGGCTGGGGAACGGCGTTCCAAAGAGCGATGACCCCATCCTTGCAGGTACTCGCCAATGTCATGCCGTCCGGCGACAGCGCTAATCCCCAAACTTCGTCACTACTGCCCCGGAGTGTGGCCAGGCACCGGCGCTGCTCGACGTGCCAAATCCGAATCGTCTGGTCGGCGCTGGCCGAATACAGCCGCCGACCATCGGTGGAGAAGAGCAATTGGGAAATCCATGCCGTATGACCCTCCAGTACGCCCAGCGGTCTACCGTCGGCGGCATCCCACAGCCGCAGGGGGCCACCGGTGTAGCCGCTGCCGCTGACAATGACGGAACCATCCGGTGACCAAGCCACGCGGGTAATGGGTTCCGGATGAGCCTCCGGAATGTCGAAGATCGTGTCCCCGCTGGCAAGGTCAATAGCCCGCAGGCGATGATCGAGATCGCCTACGATCAACCTCTGACCATCGGGTGAGAAATCGAGCGAGCCCAGGTCGGGACCGATGTTCCTTACGCCACGAATGCGACGCACGACAGACCATTGGTCAACTTGCCAAACCGTGGCTTCGTCCGGATAACTCAGGCCGGCCAGTCGGGCCCCATCCCGCGAGAACTTGAGGTAGCGGACGGAACCGGCAAGAGGGAGTCGGTGGACACAGTCCCGCGTGGAGGTCCGCCAGAGCCGGATCTGGCCTTCGGCATCGGTCGCCAGCAGATCCTGGCGGGGCGAGAACGCCACGCGACGTCCTTGCTCCGCGTCGAGAGTGGCTAGCCGCTTGCGACTGGTCACGTCCCAGATCTCGACAAACCCTTGGGTGAATCCGCCCACCGCCAGCACCTTCCCATCCGGAGAATACGCCACCGAGAAGGCCGAATCTGGATAGCGGCAGAGCTCGTCGAGAGCATCCGTTCGGCACTCCTGCCACAGATAACGCCACTCCCAGCCGCGCCGATCGACTTCACCAGGGTCAGGTCGGTGAGCCTCCAGGAGCCGCCGGGCACGGCCGACATCGTTCATCGCCAGCGCCTGCTGCGCCAGACTCATGTCGGATGCATAGGCTTGGGTCTGGACCTGCCGGCGCAGGTCAGCCTCTTTCTCTTGGGCCGCCACCGCGACCCGCCGGGCGTGTTGCTCGCGCACCAGGGAGACGGTGGAAATGCCCAAGCCGAGGATCAGCGTGGCTAGCACCACGCCCGCCGCCGCAATTGGCATGCTGTGTCTGCGGATGAACTTCTTCGTCCGGTATCCCAGGGACTCCGGGCCGGCCAGCAGAGGGCGACTTTCAAGGTAGTTCTCGATGTCGTCAGCCAGTTCGGAGACCGATTGATACCGGCGGGAAGTCTCCTTCCGCATCGCCTTCAGCGGAATCCACTCCAATTCTCGCCGGAGCGATCTGGCAAGGGTCTGCGGATCGGTCTGCCGTCGTTCAGCAATCTTCTTCGTTTCCACTCCCAGGCTTGTCAGCCGTGTGCTGGGCGTGCGCGGCTCTTGCTCCCGAATGGTCGCGCGCACGTGCTCAATGCCCCCCGCCCGCAGGGCATCCGGGTCGAAGGGGAGAACCCCGGTAAGGAGTTCATAAAGAACTACTCCCAAGGAATAGACGTCGGAGCGGGTATCCACGCCGCGAGCGTCCATTTCCGCCTGCTCGGGACTCATGTAGTCCGGCGTGCCGATGAACTGGCCCTGCTCGGTGTAGAGGGTCTTATCCGTCAGGGGCTGGGCCAGCGCCTTGGCAATCCCGAAGTCGATCACCTTGACCAGGGGCTTATCGCTCTGGGCTGTCACCAGCATGTTGGAGGGCTTGAGGTCCCGGTGAATGATCCCTTTCTGGTGAGCGTGTTTTACGGCTTCGCAGACTTGCAGGAACAGACGCAGCCGCTCTTTGATCGTGAGCTTCTCCCGGTCGCAGTACTCGGTGACGGGCAGGCCCTCGATGTATTCCATGGCGAAATAGGGGCGACCTTCGGGCGTCGTGCCGGCATCGTGGACGTGGGCGATATGGGGATGATCGAGCAGGGCCAAAGCCTGGCGCTCCGCCTCAAACCGGGCGACGATCTGGTGCGAGTCCATGCCGGGCTTGATGACCTTGAGGGCGACCCGGCGGCGAAGCGGCTGCTCCTGCTCAGCCAGATAGACAATACCGTAACCACCTTCTCCGAGAATGCCGAGCAGCTTGAACGGCCCTACTTGAGCGCCGGGACCGATAGCCCCTGCGCCGTAGGAGCCTGTCACCTCATCCGAGCTTCCGGAGAAGAAAGGCTTGCCGGCCCCGCCCCTCTCGTGCGTGTTCTCCCCTGTCCCAGCCATACGCTGTCACAACTCCACGCGCTGTACGGACCATCCAACACCACCACGGTGTTCGATTATACCGCATCCCGCCCCTCGCGCAAAACCACGAACGTGCAATAAGAAAGTGGTTTCGGAGTTGGCAGACTCAAGGCAAGAGCTTGGTGCCTTGCCCGGCCACGAACGCCTGGGCGACCTCCGAGGCCTTCTGACGGGTGGAGATGTCCGGATACTTCGGCGGGTCGGTGATCCCCCGCTTCGCCAGCAGGCGGGCAGCCTCCACCCGGGCCTGCTGGGCCAGATTGGCGGCCTCCCCCAGCAGGCGCATGGACTCTTGGGGCGAGTGGAAGCCCATGCCATTGTTGGAGGCGATGAAATCCCAGCGGATCTGGCCCCGGCGCACGAGCCGGCGAGCCTCGGTCAGATCCTGGGCCGAGGCGCCCGCCTGCAGGGTGGCCGCGAGGTCGAAATGGGCCCGCACCAGGGCCTCTTCGGCCGCCAGCCGGGCGGTCTCGACCTTCGTCTGAATCCCCTCCACCCGCGTACGGATTTCGTCCTCGCCCCACCGGTGGCAGACGGCACAACTGTTCGCGATGTTCAGCAGCGGGCTCTGGACATGATGATCCGTGTACTTCACCCCCCCTTCCGTCCGGTACGGCATATGGCAATCCGCACAGGAGACGTTCCGATACGAGTGAATGCCCGTCAGGTACAACTCGTAGTCGGGATGCTGCATCTTGACGATCGGCGTGCCCGAAATCGCGTGCACGTAATCCGAGTACTCCAGCGCATCATAGTACGCCAGGATCTCCTCCAGCGCCGTGCCTTTGGCCCACGGAAAGACCAGGTAGTTCTTCAGACCCGCCTTCGCATCGGTTCGAAAGTAATACTCCACATGGCACTGCGCACACACGAGCGAACGCATCTCCTGGTGGGTCGCCTCGTTGATGTTGCGGCCCATCGCAACAAAGGCTTCCTGCAGGGCCGGCCGGGTAATCCGCAGCTTCAGGGTCTGCGGATCGTGGCAGTCCTGGCAGCCGATCGGATGGGTGACCTCCTTCGTGAGGTCGTGGAAGTTCGCCGCGTAGAACTCCTTGACGCCCATCTGGTCCATCAAGCGCGGCACGTCCGTGCTCTTGCAGGTCCAGCAGGTCGCCGCGTTGAAGGGCCGAATCAGCCGAGCGGTCTTCGTCACGTCCTGGACCGCGAAGTAGTGTCCCCGGGCCTGGAGGTAGTCCTTGCTGAACCCGTAGCCCGCGAAAAGGATCACTTCCTGCGGGTCGATGTCGAGATAGTCACGAGGGTACGAGCCGCCGTACTTCGTCCGGGTGTCGGTGATGCGGGTACGCAGGTAGGACTCATATTCGCGCGGATAGTCCTCTCCCCAGACGGCGTTGTTGGGCTCCCATTGCTGCAGCGGTCGGACGACCACCGGCGGCCGCTGCGTCTCCCAGCGCCGCTCCAGGATCGAAATGCCCAGCAGCCCCAGCAGGACGACGACCACGACCGCCAACCCCAGGATCATCAGCCCCGCCCAAAGCGGCAAGAAGCCGGAGGACCGACAACGGCGGACGGACGACGGAAAGGCCCCTTCAACGTTCCGCTGCCTTCCGTCCTCTGTCCTCCGTCTTGTGTCTTCTGTCCTGGACGCTCTATCTTCTCCGGCTGTCATTCTCGATCTCCTTCTTTCATCCACTCCAGACCCGCGGCGGGCAGACCCGGTCGCAGAGGTGTCGGTGACGCGGAGAGACTGCGGACCTCCCCGTGGATGTTGTGATGGCAGTCCCAGCAACGCCGTGATGGCCCCGACTTCCCCGGCCGGGAAGGGCTCCCAAACGCGATCGGTCGCGTTTGGGGACCCGAATCGAACGACGGCGTCATGACCATCATGACCTGGTGACTGTGGCAGCGCACGCAATTGGCCTGCACCACCGGCACCGCCCGGGCGGAAAGCTCCAGCACCTGGGGTTCCTTGCGCAGCGTGAATACGTACGAGTGCTTGAGCCCATCCTGGGCCTTGTAGGCATATTTGGCGACGAAGCTGCTGTGCGGGACGTGACAATCGATGCAGACCGCCACCCGGCCGTGACTGCCCCGCTGCCAGCTCGCGTAGGCATCCGTCATGACGTGGCAGTTGATGCACGTCTGCGGCTCGTCCGACAGGTACGAGGTCGCATTGGCGATCCGAACCAGAAGCAGGGCCATGCCCACTGCCACCCCCGCGAGACCGTAGATCCCCACCTGCAACGGTCTGGGCAGCCCGGCCAGCGTGACGATCGACATGATTCGTCTAACGACGTTCATCCGGTGAATCGTATTGCCTCCCGCCTGCAACCGCAATGGAGATGTGCCCGGGTTTCTGCACGCGGCGAGGGGCAGAGTAGCTGCTCAGCCAGTCGATGCCCAGCGCGAAACAGACCCCATCTGCCTACGCCTTGCATACTCCCATGGCCCACAACAACTCCCCTTATCCCAATTCTCTCCGGAGCGCCCGGAGGCCCTTCCAGATTCCTGCAAGAGGGGCTGGCCTTATACAGGAACCATGCCTATACTGTTCAGGCTAATGACGCTGGTATGGTGGCTCCCGTGTTGAGAAGAACACAAGGCAAAGGATCTATATGAAGGTCGCGAAATTCGGTGGCACGTCCCTGGCTGATGCCCGGCAGATTACGAAGGTTGTCGAGATTGTCAAGGCGGACCCCATGCGGAGAATCGTCGTCGTCTCCGCGCCGGGCAAGCGTTCCTCCAGCGACATCAAGGTCACGGACCTGCTGATCGCCCTGGCCAAGGCGGTGCAGGCCGCCAGACCCTTCGAAACCGAGTTGGGCGCGGTGGTCCAGCGCTACGCGGAGATTCAGCGGGACCTGGGGCTGGACCCGGGCATCGTCACCGAGATCGAGAACGACCTCCGCGGCCGGATCCAGAGCCGCCCGGGCAACGATGCGCAGTTCCTGGACGCCATGAAGGCGGCGGGCGAGGACAACTGCGCCAAGCTCGTGGCCCGCGTCTTCACCCGGCAGGGCCTGCCGGCGCGGTACGTCGATCCCAAGGACGCGGGCATGCTGCTCAGCGAGGACTTCGGCAACGCCCAGGTGCTGCCGGAATCCTACGCCCGCCTGGCCGCCCTCAAGGACATACCCGAGACGGTCATCTTCCCGGGCTTCTTCGGCTACACCAAGCGGGGCCAGGTCGCCACCTTCCCGCGTGGCGGGTCCGACATCACCGGCTCGATCCTGGCGGCCGCCGTCGGGGCCCATTTCTACGAGAACTTCACCGACGTGGATTCCGTGTTCGGGATCGATCCCCGGATCTTCCCGGAGGCCCAGCCGATCCCCATCCTGACCTACCAGGAGATGCGCGAGCTGGCCTACGCGGGCTTCGGCGTCTTCCACGATGAGGCCATCGTGCCCGTCGTCCAGGCCAAGATCCCCATCTGCATCAAGAACACCAACCGGCCCGAGGCCCCCGGCACGGTGATCGTGCCTCAGCGCAAGTACCACCATGGTGAAGTCGTCGGCATCGCCAGCGCCGGCGGATTCAGCACGATCTACCTGAGCAAGTACATGATGAACCGCGAGGTCGGCTTCGGCCGCCGGCTCCTGCAGATCCTGGAAGAGGAGCATCTTTCCTTCGAGCATGTCCCCTCGGGAATCGACAGCCTGTCGGTCATTCTCCGCCGGGCGCCGCTTACGCCGAGCGTGGAAAAGCACGTCCTGGACCGCATCCGCAAGGAGTTGCGGCCGGATGACGTGGGCATCGAGCACGATCTGGCCCTGATCATGGTCGTGGGCGAGGGGATGCGGTACGCCGTCGGCATCGCGGCCACGGCCTGCGCCGCCCTGGCCAACAGCGGCGTGAACATCGAGATGATCAACCAGGGCTCCTCCGAGATCAGCATCATGTTCGGGGTCAAAGAGACGGACCAGAAGAACGCCGTCCTCGCCTTGGGCCGCGCCCTCCTGCCCCACTGAGCCGATCCTGTGAGCCTATCTCAAAGTGGCATGGGCTTCCAGCCCTTCAGCATCGGCAGAGCCTGTCCCCGCGGAGGCACGGGATGCCCGTACCACCTTCTCATACCCGTTCTGGGATGGTCTCCAAATCGTTGGGAGTCCCGCGTTTATGCGGCCAAGGCCTACTCGGGACGGGGTTTTTCTCTGGTCGGGGCGGACAGGGTCTGGTACCATGTACTCCTGCAGGTCTGGAACAGACAGGTTTCGGGCCAGGGTCAATCCCTGAACTGGCGGCAGGAGATTGTGGCGATGACTCGTACAATCATCAATCATAAATCATCAATCATCAATGCGCGTGGTTTCACCCTCATCGAGCTGCTGGTCGTCATCGCGATCATCGCCCTGCTGATGGCGATCCTGGTGCCGACCTTGAGCCGGATCAAGCGCCAGGCGGCCGGCAGCGTGTGCCAGTCGAATCAGCATCAACTCGTGCTGGCCTGGATCCTGTACGCCCAGGACAACGACGACCGGCTCATCGGCGGCCACGACGGCTACGCCTCCTCGCCCAGCAAGGACCACGACTGGGTTCAACTGCCGTACACCCTGGCCGGCACCGTGATCGCACGGGCCTCGGCCACCCTGGAAGACGAGATCCGCGGCTGCGAGCGCGGGGCCCTGTTCCCCTACGTCAAAGACGTGGACCTCTATCACTGCCCCGGCGACCGCCGGAACCGCACCGAGATGACGCATCGCAGCTACGGCATCCCCGGCGGCATGAACGGCGACGTCGGCACCGGGGCCGGCAGTTGGCTGATGCAGCAATGGGGCTACCCCTCTTACAAGAAGCTTACGGAGATCAAGAACCCCGGTATCAAGTACGTGTTCCTGGAAGAGAAGACCGACGTAGGCGGCTACAACTGGGGCTCCTGGAACCTGGAGAAGCAAGGGGACCGCTGGTGGGACCCGATCGTCGTGCGTCACGGCCGGCTCAGCGTCCTGGCCTTCTCCGACGGCCACGCCGTGCCGCACCAGTGGCAGCAGAAGAGCACGCTGGCCATGACCGATGTGCCCTATCCCACCTGCATCCGCTGGCCCGTCACCGACGGCACCGACGACCTGCAGTTCATGCGCCAAGGCTTCAACCCCGCCCGCTGAACGAGCCGGTGAGAGATTCGGCGTTGTTCGGGCCGAGACCCTGACGCGTGATTCCTTCCTGTGCGTCTTTCCTCCCGTTGGCGCTTCCGCGGCTTCCCCGGGGCTTTCCTCTTGCGTGAGGCGACGCCAATAGCCATAATGCGCCGACGATCTGCGGATGAGCACCTTGGGCGAAACTATGCCGAATCGGATCCCGGCCCAAGGTCGCCCAAAGACCCACGAAGCAAGGTACCGGACGTACCCTTCTAACCCGTGAGGGAAGAAGACCGCAATCACGACAGCTATCGTTCTGGGGAGCTCTACCGACCGGATATGATGAACACGACGGCTGCGGACAAACGTTTCCTGGGTTGCTTTGGCGCCTGTTCCCTATTCCTGTCATTGTCCCTGGTGGCCCTGGGCGTTCACGTGGACCCGCGCGGGACTTTCGGCACCAGCAAGTATCCGGTGCTGGTCGCGACGTGCCGCGTGGAGAAGCTGATGCTCCTAACCGCGGCCCACCCGAAGCCGCAGGCCCTGATTCTGGGCAGCTCCCACTGCATGCGCCTTTGCCCGGCGGTGGTCGAGAAGGCGACCGGCCTGAGCACCTTCAATCTTTCGGTGAACTCCGGCAAGATGGAGGACTTCCTGGCGTTGCTGGAGTATGCCCTCAACGATGCCGGGCTCAAACCCAGGCTGATCCTGCTCGGCGTCTGTCCACGAACGTTCTGCCGTCTGCAGGACGAGAGGTTCGACGACCGGTTGATTTCGAACCTGACCCTGATGCGCCACGTTCCTTTGCATCCGCTCCGGCAGGCGCAGAAGAAGGCCGCTCTGTACGCCGGGACGCTGAATCTGAATTACCTCATCGACGTAAGGACGAGTCTCCGCCTTTCCCGCCAGCAGGATCTGCCTCTGGCGAAGTACAAATTTGAAGCGGACGGCTTTCTGAAGCGGGAAGAACCGTACAATCCCCCGGACGCCTTCCTGGCCGGCCCCCTCCAACGCGAAAGGACGATCACCGGCTTCGCGCCCCAACGCGCGCGGTACTTCGATCTGTTCCTGGCGATCTGCCGGCGCCGGGACATCGCGGTAAAGGTGATCATCACACCCTATGCTCCCAATTATATCGCGGCCGTGGATCGCCTGGATGGGAGTTACAGCCGGCTCCACAACCTGCTGCTGGAGTTCCTGACGGAGCACAATCGCGACGGCGTCTGCGAGCTCTGGGATTTTTCGCGCATCGAGAACTATGGCGGCATCGATGAGTTCATGGGGAGCTCGCATGCGAGCATCCGTAATTCGACCTTGATGCTGGACCGGGTGTTCACCAAGGAACATTGATGCTGTTCACGGATTTCCATTTCCTCTTCCTCTTTCTACCGCTGGTCTTGGTGGCGGTCTGGTGTCTCCCTTCGAAGCGGCAGCGTCTGGCCCTGCTGACGGTGGCCAGCTACATCTTCTACGGTGCCTGGAACTACAAATTCGTCACGCTGCTGTTTCTCTCCACGGGCCTTGACTTCTGTGCCGGGTTGCTGATCGACCGCACCGGCCCGAACCGGCGTGCCAGGCGAGCGTTTCTCCTGGTCTCCATCGTGTGCAATCTCTCCATCCTGGGATTCTTCAAATACTCGAACTTCTTCCTCGGCGACCTGCAGACGCTCCTGACCTGGCTGGGCATAGACGTCCGTCTGCCCCTGCTGAAGGTAATTCTTCCAGTCGGGATTTCGTTCTACACGTTTCAGAGCATGAGCTACACGATCGACGTGTATCGCGGCCAGGTACCGGCGACGAAGGACTTTCTGAAATTCGCGGCCTATATTGCCCTGTTTCCCCAGTTGGTGGCCGGACCGGTCGTCCGGTACAAGGACCTCGATGAGCAGCTCGATCACATCGATCAGCCCCTGGGCCTGGATCATCTGACGGTGGGCCTGCAGATCTTCCTGATCGGGCTCTTCAAGAAAGTCCTGATTGCCGATTCGCTCGCCAGGATGATCAACCCGATGTTCGAGAGTTATCCCGGCCTGGGGCAGTTGGAGGCGTGGATGGCGGCCCTGGGCTATGCCTTCCAGATCTATTTCGATTTCTCGGGTTACAGCGATATGGCCATCGGCCTGGGCCGGATGCTCGGTTTGCAGTTTCCGTACAACTTCGACTCGCCCTACCAGGCCGCGAACATGGCCGACTTCTGGCGCCGGTGGCACATGAGCCTGTCCACGTGGCTGCGGGACTACCTGTATATCCCGCTCGGCGGGAATCGCTGTTCCCGGAAGCGGGCCGCCCTCAACATCCTGCTGGTCTTCGCGCTGGGGGGACTGTGGCACGGAGCGGCCTGGACCTTCGTGATCTGGGGCCTCTACCAGGGAATCCTCGTCGCCGGTTACTCGATCCTGAAACGACCGTGGGACGCCTTGCCCCGGGTCGTGCAGAGGTCCCTGACGTTCGTGCTCGTGGTGATCGGCTGGGTGTTCTTCCGCAGCGAGAATATGTCGATGGCCCTGACGCTGCTGGCGAAGATGTTCCGGCTGCCGGAAACAGGCATGTCCTGGTCGCCGGGACTGATATGGCTGACACGCGGGAACATCATCCTGCTGCTCTTCGTGAACGTTCTGGCCAACACGAACTCGTTCCAGGCCAAGCGCAGTCGCGTCGCCGCCCTCGTCTTTGCCGCGTTGTTCGTGCTGTCCATCCTCGCCATCAATTCGCTGAAGATCGAATTCCTGTACTATCAATTCTGACGGGGACCATCGGCGCCCCCGCCCTTCTGCCCTCAGGCCGCGGTCTCAGCAATCAAGGGCTACCCGCTTTGGGTCGATAGGGACTCTGATACGGAGCCGATGGGAGCTGAATTCGAAGGGAGCCGTCTATGTCTCGCTCTGGCAGCCTTGCCGCGATAATCTGGGTGAGCGGCCTGGTAACCGCTGTTCCGCTGGCCGGCTATCACCTGCTCTTTCACGCGCCGCGCGAGCAGTATGCCTGGCTCGTCGCCTTCCTGATTGGCTGGCCGTTCCTCTACTGGCCCACGGTCGGACCTCTGCTAATGCTCCTGAAACTGCGCACCATCTACCGCGGCCTCCGGCAGGTCCGCTCCCTCGACGACCTGTGCCGCCGGCTGGCGGACGGCGAAACCGAAGACGTCATCATCGCCTGGATCGCCCGGGAGAACCGCATTCCCCAGTGTCTCGCCCGGCGGGCCTATCGCTACCTCCTGCGCCTCATCGCCGCGTCCCGCCACGGGGAACCAAGCCTCGTCCCAGAACCCTCGGCTGTGAGCCCGCTCTCGTCAGAACAAGGTCCGAGTCCGGCGTCTTGATCTCGTTGCCGTGTCGGTCACGGCAGCAGGAACCAGTCTTCCGATAGGGAATTATCCTTCAGCCAGTTTGCCTGCAACAGCGCCAGGTCCGCACCATCGACACGGCAGTCGCCGTTGAGATCTCCCACGAGCGGTTGATAGCCGGGCACGGACCGTGCCGCCTGGCAAGGGTCGTCGTACACGTTGATCACCACCGTATCGGAGCCGGTGTATTCCCCATCAGAAGCCTCCAACTGCAAGACATACCGGCCCGCGGCCGAGAGGGTCACGGTTGTGTCCTCGATCGTGGCGGTCTGGAACACAGCCGCTGCGGCGCTGGGTTCGCTCAGCACCGTCCACTTGACGGTATAAGGAATGAGCGCCCCATCATCCGTGACGGTGGCGTCCAGCTTGCCGGCCCGGGGGCCTCCCGGCAGCCAGGTGACGACATCTGCACCCGCCTTGACGGTGGGGGCCTGGTTCATCGTGTTGAAGGTGAAGACGGGGCTCAGCAGAAAGGGCTCCGTGTCGCTGATGCTGGAGTCGTACACGTCCAGCGCCCAATAGTAGACCGTCGCGGGGGCCAGAGTAACGGGCGCCGACTCCACGGTCCGGCGCACAACGATCTTGGGGTTGGTCTCGACGTCGGGATTGGCGCCGAAGTACACGTCACAGGTGACCACGCCGCCCGGCCGGTTGGGCTCCGGCAGCGTCCACTGAAGCTGGCTGATGCTGACCGGCACGGGCGCACCGTCCGCCGGATTCGGATTCAGCAGGTGGATCGCCTTCACCGTCGTTCGGCCGGGATTCGTGACGTCATAGTCCAGGCGCAACGTGCCGTCACCTTCATAGGCGGCAATCCAACCTTTGTCAATGTACCCCTGAACCCTCGACAGCACGTTGCCGTCCAGGATCAACGTGCCGGCGCCGACATTCATCGTGCCAACGCCCCCCGCCGCTCTCATCTCCAGACTCCCGGCCGAAAGCACGCCACCCGCCAGGTTCGCGTGCGCGGCGCCGGTATCCATCTCCGGCATCTGGAGAACCGTTTCTACGACGATCGTGCCACCGGTCAGGTTGAGGGTGCCCGATCCATAGCGTCCCACACTGTAACGACCGCCGATCGTCACGGTGCCGCGGATCATATTGACCGTCCCCACGCTGCCCTGACCCTGGGCCACGACCAGCCGGTCGATGATCGTGAGAGTCCCCCCGTTCACGGTCAGCTCGGCGGTCGAACCACCTGCTCCCACGTGGATGAGACTGGCCACGGCGTCCGGGTTCGGGACATTGGGACCGGGGACGGTCCTGATCTTCGCCGTATCGGCGGCGGTGGGGACGGCGCCGGTGTCCCAGTTTCGGGCCGTGTTCCAGAGGTGATCACCCACGACGTCGGTCCACGTTACATCCGCCGCCCGCGCCGCACTCCCCGGCGCCAGCGCCAGCACAAAAGAGACCAGACAAGTCAATTTCCTGCACATGGCAATCCTCCTTCAAGAAGAGAGTTATTGACGCAGGTCAGTCGGCAACTCCTTTCAGGGCGGGCCGTCGGTACGGAACAAGGACGCGGGAAATCCTGCGCCATTGCACAGGTTCGGCACATCGGTATTGCCCCAGGCGAAGCGCACGGCCACCGGCCGGGGGATGCGGTCGCTCCGGACGACGATCGTGTCGGCCTCGATCGTCGCCGTCGCCGGCTGGAAGAGGCGATCGGACCCGGCGATCGTGAAACACGTCGGCGGCCGGCCGTCGCGCGTCCGCAGACCGCCTTCGGCGTGCCGGAAACGAATGCGAATCCGGTCGCCTTCGACAGTCATTGCGCGAAAGATCGGCCCCTGGTACGCTCCCGGGCGGCCATAGACCGCTCCCAGGGCCCACAACGCCAGGCGGTGTGCCACCGGCTGCTTCTGGGGAAAATGCAGCACGTTGACCGCGTCGATATCCATCGTCGCAGCCAAACCGATGTGGGGCACCTGCTGGAGCACCAATAGTTGCGATTCCCGCTGGATCGCGTAGGAGTCGGGACTCGATTGGGCCCAGCCCTGGCACGTGTAAGGGGCCGGCTGGACCATGCCGATCGGGAAGTCCCCCTGGCCCCAGCGCCGGCGCCAGTCGGCGATCATCGTTTCCAGGAGAACCCGGCTGTGCTCCGCCCAGAACAGGTTCCCCAGTCCCTGGTACGTGATGGCGCCGCGCATGCCATAGGGGATCAGCGGTGCGATCATGCCGTTGAAGAGGCAGGCAGGACGATGGTTCGAGGTGCGGGGATCGGCCGGGAGCTTGGGCTTGGCGGGCGGTTTCGTGCCGGCGGCCTGGGCTCGAGCAGCAGCCTCCTGCCAGGCGGTCAGTGTCTTCTCGTAATCGGCTTGGCTGCGGACGGCATCGAAACCGGCCATTTGCTGCTTCCAATAGTCGAGAACCGGTCGCAGCGCAGGATGGTCCTGCAGGGCTTCCAGGCTCGTCCAGGCCTCGAGGCGCGATCCGCCCCAGAAACTCTGCACGAGCCCCACCGGCATCTTTAGGTCCTGGTGCAGTTGGCGTGCGAAGAAGTAGCCCACGCCCGACACGTCCGGGACATTCGCCGGACTGCACTCGACCCAGCGTCCCTCGCAATCCGCTTGCGGCTGGTCCGCCATCCGGCGCCCGACCGTAAAGAAGCGGATCTGGGGATATGTGGCCGAGGCAATTTCCTGCCGGGCATGATCGCAGCTCTTCACCGGCCAGAAGATGTTTGACGGCCCCGTGCACAGCCAGACCTCGCCGATCATCACGTTCTTCACCCGCAGGCAGCTGCCGGAAGAGCCCGCAATGACCATCTCCAGCCCCTGTTCCTGCACTTCGAGGGCCGGCAGGCGGACTTGCCAGCGGCCGTCTTCGCCCGCTTGGGCTGTAGCGCCTGCCTCCGCGATCGTGACCTTCACGGTCTCGCCGGGCTGGGCCCAGCCCCAGAGGGGCACAGGCCGGCCACGCTGCAGCACCATATTATCGCTGATGACGGCAGGGAGCCGCAGTTGTGCCGTCGCGACTGCCCCACCGCCCACCAACATCGCGCCAACGAGGTTCAAACACCACAGCCGTTTCCTGCTCATGGCTCCACCTTATCCAGTCCGGGTTGACCTCGGCGCAGGCGAGGAAGCGCAACAACTCGCCCTTGCCAGTGCTCTTCTTCAAAGTCGGCTCCTCGGCCCTCAGCGCGGCAACGCGAGCCAGGAGCTTTTGCGGGCATCACGCAGAAACTGAAAACGTCGTCGGTCCATTTCCCGTTCTCTCCTGATGCTCCCTGCCCAAGGGCCCCGGTTTCCTCCCGACTTCTCCGAGCCCCCGATTGCGACAGCGGCGCTGTATTGTAGAGCCGCGCCAGCCGGAACGTAAGAGGAATCCGGGCGCACACGGAGGGCGGCGATCGGCCGGCATCGCTTCCCCGATGGCCTCAACCTCGTTGCCGGAAGAACGGGAGGGCCGCGACAGGTGATTGGCCACCTGTCACGGCCCTGTTTCCATTAGACCGAAAGACCCTCCGCGCCGGCGGGCAGTCCGAATCAGAATGGCAGGTCAAACGGCGTGGTCCGGCCGGACAACCAGGCCATCTCCGCGGCAGTCAAGGCCCGGTTGTAGATCCGGACCTCGTCGAGCATGCCCTCAAAGTGCCGTTCCGCCGCCGTGCCGTTGCCGATATAGAGCGCGTTGGGGACCACGGTCGGAAGAGCCGTTTCATTCCACTGCTCCCAGGCGCCGTTCACGCAAGCCTTCCACTGGGTTCCCGTCGCAACAAAACCGAAGAAATTCCAGGTGTTCAGGACCAACGAGGAACTGGTGTTGTGGGTCCCGCCGGTGATGCCCAGGGTCATGACGTAGTTGTTCGCGGCCCGGTGATAGAACTTGTACCCGGGACCGTTGGCGTTCGTGTCACTGGATTTGTCGAGCAGGCGCCCGTAGTTAAGGCCGCCGGGCCCGGTCGGATGCATCCACGCCGCGATCGTGATCGGACCGGCGATATTCAGGCTCGGGCCGTTTCCGCAATCCACAAAGTCATGCCGGCCGTCCAGCTTCACCGCGCTACCGACCTTCCCGGCCACGTACGTCGGGTTGCCCAGGACGGTGCCATGATTGTTGCTACCGGAGCTGTCCGTGCCGTCCTTATCGAGCTTGTAGTAGGCCACCAGGCCGGTCGTGTTGGGCTCGGTCGGCGTCACGAGCTGGCGCTCGCGGGGATACAGCCGGATGTCGTCGAAGAAGAACCTGCCGGCAGCGCCTTTGCCGTCCACGCCGACGACCAGTTTCGCGACTTTCTGCAGATTGACGCCGAAGGAGGCCAGGGGGATATTCCAGGGCCGCCAGCCGGCGATGCGCAAGTCACTGGCATCGCCATCGTAGGCCACCTTGGCGCCGTTGACCTTCACGTACACCTGGGCGCCGGTATTGTTGGGATCGCCGTAGAGCCACAGCGACAGCGTCTTGGCGCCGCCGATGGTCCAGTCCCGGGCCGGATTGAGTGTCAGCTCGGCCTCGGAAATCATGAAGGTGCCGGTGTTGTTGTAGAGCAGAGGCATGGACTGCTTGCCCCCGTGGATGATGGTCCTTTCGGCGAAAGGCGCGTCGGTATAGCCGACCTGCGAGCCGTTGGTCGTCGAGCCGAAGCCATCGACCCAAGCCTCGTAGATACGGCTGCCTTCCTCGTCCGTGTAGCTCTCGAAATCATCGACCACCGTGTACTCCTGCGTGCGGAAGCTCCAGACCGGGCCGGGGACGACGGCGGGCGTCCGGGCATCGTTGACTTCATCGATGCGCCAGTAGTAGGTCGTACCGAAGTCCAGGGCAGGCGGGACAAAGCTGTGCTCGGCGACCGTACTGGACGGGGCGGCGCCGTTCCCTACCGCATCCTGATCCTTGCCCAGATACACCTTGTGCGCAGCCGCCTCGCGGCCGGGCCGCCAGCGCAGCACGGCGTCGAGACCCACGCCGGTCGCGCCATCCGCGGGCAGCGGCTGCCGGGCCTGCACCGGGATGGAGAAGAACCGCACTTCGCTCAGGCCGGCCAGCGGGGTCGTGCCCCAGCCGGCGGTGATGTTCAGTTTAACGTACTTCGCGAGAACGCCGCCGAAGGCCACGGTTGTATTGTGGGCATAGCCTTCCAGAGCCGTGGCGCGGGCGAACTCGGGCACGCCGGCCAGCGCCGTCCAGGTGCTGCCGTCGACCGAGTACTCGATCGTAACGGGCAGCGTGCCGGCGCTGAGCCACATCTGCTCGGGCCCGGTGGAGTGCAGGTCCTCGGCGCCGAGGCCGGAACCGTTGACGGTGTTTTCCGGCCCCATGCCCGCCTGGGCGCTGGAGGCGATGGCTGTCACCTTCTGCAGCGGATAGGCGTAGGGCTCGACCGTGAACGACCAGACCGCGCCGCGGGAGACCGTGCCGGCCGTGTCGGTCTCATCCACCCGCCAGTAGTAGGTCGTGCCGAATTCCAGCCGTCCGGGCGTGTAGCTGCTATCGCTCTGCCTGACGCCCCCGACGCCGTCATTGACGTCGGTGAAGCTCTTACTCAGGTACACGGTGTGCCCATTGGCCGCCGCCACGTTCTCCGCGGGTTTCCAACTCAGGGGCGGATCGGCCGGTACATCGACCGCACCATCCTCCGGGACAGGCTTGGCAGCCACGTTGGCCGGGGGAGCGCCCTTCTTGACCTCCAGGATTTCGTCTTCCGTCAGCGCCAGGTTGTAGACGCGGACATCGTCGACCATGCCCTGGAGCGTCCGGCCGCCGGACGGGCTGTTGCCGATGATGAACGAACGGCTGGACACGTTGGGCAGGGTCGTGCGGTCCCAGCGCTCCCAGGCGTCATTGACCGCGAGCTTCCACTGGGTTCCGGTGATCACGAACGCCACGTAGTTCCAGGTGTTCAGGGTCACCCGCAGGGTGGAGTTGAAGTAGACGCCGCCGGCGCTGAGGGTGAAGATATAGCTCGTCGGCCGCAGGTAGAGCTTGTAGCCCGGATCGGCGCCGCCGGTGCCGTTGGACTTGTCGATGATGCGGGGCAGCGTGCCGCTCCCGGGTCCGGTCGGATAGACCCAGGCCGAAATGGTCATCGGCCCGGTGATATTCAGACTCGGATTGTTGCCGCAATCGACCTGGTCGTCGACCCCGTCGAGACTCAGTGCCTCGGCGATCTTGCCGGCCGCCCACGTCGGGCCACCCGCGAGCGTGCCGTGATTGTTGTTGCGGGAGCTATCCTCGGCGTTGCCGTCCAGCCGCCACCAGCCGACGGGGTCCGCCGCCGCCGCGACGGTCGTCAGGACCAGCAACAGAACGAGAACCCAGGAAGCCAAGCCAACCAGTCTGCTGCACATGATCGTTCTCCTTCCTCCAGATGCCCAACTGCTATCGAACTTCCAGAGCCGCACGCTCAAGCTCTATTCACACGCGGTACTGCCCCTCAGTAATCCTTGAACAGCCGCATCCAGCGCGGCCAGTCTTCCGGCTCGGCCCCGCCGGCCTTGGTCCAGAAGCCCCCGGTGTTGTACAGGCGATGCCACTTCAACGTCCACAGCTCCTTCAGGCCGACCTTGCGGACGCTGTAATCCAGAAACAGCACGCCGATGCCGCCATCGTGCCGGTTCACGCAGACCCGCCGCATCTCGTCCATGTTGTTGCCGGTGTAGGGCCAGTACTGGCCGTCATAGTCGGGGGGATCATCCTCGGGCCAGACCGTGGCGCCGATCGTGGCGCAGTCCAGGAACAGCGGGATGTAGTTCCCGCCGTCCACGTTCGGGGTCCGCCACATGTTCTCCGGCGCGCGCCGGCCCTCCACACTGGTCTTCGGCACATTCAGGACCCACTGATTCAGTCCGTAGCTGCCGCTCATGTCGCCCAACTCCCAGGCGCCGTAACCCCACCGGCCGCCCTGGCTGTAGAGTTGGATCGCCATCGGGCAGAAGCGAATCTCGGGCTCGCGGCAGTACGGCCGCACCACCTGCGGCCAGATGGAGATCCGATTATGAAAATAGCCCTGGTTGTCCTCGCAGTACATCGACCAGACGGGGCCCCATTGCTTCAGATGCGCCTGGCAGACTACGGCCCGCGCCTGTTTCCGCACGCGCGACAGCGACGGCATGAGAATCGCCATCAATACGGCGATAATGGCGATCACCACCAGAAGCTCGATCAGCGTGAACCCGCGACGTCGGCCCATCCGATCACCCTTTCGTCGATAGCAGCACTCCGCTTACTATTTTAGCGGATCGCGGGGCCCCGGTCCAGGAGAAATCCCGGTTCGCAGGGCCGAGGGCCGAGGCGTGCTCAGGACGGGCAAGGCTTCGAGCACGTGGCAGACCGTATAGAGATGCTGGGAGTACCAATCGGGCCTCCTGGCACCCGGCTTCTTCTCGTGGCGGAGCTGGAAGAAGGTCCGGAAGAGCCCGGCTTCCGACTGCATGTAAGTCAGGGCGTGGATGCCCGACAGCGCCTTCTTCTTCACCTGCTCGTCACCGCTGATCGCGTAGAGGGCGGCCAGCGCCAGGCAGTACCGGGCCGTGTGGCCGGGCATCATGTGCTCGAACCCCGCCTGCTCGGACACCGCCGGCGCCGGGGCCGCGGGATGTCCCTCGGTATGCACCAGGCGTTCCTCCATCCGCGCCAGAACGCGGCGTCCCATGTCGAGGTACTCCGGATGTGCCGCGGCATGGCGGAACAGGTACACGGCGGTGAACGACATGGGTTCCGCCGAGAGGTAATCCTCCGGCTTGGGCCCGATGTCCTCGTGGTAGGTACCCCAGAGATTGCGTTCGACGTTGCGGTCC
Source organism: Planctomycetota bacterium (assembly GCA_025459125.1). Lineage (GTDB taxonomy): Bacteria > Planctomycetota > Phycisphaerae > Sedimentisphaerales > Anaerobacaceae > PLanc-01. Next base: position 7,238 of record JALORE010000127.1, on the reverse strand, counting down.
AGCATTGAGCGCAGGGCGCGGTCATGAGCCTGCTGAAAGGAGGATTCCTTTTCGTGGCGCAGCACGTCCTCGAAGAATTGCACGAAGAAGACCGGCGCGCCTCCGAATTCCTGGCGGACCTGGCCGCTGTGCGGGACCACGCGGAACGGCCAGCTTCCATCCGGGTTTTGACAACGAGCCAGCGTTTGAGCGATGGCCCGGGCACCGGCCCAATACTTCTTCTCCCCGGTGGCCTCGTACAGGGCGAGATACGCGCTGCCGAGAAAAGCCCCCTTGTCGGGCTCGATACTGTCCTTGTCGCCCGAGCCGCCGGGTTTTCCGTTCGAGAACACCGAGCAAGGGAGACCGGCATACACCGCCTCGGCCGGCGTGGAATGAGCCAGGTTCCAGTCCGCGAGGTCGCGGGCCCGGAGCAGCCATTCCCGCTCACTGCCGGAGGCATGGTAGCGCAAGAACGTGAAGATGAAGTAGGCGTGCTGGCGGGCGGGAAAGGCCAGTTGGCGGTCGGCACGCGAGCCATCCTCGTTCACGTGCGCACGGGTGAAGTAACCGGCCAATTCGCCGTCGATCCGGCCGGGGACGTAGGCCCCGTCGGCCCTTTTCAGGAACTGCATGGCGTCCGCCAGGGCCTGGCGCACCGCCCGGCACGGCTGGACCACGCCGTCGACGACCGGGACTTGCCTCCGTTGTACCGACTCGGCCGCGTGCAGGGTTCCCATCCGGGGAATCAATACTCCCACAAGCAGCAGTGCCACATTCCAGTCCGTGTAGCGCATCGTCGATTTCCTTTCGTGGCCGCGTATTTGTGCTCTTATTGTAGAACCCTGACGCCGGAAATACCAGGAGGAACCCCGGCCGCAGCCGCCGGTTGTCATTCCGAGCCGGTACCCGGCACGACACGGTTGCCCCTCGTGTCACGCTGTGCTATAATGACGGTAGTCCTGGCGATCGGGAGCGTGGACGAGGGTCGTCAGGCAACTGGATGAGGTGGCGGATGAGCAGGGTGTCCCTCGAGAGCGCGAACAGGTCCGGCAGAATGGCGTGCGGCATGGGGTGGATGCTGCCGCTGGCCCTGGTACTGGTTGGGGTGCCGGCCCGCGCGGATCTCGTGCGAGACATGGTGGACGAAGTCTCCGCGGAGCAGTATCGCACCTTCCAACGCACGATCGAGAACATGGGCCTGGGTTTCTACGGCGGCCCGGGCTACGACCAGGGCTACCGCAATCGGGACGGCTGGGCCGGCGGCGGAACGCTCGGCAACCGGGAGGCCTGCCTCTATCTGGGCGATCGACTCTCAGCCCTGGGCCTGGAGGTTTCGGTCCAGGGCCTCTACCGGAACGTCGTAGCCCAATGGCCGGGTGTCGCCACCCCCGAGGAGATCTACATCGTCTGTGCCCACTATGACACGACGCCGGCGGGCGAGCGTCCCGGCGGCGATGACAACGCCTCGGGTACCGCAGGCCTGCTGGAAGCGGCGCGCGTGCTGACCCGGTACCGCTTCCAGTCCACCCTGCGTTTCATCGCCTTCAATGCCGAGGAGGAATGGATGAGAGGCAGCCTGGAGTATGTCCTGGCTCTGCCGGCGGACGCGAACATCGCCGGGGTGATCAACCTCGACATGATCCTGCGACCCGCGTGGGACACCCATGCGCTGGAACCCGCGGACCTGGATGTCGAGACCCTGGAGGCGCCCCACTGCACCGCGTGGCTGGAGGTCTTCGAGAAGGCGGCGGCAACCTACGTCCCCGCCCTGGTGATCGACGCGAACAGCCATTATCCCCTCCGCTGGGACGTCGGGGACCACGGCCCGTTCCTTTGGGCCGGCTATCCTGCGTTCGTGGCGATCGAAAACACCGCCGCGGAGATCTGGTACCGCGGGAGCAACAGCTACTATCATTCGTCCGAGGACGCCAGCGATGCCCTGGCCAACGACGCGAACAGTCCGAGCGGCGTCACGTACGATTATGATTTCGCGACCCGGGTCGTCCAGGCGACTGTCGCGACACTCGCTCTGCGGGCGGTGCCGGTCGCGCCGGTTGATCCCAACACCCCGGGACCGGCCATGCCCCCACCGGGCGCACCGGGGCCGTGACGGCGCCGTCACGGTTCCGGCCGTACGACGTAGAACTCTTTCGCGAAAGGAAGGGACCATGAAAACGCTCAGATGTCTCCTGGTGATTCTGGCTGTGGCGGGCGCCTCCGTGGCGGCCTCGGCGAGTGTCTTCGAAGAGGGCTTCGAGTCGTACGCGCCGGGTCCGCTGCACGGCAAAGGGGGATGGAAGGGCTGGAACAACGACCCGGCCGCCGGGGCGCCGGTGTCCAGAAAATTCGCCGCCAGCGGCGTCCAAGCGGTCGAGATCCTCGGCTCGTCGGACCTCGTGCACGAGTTCAAGCTGACCGGCGGCAAGTATATCCTCTCGGCCCGTCAGTACATCCCTTCCGACGGCACCGGCATCAGCGATTTCATCCTGCTGAACACCTACGTCGACAACGGCACCAACGACTGGTCCATCCAGACGCAGTACAACCTGGCCACCGGCGCCATCACCTGCTGGCACGGCGGCATTGCCGGGGCCACCGAGATCGTGTTTGACCGCTGGGTCGAGATCAAGCTCCTGATCAACCTGGACCAGAACACGTTCGAAGAGTTCTATAACGGCCAACGGATCGCCGCCGGCGAGTGGGACAACAACGCCCATGGCACGCTGCAGGCCCTCGATCTGTTGATGCCGCTGTTGCGGTGGACCCCGGGCGACACCGCGGTGCTCCACAACGTCTATCTTGGCAAGAGCCCGAAGCTGACCGCGGCGGACCAGGTCTTCGCCCGCTTGCCCGTCCCCATGTATTTTCATGTCCCGGGCTTCGAGCCGGGTGTCACGTACTCCTGGCGCGTGGATGAGATCGACGCCGCCGGCACGGTGTACCCGGGCGACCTCTGGCGCTTCACGACGGCGCCCTTGACGGCGTATCAGCCCAGTCCCTGGGACGGAGCCAAGTGGGTCGATCCCCAGGGCCCGACGCTGAGCTGGTCGGCGGCGGCCGCGGCCGTGTCGCACGATGTCTACCTCGGGCCCCGCCGGGACGACGTGGCCCAAGGCGCGGCCGGGACCTTCAAAGGCAACCAGCTCATCACCACGCATGCGCCGGGCGCGCTGCTGTCCAACACGACCTACTACTGGCGCGTGGACGAGGTCGAGGCCGGCGGTACGAAACAGACCGGCCCGGTCTGGAGTTTCACCACGCTCGGCCCGGGCGGCGGGGCCCAGGCCCAGTACTTCAACGGCACGGCCCTGGCCGGCGCCCCCGTCCTGACGCAGAACGAGACCGCGATCGATCACGCCTGGGGCGAAGGCGTGGTGGCCGCTCCCCTGAGGGACAACGTCTCCGCCCGCTGGACCGCTGTCCTGGAGGCGCCGCGGACCGAGACCTACACCTTCATCACGACCAGTGACGACGGCGTGCGCCTGTTCCTCGACGGCCGGCGGATCATCAACAACTGGACGGATCACAGCACGACCGAGAACCGGGCCCAGGTGAACCTCGTCGCCGGCCAGACCTACCGGCTGGTGATGGAGTGGTACGACAACACCGGGGGCGCCGTGGCGCAGCTCGCCTGGGAAAGCCCCTCGCTCGTGCGGCAGATCATCCCCGCCGGCCCGCTCCAGTTGCCGCTAGGGGCGGCCACACCGTATCCGCCGAACGGGGCGGTCGATGTACCCCAGTCCATCGTGCTGCACTGGACCGGCGGCGACCGCGCCGCCGGACATGAAGTCTATTTCAGTCATCGCGCCGAGGGGGTGGCGAACCGCACGGCGCCTGTCACGCGTCTGGCATCGAATGAGGTCACCTTCGACCCCGGTCCCCTTGCCTGGAACACGACCTATTACTGGCGGGTGGACGAGGTCAACGACGCCGCCTCGAACCGCCCGTGGCCGGGGAACGTCTGGAGCTTCACCACCGCCGATTTCCTCGTGGTGGACGATTTCGAAAGCTACACGGGCACCGAGGAGAACTACATCTATGACACCTGGCTCGACGGCTGGGTCAACAACAACGGCTCCGTCGTCGGCTACACGGACGTTCCCTTCACCGAGCAGGTGATCGTCCAAGGCGGCGGCCAGTCGATGCCGCTGGACTACAACAACGTGCTGCCGCCCTTCTACAGCGAGGCCGAGCGTGAATGGTCGCCCCCGCAGGACTGGACGACCCACGGCGGCGATACGCTGGTGCTGTTCGTCCGGGGCAAGAGCCGCAACGACGCGAGCCGGCCGCTTTACATCGGGCTCGTGGACCAGACGGGCAAGGGCGGCTTCGTGATCAGCTCCGATCCGGGGATCCTGACCGCAACGGTATGGAACCAATGGCGTATTCCGCTCAGCCAGTTCGGCGTGAACGCCGCCGCGGTCAGGAAGCTCGTCATCGGCATCGGCAACCGGGCCCATCCGGTCCAGGGCGGCGCCGGCCTGATCTATATCGACACGATCAAGGTGATCCGGTCGGCCGCGCCGTAGCAGGGGCGACGCGTGCGTCACCCTTGCCACCATCGTTGGCAGTGTGCGCGTAAGAGCGTAAGATGGCGCCCTACACCCCCCTACGAGGGATCCGTCGTCGGAGTCGGGGAGGGACGGGCGCCGTTGGCGCGGAGGTGGGAGCGGCGGTACCCGTAGAGGACATAGACCACGAGGCCCGCGGCCAGCCACAGGCCAAAGCGAATCCAGGATGTCCGCGGCAGGTGCGCGATCATGCCGAGACAGAAAAGGGCGCCCAGGCCGGGGATCAGGAGCGGGCCGAACGGCACGCGGAAGGGACGCGGGCGATCCGGAGCCTTGAAGCGCAGGATCGAGACGCCGACACAGACCAGCAGGAAGGCGAAAAGCGTGCCGATGTTCGTGAGATCGACCATTTCGTCGATGTTGGAGACGGCGGCCAGGATCCCCACACCAATGCCCGTCAGGATGGTCGCGACATGCGGCGTACGAAAACGCGGGTGGACCCGGGCCAGCGACGCCGGCAATAGGCCATCCCGAGCCATGGCCATGAAGATCCGCGCCTGGCCGAGTTGAAAGACCAGGAGCACCGCGGTATGCGCGACGACCGAGCCGAACGCCACGAGGCCGACCGTCAAATCGGAACGGCCCACGTATTGCAGAGCCGCGGTCAACGGCTCCGCCTGGTCGGAGGCCGTCATCTGCTGCAGCGCCGGGAACGGCACAAGTCCGGTGAAGACGACGGCGACCACCACGTAGATCAGCGTGGAGGCAGCCAGCGAGCCGAGGATCCCGATGGGCAGGTCCCGGCCCGGCCGGCGTGTCTCTTCCGCACAGGTCGAGACCGCGTCGAAACCGATGTAGGCGAAGAACACAATGGCCGCGCCGGCGGCAATCCCCGCGAAGCCGTTGGGCGCGAAGGGCTGCCAGTTCTCCGGCCGCACGAAACGCAGGCCCACCAGGACGAACAGGCCCAATACAAGGAGCTTGATCAGGACCATGATGGTGGTGGCCCGCGAGGAGGCCCGCACGCCCCACACCAGAACCACGGACAGCAGCGCCACGATGCCGATCGCCAGCAGGTTGAAGACGATCGGAATGCCGAGAAGGTGGGGCGCCGCGGCGATCACCTCCGGCATCTTCTGGGCGGCCGTGCGGTAGTCCACCGTCAGCCAGCGCGGCAGATCGATCCCCAAGCCGGCCAGCAGCGTGTGGCAGTAGTTGGCCCAGGAGATCGCCACCGCGACGTTGCCGATGGCGTACTCGATGATCAGGTCCCAGCCGATGATCCAGGCCACGATCTCGCCCAACGTGACATAGGTGAACGTGTACGCCGAGCCGGAAATGGGCACCAGCGACGCCAACTCGGCATAGCACAGGCCGGTGAAAGCGCACACGATCGCGGTCAAGACGAACGACACGATCAGGGCCGGTCCCGCGCCGGGGCGGAAGGTGTCACCCGCCGCTGCCGTGCCGATGGTCGCAAAGATACCCGCGCCGATGGTCGCCCCGATTCCCAGCGCAATGAGGTCGATCGGGCCCAGGACCCGCCGGAGCGAACGGCTGCCCTCCTGCGTCTCGGCGATCAGCCCCTCAACGGGCTTCGTGAGGAAGAGCGAGGCCATACAGAGTGCATCCTCATTCATGCGCTGGTCACGATATCGGCTCACAGGGACGCACAAGGGTAGACGGTCCCCGCCGGCCTGTCAAGCCACAAACCGACGCCGCCTTGTCCGGGGGTGCGGCCGGCATCCAGCGGCAGATTCATGCCTCCGCGTGGGGCGAACGTCCCCGTTCGCCCCCTCCGTCGTGCGTCTTCGCACGACCGTTCCCGCGACCTGTGCATCCCAGGAGGCGAGCGGGGACGGGGACCCCAAACGCGATGGATCGCGTTTGGGAGCCCTCTTCGGAGCTTGCCGATGGTTGGAGCGCATTCGTAGAACCATCGGCAAAGCAAGTTTGCCGCTGCCACCCGGTACCCGCACGCCGCAACCGCCGTATCAGGAATCTCCCACCGCGGGGGCTGCACAGCTGGCGTTCGATCGCGTATAATCTCATTGAATGCAGGGCGGTTCCAGACGGAGGTGTGTTATGGCAGTTAGAACTGTGTTTCGCTGGGCAACCGGCCCGCTGATCGTGGCGGCGTTCGTGGCCTGTGTGCAAGGCCAGCAACTGTACGTAGGTTCCGGTACGGTCGTGCACAGCCGGGTGTACGGTCCCTATGCCCAACCGGTGTACCCGCACCCGGGCCCCGGCTTGCACGTGGCGAGCCCGTTTCCCGCCGTGCCGGTATACGTGCCGGCCTTTGGCCCTTACCTTTACGGTCCGGTCATCGTGCCGCCGGCTTATCCGTACTGGCCCAACCGCTACCAGGCCCCGGTCTACCCTGCGCCAATCCAGCCCAACCAGGGCTACCAGCCCCAGGCATGTCCCAGCCCAGGCCCGCCGCCGAGCCAGGCTCGCGACCGGGCAGTTCTGCGGCGCCGGCGCCAAAGCCGAAGAGCGAACCATCCGCCCCTCCGGAACCTGCAGTCCGGCCCCATCCGGTGGACAAGCCGGTCCCGCAGGTCTTCCCCGCGCACTGACGAGGCCTCGACGCCGCGACCCGGGAGAAAAGGGGACATTCTACTTTTTCATCCTACTCGCTTTCGGGGCTGACTGAAAAGTAGAATGTCCCCTTTTCCAATTCGATTGCACCTGGCGCGGGGGATCGTAGTATTTGACAAAGCGCCCGCGATCTGGTTAAATCCC
>JALORE010000393.1 GCA_025459125.1 Planctomycetota bacterium | reverse complement strand
CGTGGATACGGCCCCGACGCTCAATGCCCGCTATGGGATCACGGCCATCCCGACGTTCATCACGTTCCAGGCGGGCCAGATGAAGCAGAAACTGGTCGGAACGAGGACCAAGAGCCAGTTGGCGGCGGTGCTTGCCCCGTTGCTTTGAGCCGGGAACAACTCGATCATCTTGCTGCGAAAAGGGCGGGGCAAGGTTGACAGGCTGCACGGTTCCGACGCTCCCGGGGAGCCCACAGTGCCTGAGGCTGGCGGCCCGGCAGCCTGCCAGAGAGACGCCCGAAGACTATAGCAAGCACTTCCTCCTCTGGACACTCGGGGAGGCGGTGATACTGAGGGAGGATGCTGTCCCTTGCGAGAGCGTTCAGATGGGGAACGTGCCCGATCGTGGCGCGCGTCGGGTGGCCCTGGTCTGTTCTGTCCGGCCGCGTTTGGGGGCTACTCGATGGCGAACCGGCGCTGGATCGCTTCGAGCGGCACTCCCTTGGTCTCCGGCATGAGGACGATCACCCAGAACAGTTGCAGGACCATCATGGCCGCGTAGAAGGCGAACACGTGGGCGCCGGTGCGCTCGGCGAACATCGGGAAGGTCCAGGCGATGGCGGCGCACATGAACCAATGCGTGAACGAGCCCAGGGCCTGCCCGCGGGCGCGGACCCGGTTGGGGAAGATCTCACTGATGAAGACCCAGATGACGGCGCCCTGGCCGAAGGCGTGCGCGGCGATGAAGAGCATGAAACTGGCCAGGACGATCGTGCCGCCGTGGTCGGTGTAGAACGCCCAGGCGACCGTGCTCAGGCTGACGATATAGCCGAGGGAGCCGACGAGCATGAGCCGCTTGCGCCCGAAGTGGTCGATGATCGTCAACGCCAGCATCGTGAAGACCAGGTTCGTCGCACCCACGATCACGCTCTGCAGGCGAGCGAGATCGGCGCTGGCCCCGGCCATCTCGAAGATGCGCTGGGAGTAGTACAGCAACGCGTTGATCCCGGAAAGCTGGTTGAAGGCCGCGATGGCAAAGGCCAGCAGGATCGGCGTCAGATACTTCCGCTGGAAGAGGGGCTCCCGGACGTGGTGGTGGTCCAGGTCGATCGATTCCCGGATCGCCCGGAGCTCGGCCTCGACGTTGTCGGTGCCGAGGCGCTGCAACACCGTGCGTGCTTCCTCGGTACGACCTTGTGCCATCAGCCAGCGCGGGCTGGGGGCATTGCCCGGCAGCAGCAGGAGGAAGACGGCGGCGGGAAAGGCCTCGACCCCGAAGATCCAGCGCCATTCGACCTCTCCGAGGTTCAGGAGGCCCAGGATGTAGTTGGACAGGAAGGCCAGGAGAATGCCGAACACGATGTTGAATTGGAACAGGGCTACCAGCCGGCCGCGACTGCGGGCCGGAGAGATCTCGGCGATGTAGATCGGCCCGACGACCGAAGACCCTCCGACGGCCAGTCCGCCGATCCAGCGCGCGATGACAAAGGACCACCAGTCCCAGGCCAGGGCGCTCCAGACGGCCGAGACGAAGTACAGGACCGCCAGCCCAGACAGGGTCTTACGGCGGCCGAACACATCCGCAGGTTTGCCGGCCAGAGCGGCCCCGAGAATCGTGCCGATCAAGGCGCTGGCCGTCGTGCAGCCGTGCCAGAATCCCACCTTGCCCAGGACGTGCTTGCCGAAGAAGCCGAGATGCTCCAGGCTGGCGGCCAGGGAAGCATAGGTGGCCGCGAACATCTCCTGCAACGTCTGCTCGGCGCCCGAGATCACCGCCGTGTCGAACCCGAAGAGCAGTCCCCCCAACGCCGCCACGATCGCGCTTCGCAACAGGAATCCCCGCGTCTTCATTGTCCCTGCCCATTCATGTCACTTACGGTTTCGACGGCGGCGACCGTGCCGCCGCACCGGGATGCACGCGGTGAGCATACCACAGTTGCGCCCGACGGACAACTCCTGCCACCAGGTCCAGCCTGAAATGGCGGGTGGCATCGGCAAGCGGAGTCTGTTCGTAGTGACGCCGTCAGGCGTTACCCTGAATATGCCCTTATGGGTACACTACAAACCAGGGCCTTCGGCCTTGACGATGCCACCCCGCCCGCACCGAGTCCGTGTGGAAGAGCTGCTCCTCCCAGGCCGAGCGCCGGGTGTCATGCCTACGGCTTTGCGCAGGCGTGGCCGACCCAAGACGTCAGGCATGTCTACGAGGCGTAGACATGGCACCCGGTCTTCCTCTACCTCCAGGCCGAGCGCAGTTGGTGGACTTCCAGCGAGCGAATCCGGGCGGTGCCGCCTTCCGCCAGGAGGCGGAGGCACTGGTCGCCGTCTGCCGGGATCACACCGATCGGCATATAGACCCGGCCGCGGTTGCCGAAGATCTCCAGGGAGGTCCGATCCACCAGGACTTCCAGCGCGATCGTCCCATCGGCCGGTTTCAGGGGAGCGGTCTTGCCCTGACATGACAATTCCTGCTTTGTCGCATCGTAGGTGATGGGCACGCCCGGGATCACCAACTGAAGGCTGCGGGCACGGCTGATCTCAAACTGGCCCTGGATGTGGAAGAGGTCACCGCGGATACCCGCCAGCGGGTTGCTGTCGGGCGTCAGGACCTCATCCGTCCAACGCTGCGTTTGCTCATGAAGCGTCGCGATTTCCCGCACCGGCGCGGCAAACATGCGGGTTCCTTCTTCCGTCGTGCGCAGCGTCAACTCGCAGGGGAACAGCATGCATTGATTGAACGGCATGCCCGGCGTCGGAATCCGGCCCCAGGCGATCTGGATGCGCCGGCCGTCCTCCGGCGGCAGACCGTTGAACGTCTGGGACGCATAAAAGCAGTTGCCATAGCTCCACCGCAGCTTGGCGGACTCGGGGGTGAAGGTCTTGCCGTCGAAACGCCCGATGACGTAGTCGCCGTCGGCGGCGTGGACGATCCATTTGCGGTTGTCCCGATCGCCGTCCACGGCCAGCTCGAAGAGCTCGGGACACTCGTAGAAACCGTCGATCCGGCTGCCGAATTGCCAATCCTTGAGATTGGTCGAGCTATAGAAGCTGATGCCGCGTGACTTGTCCCGCTCGTCGTACACCGCCATGGCCCAGTGCCGGCCCGGCCCATACCAGAAGACCTTGGGATCGCGGCCTTTGTGCGTGACGACCGGATTGCCGGGGTAGTCGGTGAACGTGCGGCCCCGGTCGTTGCTGTACGCGAGGCACTCGCCGCGACCCGTGCTCGTGTACGCCGCGACAATCACATCTTCCACGCCGGTCTTGAAGCCGGCGGTGTTGTTGCTGTCCACCACGGCGCTGCCGGAGTAGCACCAGTCTCCGAACTTCTGCGGATACAAGGCCATCGGCAGCTCCGTCCAGTGGACCAGGTCCGTGCTGACGGCATGGCCCCAATGCATGTTGCCCCAACTCCAGCCGTAGGGATTGTGCTGGTAATAGAGGTGGTACTCGCCCTTATAGAACACCAGTCCGTTCGAGTCGTTGTTCCAGCCCCGGCGGGAGGAGAAGTGGAACTGCGGGCGGTGCTTCTCCCGGTAGAGATCCCCGGCGCCTTCGATCCTATCACTGGGCTGGACGGCCTCCAGCCGGGCGGGGGGCTCCACGCGCAGCGTGGCGGTCTTGCCTTGGAACAGGCTCACATCCAGGAACACCCAGAAGTCCGGTGTGCCGTCCGCCAGCTCGATCGTGAACTCGCGCACCGTCTGCCCATCGACAACCATGCTCATCTGGCGCTTGGCGGCTCCGTTCTTGACGGGTAGGTTCAGATACTTGTTCTGAACAACGAGTTGCCTGACTCCCACCGTTTCCTGCGTACTCCCGGCGCTGGCGCCGGCGGGCAGCGGTTGCCAGCTGGCGGTGAGAACGATCAGCAGACCGGTGACTCGCAACATACTTTTCTCCTTTCGCCTCAACGCGGTTGGATGAGTTGGGGGCTCCCAAGTGCGGCGGAAGCGTAGACCGCGTCCTGCACGGTCAGGGTCCGCAGGTAGTCCGGGCCGTTCGTTTCGAATTCGCCGCCGTCGAGCAGGCGGTCGATAAAGTGACGCTGGGTCGTGTAGCAGCAGTCGCCGGAGAAGTTGCGGTTCTCGTGATGATAGGGGTGGTCCGTCTCCCGCTCGCCCAGGCGCTGAATGGTGAGCCGGCCGTCGTTGTACAGGCGGATCGAGCCGCCGTTGGCATCGACGAGGAACTCGCCGAAGGTGTAGCGGGGGGTCGGATAGTTGCTCTCATTGTAGCGGTTCGCGTCCCAAAGACCCGTGGCGCCGGACTCGAACTCGAAGACCACGGTGGCGAAATCCTCACCCTGGATCACAGGATTGAGCTTCTTGAGCACGGCGTACACCCGCCTGATCTCGCCGGCCAGGTAGCGGTAGGTGTCGATGAAGTGGACGCCGTTCTCGTAGACGAGCAGGCGCGGGTACTCCCGGAAATAGGGCTGGCGGTTCAGGTAGGCGTTCTCGCCCCAGCCGTCGCCCATCCGCGAGCGGAAGCTCATCACGTGGATCTGATTGCCGATCGTGCCGGCCGCCAGCAGCTTCTTGATTTCCCGGTACCAGGGCTGGAAACGCCAGTTCTCATGCACCATGAAGCGAATGCCCGCCCGCGTCGTGGATGCGACGATTTGCTGAGCCTCTGCGAAGGTTGGGGCCAGCGGCTTCTGGCAGATGACATGCACACCCAGGTCCGCCGCGATCCGGCACATCTCCAGGTGCGTCGGCGGCGGCGTGATGACATCCACGAAGTCGGGCCTCTCCTTTTCCAGCATCGCGCGGTAGTCCGTGTAGTGCCGGGCGATGCCGAACTTGTCCAGGATTGTCCGGGCCCGCCCGGGATCGCGGTTGCACAGGGCTGTGATGGTCACTTCCGGAATCCGCTGCCAGGCCTCATACTGGAAGTGACTGAAGTATCCCGCGCCGACGCAAACGCCTTTGAACTGTGTCATGCTCGGTTCTCCTGGTGAGCCGGTAGTACTCTGCCCAGCCTAAAACTCTGGGTTCCAGGTGGCATCGTCAAGGCCGCAGGCCTTGGCGATGGCCCCTCGCGCAGGGAAGCCGCCATCGGCAAGCTCCGAAGACTCCGCCTGCCGCTGCCACCCTGTCGCCTCTCAAGGGGAGTTGCCGGTTGACAGTTGTCAGTTGGCAGTTGTCCGCT
>JALORE010000392.1 GCA_025459125.1 Planctomycetota bacterium | reverse complement strand
CTGCCTCAACTCTTCTTCGGTACGGATGAACTTCACCGCGCCGTCATTCAGAAGGACCAAGCCACCCTTGGGATCGTGGTTGTCGAACGTGAATAGCTCGGGTCCGCCGTGTTGGTTCCAGCCCGCCTTGGATTCAAAGAGCAAGACCACATCGTTGGGCGAATCCTCTCGGCAACTGGAGTTCATCGCGTAATCGGACGTCCAAGTGATCGTGGTCTGGCTCGACGCATCGTTCTCATCGGCGGCCGCATGTACGCTCGGGCAGACAAACCACCGTCTTACGCTCGTGTCGGGATTCATGCGTTCCTTCTCTTTGTCCAAATCCTCATGGATGATGTATGGTCTCCGAGAATGCCGCACAACTGTGTCACACCACTGGTTGGGATCCAGATGCGGACGGGGATCCCGCCTGTTTGGCCAAAGGGCGCGACAGATCAGGGCGCACACGTTCTCTGCACATTTCCACCTTGCCTGCAGACGCTTGATCCCCGGGGGATCGAGACTCGCCAAGCTCAGGCCAAGCGGCGCGTATGAGAAGAGACGCCTGCCGGTGATTATGTTGGGGCCCCCAGTTACAGAGAACCGTATCTTACGGCCGCTGCGCTGATAGCCGACGATGCTGGCGCGGATTTCTGTCGTACCCACAACCCACCCTCCGTAAGTGCCCTGGCCAATCCGGTACGCAAAAGCCTTGATTTGCTCTCGATCAGTCACCGTCCAAGTGTCGTAAGATCTTATGTATTCCCTTTCTTCTCGGGTCAGGACGCTTGTCTGCCAGGGTGAGTGTGGAAAGAAATAGTTGAGCGCTCCAGCGCGATACTGAAGTTCAATACGCGTACAGGTGGTGAGGTCAGGAGGCTTCGGGCGGCAACCGAGACACAGGCTTAGGATCGCTGCGAACAATACCCCCACGGCAGCAACAGGGTCCCTTCGGATGAGGCATACGGAACGTCGGGCAACGTCTCTTAGGTACCGCATGGCGCATGTCATTGACATCTTCGGCTCCTTCGGTATCTGCCATGGGACAGCGCGATGTTGTCATTGTCACCACACGATTCTCAATATAAGCGTATCGAATTCTGACTAACGGGAAGATCCGGGCTTATGCACGCCCCCTGTCCTGCTCTGTTTACCGTTGCCTCGTACCCACGATAGAAGCGACTTGACGTAGAGACAGACCCGTCTGCGTTGACGGTCGGCGTGACTTTCGCGAATCCATTAGTGCAATACCACGGGGCATCCCCCCAAATGAGCGGATTAAGACCATTGTCCACGACCAAATCCCCAAGGGCGACGGTCACTTCGTGCCCGCTCGCGATGGCGGCAGCACGCGCCTTGTGAAGTGCCTGCTGTCCATCAAGCGAGCAAGATCTCAAGTGAATGGGAGCCCCGCCCCCATCGTTCCTGTTCAGAGCCTGTCCAAGTCCCGCAAACATGTCCGCGTACTCCGTCGACGACCAGAGCAGCGAATTTGACTGGCCGGTCCTTGGATCGTCGCCGAACGTGCTACCATGTCCAAGGATCCAGACGCCCTCAATCGTGGTGGCATCCCGGTCGTAGATCTTGCCGCTGGTGCGCCACTCGCAGTCTGGCATCTGCGCCATTATAATGTCCTTCAGTGCATTCCCATCGCAGATGGCCTTAATGTACTCTGCACTATTGCGGTAACCCGCCTTTTGGGCAGCCCTTCCGCTTATGTCGATCCTGACATCCCAGAACGGGTCGCTAGCCGCCCAGGAGTCTGCTCTTTCGTCGCTATCATAGAAGATGATCCTAACGGATGAGTCTTCCCATTTCAATCCGCTCGGATCTACGCCATTGGTCGAGTTGTTGCCACAATAGACGTACCAATTCATCCCCGCGCTGTAACCGACCGGATCGGTCTGGAGGAATCTGCCGATCTGAGGGTTGTAGTAGCGGGCGCGGTAATAGTAGAGGCCGGTTTCCTTGTCGAGCTCCCGGCCCGTGAACAGGAAGCGGTTCGGGTGGTTCGCGTCCGTGGCCCCTACCCGACCATAGACATCGTACTCGCAGACCTCGACCGTGTTGGCGTCCGCATCGGTCAGAGCCACGACGCTACCCAGGGCGTCGAAATGGTAGTAGTACGTGCCACCGTAGCTACCCGCGGTTTCGGTCATGCTGATCGGCTGGTCCACACCGGGCCCATAGACATACTTGCGATGCAGGTTCCCAGCCGCGTCATACTCCGCGATGCAATGGTCCGCGTCGTAGACGTACTTGAGGATCACGTCGCCATCGTAGGTCTTGGCAATCCGGCGGCCGCTGGCGTCGTAGGTGTATGTGAGGACTTTCCAGTCGTTGGGATCGGGCTCCGGCACAAATGGCATCGTCCCCGTCCACTGGAGGTAATCGACGTAGCCGCGCCCGTCTTCGGCGCCGCGGCTGTAGGTCCAGCGCAGGGTGTGCGGGCCGGCGCCGGCGATCGTACGGGTCACCTCCTGCCAATCGTCCTCATTGTTGATACTGGCGGAAAGCTGGCTGTCGAGGCGGAATTCCAGCGTGTTGCCGCTTTCGCCCGGGGCTTTCCACCAGAACTTCAGCGTGCCCGGACCTTCGATCGAGGCTTCCAGCCAGGATTCCTGGTCCTCGGCCAGGTTGCCGCTTTCGGCACAGTCGCCGCCCTGGCACGCGCCCGCGTAGATGCCGGACCAGTTGGCGTCGCCGCCGGTGGTGAAGGTTAGGGGCAATTCCACCGCCTCCGCCAAGGTCAGGGGCGGGAGGGAGCCGGACTTCTTGACCTCGACCAGACGGTTCTCGGGGTCGTAGCCGTAGGCGAAGTTGTCGTCATGGGTCATGTTGCCGCTGCTATCGTACGAGAAGCTGGTGCCCCCGGCAGCGGTGTACTGGTTGAGGTTGTTGGCCGTGTAGTTGGTCGTGCCGCTGCCGTCGATCACGCTGGTGCGGTTGCCGGCGGGGTCGTAATTGAACTCGGTGTCCGTGGCCAGGTAGTCCAAATCGGCCGGATAGTTGACTTCCGTGATCTGGTAGGTCCGGTCGTACGCGTACACGTGCGATCTCGTCCCGCTGCTGTCGGTGACCAGCATGTTCATGCGATTGCCCACATAGTCATAGCCGTAGCTGTACTTATGCTGGCCGTTGTTCGTCTGGTTGTCAAGACATAACAGCCGGCTGGCGACATCATAATCGTAGGTCGCATAAGCCCCGTTGGCATACGCCAAGGCCGTGCGCCGGGAGCGGCTGTCGTAGGCGTAGGCCGCCAGAGGCGTGTTTGCGTCATCGCGCACCACCGTCAGACGGTTCAACTGGTCGTACTCATAGCTGACGTAGTTGGCGTCCGGGTAGGTCAGCCGGGTGCGGTTGCCGGCGGCGTCGGTCTGCTGGTTGGGATATTTCGGTACAATCACCACGTGGCACTGACACTCCCACGTCACGTGGGCCTGACTCCGCCAGTTCTTCATGATAGTCCTCCTGAACCCTTCGGGGCCTTCCTCACGGGGAACTACCCTATCCAAACAATGCACGAACCGGCAGAAGGGGCAGTTTCATGTCGCCTTCCGCATACCCTGCGACTCATACAGCACGGAACAGGATGCTGTCGGATCTGTGACGAACGATTCACCACGACGAGGATACAGTGGACCTCTTTTGAAAGGCAGCACGATGATGGGTAGAGCGAGATCAATAGGTTTGCCGGTCCTTGTGGTTATCCTTCTGTCCGTCGGGCAACCACGTCTCTGGGCCACACCCCTGGGCACCGCGTTCACGTACCAGGGCCGGTTCACCTCGGGCGGCAGTCCGCCCAGCGTCCCGTATGACTTCGAGTTCAAGCTGTTCGACGCCGCCACCGCCGGAAGCCAGGTCGGCAGCGCCGCGGTCAAGGACAACCTCAGCGTCACGGACGGTTACTTCACCACGACCCTGGATTTTGGCGCGGGCATCTTCACGGGCGACGCCCGTTGGCTGCAGATCGCCGTCCGTCCCGGCACCGAGACCGGCGCCTACACGACCCTGACCCCCCGCCACGAGTTGACGCCCACGCCGTATACGCTGTACTCAGGCATCCAGGGCACAGCCAACTACATTCCCAAGTTCACCAGCACGGGTCTGACCGATTCGGTTGTTCGCGAGTCAAATGGCAACATCGGGATCGGGACGGCGAGCCCCAATTCAAAGCTTGTCGTCTCCGGCGGCACCACGAGCAGCGTGGATCTGCTAATTGAGGCAGATACGAATAACACCCGAGAAGATTTCCAGCCTTCCCTGACCTTCTCTCAGGATGGCGCGGCCGTAAAGGGTCAGTTGGGTTTCTTTTCCGGCACGGATGCATTCCAGATCAGGACCACACACGCGAATTCCAACATAAACGTATCCACGGTCGGCACTGCAAACGCCTTTAACATACTCAATAACGGCAACGTCGGCATCGGGACCACGAATCCTCTCGTCAAATTCCAGGTCGATGGCACCGTCGCGGTCGATACGGCTTCGGGAAATCAGAAGTTCCTCATCAGTCGTTGGGGCCCCGAGTCTCCGAACCAACAATTGGAGATGTGGGTCAATGATCTGAATGCCCACATCCGCAGCGAGCAAGACGAGAACACCGGGGGCGGTGGCATCGTCTTCGAGACCGATGACGACGGTACCTCGGGAAGCGGCGGGTTCCTCTTCCAAACCAAAAGCGGCACCGTCTTCATGAAGATTGATGAAGGCAAGGTGGGCATCGGTACGACCTCTCCGACTCAGAAGCTACATGTCGCCGGGAATATCTATTGCACCGGATCGTATCAGGGGTCAGATGAACGACTCAAAACGGATGTGCAGCCTCTTTCCGGAGTCCTCGACAAGCTCGATCGGGTCAGGGCCATCTCCTACCGATGGAATGAAACGGCCCGGTCTCTGGGGGCCCAAACCGGCGAGAAGCACCTCGGTGTTCTGGCTCAGGAATTGGAGCAGGTATTCCCGGAACTGGTCAGCACGCCGGAACCTGTCACCGTAGACGAGTTGCTGCAAGGGTACGCCGAAGAAGCGCTGACCGCCGCAACCAGGCAGCAGCTCCAATCGGATGCGGAAGGAACGCAATACAAGGCCGTCAGCTACAGCGAGTTGACGGTCGTGCTCCTGGGGGCCGTCCAAGAGCTCAAGAGTGAAAACAACTCAT
>JALORE010000391.1 GCA_025459125.1 Planctomycetota bacterium | reverse complement strand
GACGGTTACATCCGGCTCGTGGTCACCCGCGGCGTCGGCACGCTCGGCCTGAATCCCTTCACCTGCATGAAGAGCATGCTGTTCATCATTGCCGACAAGATCCAACTCTATCCCGAGGAGCTGTACGAGAAGGGCATGAAGGTCATCAGTGCCACGACCGTGCGCAACCACCCGCTGGCCATCCCGCCCCAGGTCAAGAGCCTCAATTACCTGAACAACATCCTCGCCAAGATCGAGGCCCTGGACAGCAACGTGCCGGAGGCGGTCATGTACAACCACGAGGGGTACGTGGCCGAGGCGACCGGAGACAACGTGTTCATGGTCAAGAACAACGTCATCTACGTGCCGCCGGTGGAGGCCGGCAGCCTGGAAGGGATCACGCGGGCCGTGGTGATCCGGCTGGCCCGTAAAGAGGGGCTGGAGATCGTCGAGAAGAACCTGACGCGCTATGACCTGTACGTGTGTGACGAATTCTTCCTGACCGGGACGGCGGCGGAGGTCATCGGGGTGGTCCAGATCGACGGCCGGACCATCGGGGACGGCGCCGTGGGCCCCATCACACGGCTCTTGCGGGAGCGATTCTACCAGTACGCCCGCGGGAAGGAGCGGTAGGGCACGTCCGGTACGACCCCGCCGACGGTGGTGCACCCGAATATGAACTTGCCTCTCATCGTACCAGTGCCGGGCGACACGCCCGGGAAGGAGATCCCGTCGTTTCGTCGGATTGAGCCGGCGCTGGGGCAGGTCCGCGAGCGGATCCGCCGCACGCTCGCCGCGCACAGCCCGGAGCCGTCGCTGACCGCGCTGATCGATCATCTGCGGACCGGCTGTGGCAAAATGCTCCGCCCGGGTGTCGTCCTGCTGGCGGGCGAGTGCTTTGGTCCCCTCCGCGAGGAGCATGTCGGCGTGGCCGCCATGGTCGAGATGATCCATCACGCCACGCTTCTGCACGATGACGTGATCGATGACGGCCGGCGGCGGCGGGGTGTCCCCACGGTCAACTGCCTGTGGGGCAACGAATCGGCCGTCCTCCTCGGAGACTTCGTGCTCAGCCAGGTCTTTCGCCTGGCGGCGGACCTCGAGGCCGAAGTATCGAAGATCCTGGCGCAGACGGCGGTGCGGGTCTGCGAAGGTGAATTGCGGCAGGTGCTCCAGGAGCGGAATTGGCAACTCGGGGAGCCCCAGTATCTGGATATCATTGCCGAGAAGAGCGCCTCGTTCTTCAGCGGCTGCGGCCGGCTCGGCGCCGTGTTGTCGCACGCCGGCCGGGACCAGGTCGAGGCCCTGGCCCGGTTTGGCCTGCTGGCCGGGATTGCGTTTCAGATTACCGACGATCTCCTCGACATTGCGGGCGACGAGAGCCGGATGGGCAAGACGCCGCAGCGCGACTTTGCCAAGGACAAACCTACGCTCGCGGTCATCCACCTGCTCCGGACGATCGAGACGCCGCGGCGCGCGGAGGTGTGCGCCCTCCTGGAGTCGACGCGGGACTTCCGGAGCGAACTGGTGGAGATGCTGGATCGGCACGGCAGCCTGCACTACGCCCGCGCGCGGGCTGCGGCGTACATCACGGAGGCGACGGCGGCCCTGGAGCAGGTTCCCGCGAGCCCGGCGAAAGAGGCCCTGATCGAGACCGCCCGCTTCCTGGTCGACCGCACGGCGTGACCGCGTGGTCTGTGGCATCGGCATCCCCCGCCTGCGCGGGGGCAGGCGCTGCCGAGGTTGCCCGGGAACAGCCACGCCGGGGGATCAGCAGAACAGGAGCCAATACGTCGTATTGGCTCCTGTCACAAGCGAGATGGATCCGGTGTTCCGAGGGCGGTCAAAGGTCGAGACTGCGGTCCAGAACGAAAACCAGGCCGACGCTGACGAGCCAGAAATCACTCATGACCTGGCCCTCGGCCCACAGGTTCCATTCGTCGGTCACCTTCAGGCTGGCCCCGAAATGGCCGCCCAGCGGTGAGGACTCTTCCAGGTCGCTGGTCCAGCTGAGGGTGCGCACGTTGCCGCCGATCAGGGCCTGGCCGTTGAAATCGAGATCGCCGCGCAGGATCTGCAGGAAGGGACCCGCCCAGAGGCGCAGGGCATCGCCCTCGTACGCGACCGCCACCGAGACCTGGGCCTGCCAGTAACTCAGCGACACGTCGCCCATCCAGGACTCGTCCGGGATGAGGGGATCGGGTACGCTGAAACTGCTGTCGCCGGGGTTGAACCACAGGAACTGGGCCAGGCCGCCAATGCTCCAGGCGTTCGACTTCCAGAACGTGGCCCGCGTGCCGCCGCCGCCGGCAAAACCGAAACTGGCGTCGAACTCATCCTGTTGCCACAGCGCGCCGGTGTCGGCCGCCGGGATGATGATCGTGCCGCTGCTGTTGGCCGCGCCCGCGCGCAGAAAGATGTCCCAGTTGTCCGCCAGGCCGTAGCCCAGGGTGCCCAGGATCATATTGCCGGCGACGTCTTCCATCTGGAAACGCTGCGTCCACGCGAAATCCGTGGTTGCGAAGTGCTCGACGACGGTGCCCTCGGCCTCGAGATCCATCTGCTCGTGTCCGTATTCGACGCCCGCGCCCCAGTGGTCCTGGCCCAGGTAGGCGGTGGGCAATCCCATGGGAGCGCCGGCCCACGCGCTGGGCACCGAAGCACTCGTCACCACGAGAGCAGCAATCATGAGGGTCCTGGCTTTCATTTTCCTTCCTTTCCATCGATACCGTGCTTGGGAGGTTTCGGGCCTCTACTACCGACCGTGTCTCGCTCCCGGCCTTGGCCTCGTGCCGGATGGCGCGCCGGGGGAGGGCGCACGGTCGTTCCGGACCGGTCGCGGCCGGACCAATTCACGGACTTCTCTTCGGCAAACCAGAGCCGCAAGAATAGTAACTCCGCGCGGCGGGAGAGAAGATTTCTGTGGAACGGCGTCGCTCATGACCAACGTCCCAAAGAGGGCCGATAAGACGCGGAAGCACTTCTCGTTTCGACAGGGTGGGGCAGGAAAGAGGGCTCCTCACGCCGGGCACGCCCTTGCGAGCGCAGCGAAGGGTCCCCAAACGCATCACGGCGCGTTTGGGAACCCAAGCAGTCTCAATCCCCGGCGTTGAGAGGGCTCCCAAACGCGAAGAACTGCGTTTGGGAACCCAGATTGCTCCGTTGCGGCGTTCCTCCTTAGAAACTGCCAGTACGGGTGCCATGTCTATGGCTTTGCGTAGACATGCTCCCTTGACGACGAAGCCATGCCTGCGCGAGCACAGGCGTGCCACCCGGCAAACGCTTTGGCCTTTTAGCGAGCGTGGATAAAAAAAAAGCTGCGAGTCACTTGGGACTCGCAGCTTGGTCTTACATGCTACCTGGGATCGGCCGATCCAAGACGATTCGTTCTGGGACCTCCCCGTGTTAATTGAACTGATAGATCAGGCCCGCGAAGATCGCGAAGCTGTCGTCGGCCAGATCGTCGGAAATGTCGCCGGTGTACCAGTTGTACTGGAACTCGGCAAACAGATCGACTTTCTCATTCAGCTCATAGCGGACACCAGCCACCGGGCCAAAGCTGAACCCATCGGTATCGCCGCTCTCCTCCACGGTCTCTTCCCCGAGAACGTCACCGGTATCCGGATCCACGCCAACGAACGTGACGCCCTGAGTAAGGTCCCAACTCTCCCACAGAATCTGGCCGCCGACGTACGGGACCAACTGATTGGTGGGCATGAAGTGATACTTCACATTGGCGCCGATGCCCCACCGGGTCAACTCCGTTGCCGACATGAAGGACTCATAATCCGCGTTGCTGTACATGCCGCTGGCGCCGACCCGAATGTTATCGGTGAAGAAGTATCCGAGTCCACCCATGAAGGACCACGACGTGATGTCGCCGCCGTCCTCCGGTTTCAGCTTCTGGTAGCTGAACATGGCGTCCACTTCCGTTTGCCCTTGCTGGACGGCAGCACTGGCCACACCGGCCAACATCATGGTTACTACCGACAATACCATTAGACTTCGTTTCATAATACTCCCCTTTCAATAAGTGTCACTCACACCGGCCTTCTGATTGCAAACTGCACCCAAGCCAAAGATTTCGAGGTAAATCCGACACGTTGTGGTCGATCCCTTGCACTGACTCTCATTCGGTTACGGCCTCCCAGCAAAATCACTCTGTACCTTATCCCTTGGTAGTTGGAAAAACAGTTTAGCGAGCGGTCCCCGGAAAGCAAACAAAAAAATGTTCTTTTCGCTTTTTTTTGGGGCCCAATGTCCCGACAAGTGTAAGGCCGGCAACATTCGAGGGTGTCGTCAAAATCACCCAGTTTCACATCTCCGGAGGCCGGAATCCCGCCTCGCGCACTAATGCCTTGTCGCTGCGCGGTTTACGTTTTCCCTGCTCGCGTGGAGGCGGGGGCTCCTGCGGCGCAGGGGCCGTCATTGTCACTGTCGCACCGGGGGTCAGGTCGGTTGTGTATCGCGGTGACACGTGACCTCTCCGCGGGGAGACGGGATGCGGAAGGGGATCGGATGTCGCGCCCTGCGGCCCGCGGGGGCGAGCGTTAGCCGGTATGCGGCGGCACCCGTCGCGCGCCACGAATATATAAAAGTAGTAAGAAAATATCCATATACTTCACACCCTTTGAGGTTGGGGCCGGAAGATCGTGGCGCTGGAGGCGCCTCTTCGTAGGGCGAGCGTCCCCGCTCGCCTGCTGGGATGCGGAGGTCGCGGGAACGGTCGTGCGAAGACGCACGACGGAGGGGGCGAACGGGGACGTTCGCCCTACGGGGAGGCGTGGATCCGCCACGGTATACCGGCCGTACCCCTTCTCGCTCCGCGGGCGCGAATAGCTTCGACAGCAGGGGGCCGGATTCCTATAATGCCGGCCATGCGCGAAGATCGCATGGGCAAGAAGTTGTTCGATGACCTGGAGCAGGCCCAGTTGCAGTCGGCGGTGCCGCTGGCGGCGCGGATGCGGCCGCGCACGCTGGAGGAATTCGTGGGCCAGCGGCATTTTCTCGGGCCGGGCAAGCTGCTCACCCGTATGCTCCAAGCCGATCGGCTCAGCAGCCTGATCTTCTACGGGCCGCCCGGAGTGGGCAAGACCTCGCTGGCCATGACCATTGCCCGGCAGACCAAGGCACAGTTTCGCTACCTCAGCGCCCCAGCCGCCACGGTCAAAGATATTCGTGATATAAGTGCCCAAGCCCGCCAGCGGCTCGCGACCGGCGGGGGCAAGACCATCCTGTTCCTCGACGAGATTCATCGCTTCAACCGGGCACAGCAGGATGTTCTCCTGGATGACGTCGAGAACGGCATTCTGACGCTCATCGGGGCGACGACGGAGAATCCGTACTTCTCCATCAACGGCCCGTTGATCTCCCGCAGCACGGTGTTTCGGTTTGAACCGTTGGACCGCGAGGATATCCTGCGGCTGCTGCGGCTGGCGCTGGACGATGCGGACCGGGGTTTGGGCAAGTTCGCGGTCGAGGCCGAAGACGCCGCGTTGCAGTTCCTGGCGGACCGGGCCGACGGCGATGCGCGCAAAGCCCTGACGGCCCTGGAGGTCGGCGTGCTGTCGCAGTTGGCGCAGGCCGGTGACGCACGCCTAAAATTTCACCTGGAAGTCGCGCGCGAGTCGATACAACAAAAGGCCGTTCTCTACGATGAGACGGGGGATACGCACTATGATCTGGCCAGCGCGTTGCAGAAGAGCATGCGCGGGTCGGACCCGGATGCGACGGTGTACTGGCTGGCCCGCATGCTCGCGGGCGGCGAGGACACGCGTTTCATCGCGCGGCGCATTGCCATCTGTGCGGCGGAAGACGTGGGCAACGCCGACCCGACGGCGACGGTGCTGGCGGCGGCAGCGGTGCAGATCTCGGAATTCGTCGGCTTGCCCGAGGCGCAGTTGGTGCTGGCCCAGGCGGCGCTGTATGTCGCCTGTGCCCCGAAATCCAACGCCAGTGCCGCGGCCATCTGGCACGCAGCGGCGGATGTGCAGAACGAGCCGATCCGGCCGGTGCCGCCGCATTTGAAAGATGCGCATTACCCGGCCGCGCAGAAGAGCGGGGCGGACGCCGCGTACCAGGATCCGCACGACCACGAAAATGGCTTCGTGCCGCAGGAGTATTTGCCCGGGCCGCCGCCCGCCTACTACGTCCCGAAAAACGCGGGGTACGAGAAAAATATCGCGGCTTATTTACAAAAACTGCGATCCCTGATAGATAAGGACCAAGTCAAGAGATCGCGTACGAATGCCCAACTCGATGGAGATCATGGACCAACCGATGGACAAGGTTGAGTTGCGCTGGCACTTGCGCAACCGCTTGCTGGCGATGTCGCCGGAGCAGCGGAAGGACAAGAGCCGCAAGGCCTGCCGGAATCTGATCGCGACGGAGCCGTTTCAGAACGCTTCGATCGTCATGATGTATCTGTCGCTTCCCCATGAGGTCGATACGGCCGAGGTCATTCTGCACGCCTGGCAACTCGGCAAGACCGTCGCGGTTCCCAAGATCTCGTGGCAGCAGCGCCACATGATCCCGGTCCAGATCACTTCGCTGGAGACCGGCTTCGCCACGGGCGCCTGGGGTCTGCGCAATCCGACGGGCGGCGTGCCGATTCCGTTCGGACAGATCGACCTGGTCGTGGCGCCCGCGCTGGGCTTCGACCGGCAGGGCAACCGCCTGGGCCGGGGCGGGTCCTACTACGATCGATTTTTCGCCAACAAGGACGTCGTGGCCGCGCGGGGCGGTCTGGCGTTCGCCGAGCAAGTCATGGATTCCATCCCCATCACGGAAAGCGACGAGCCGGTTCATTTCGTGGTGACCGATGAAGAAGTGATCTACTGCGACAGGCAGAAAGGAGCATAGGATGGCTCGTTGGTTTTCCCCCCTGAAGCACCGCAGCAGTATTGTCGTGGTGGCGGCGGTGGCGGTGTTTGGTCTGGGTGTCTTTTTTCTCTTCCGGGGTCATACTCCGGGTCCCCAGGAGGCCGCCGCGCACACGACCCAGCCGGTTACCACCGCGGCCGAGCCCGTGGAGGAGGCCGCGGCCGTGCCGGTCGCTGGGACAGCGCCCGATGCGGATGCCGGGTCCCATGCGCCCGCGCTCCTGCCGCTGCAGGCGTCGCCGGTGGCCACGGCCGCCGGTTCGCAGGGCGCGCCGCTCGAGGCCGCGATTGCGGAGACGGTGCGCCAGGCTCGTTCCCAGCCGGGCGAGCTCGTGGCGGCACGCGACAAGCTCAACCAGCTGTTGCGGGGTCCCGCGACGCCCGAGCAGAAGCAGACGATCAAGGACGAAATGGCCCGGCTGTCCCAGGACTGGCTCTATGGTCCGGCCGCCTATCCGGGGGACATGCTGTGCGACAGTTACACCGTGCGTTCCGGCGACGTGCTGGACATCATCGGCCGGCGGATGAAAGTCCCGTATGAGGTCCTGATGCAAATCAACGGTATCCAGCGGGCACGGTCCCTGCAGGTCGGGCACGCGCTGAAGGTGGTGCACGGACCCTTCCATGCAAAGGTCAACCGCGCCACGTTCACGCTGGACCTGTACCTGCAGGACATGTACGTGCGGAGTTTCAAGGTCGGCGTGGGCAAGCCCGGCTACGAGACACCGACCGGCCGCTGGCGCGTGCAGGCGGGCGGCAAGCTCATCAACCCGCCGTGGACCGATCCGGATACGGGCCGGCTGTACAAGGCCAGCGATCCGGATTACCCGCTCGGCACGCGGTGGATCGGCCTGGAAGGCGTCGAGGGGGCGGCCCAAGGCCGGACCGGATTTGCCATTCACGGCACCAGGGAGCCGGATCAGATCGGCACCGCCGGCTCGCGCGGCTGCATCCGCATGTACAACGACAATGTCGAGCTGATGTACAACCTGCTCGTCCCGCTCTACTCCCAGGTCGAAGTCTTCGACCATTGATGACTGACAATTGATGATGGATGATTTGGGGGAGTCGAGCCTTCCTCCAAATCATCCTTTGTCAATCATCAATCATCCATCCCTTCAGGCCGATTCCTTGCGGATGTGCTGCTTGGCCAGCGTCAGGGGGACCTTGCCCTCGACGATGTCCCGCGTGATGACGTACCGGGTGGGCTTGGGCTCCTCGGGCAGGTGATACATCAGGTCCACCATGAGCTCTTCGGTGATGGCCCGCAGGGCCCGGGCGCCGGTGTCCCGCTTGAGCGCCTTGCGCGCGATGGCCTGCAGGGCATCCTCGGTGAATTCCAGCTCCGCGTCTTCCATCTCGAAAAAGCGTTGGTACTGGCGGCACATGGCGTTCTTGGGTTTCGTCAGAATATCGACCAGGGCTTCCTCGTCGAGGGCCCCGAGCACTGCGATGACCGGCACCCGTCCGACGAACTCGGGGATCATGCCGAACTCGATGATGTCTTCGGGGATGACCTGCTCCAGCACGGCGGTGAAGTCTTCCCGCTCATCCGGCTTGCTCGACCGCTCGGAGTCGAAGCCGATCAGGCTCCGGCCCAGCCGTTTGCGGATGATGTTCTCCAGGCCGACGAAGGTCCCGCCGCAGATGAACAGGATGTTGCTCGTATCCATCTGGATGTAGGACTGCTCGGGGTGTTTGCGTCCGCCCTGGGGGGGGATGTTGGAGATCGTGCCCTCGAGCATCTTGAGCAGCGCCTGCTGGACGCCCTCGCCGGAAACGTCGCGGGTGATCGAGACGTTCTGGTTGGTCTTGCCGATCTTGTCGATCTCGTCGATGTAGACGATCCCCCGCTGCGCGTTGTCGAGGTCGAACTCGGCGTTCTGGAGCAGGCGCAGCAGGAAGTTCTCCACGTCTTCGCCGACGTAACCCGCCTCGGTTACCGTCGTGGCGTCGCAGATCGCAAAGGGCACCTCCAGCTTGCGCGCCAGGGTTCGGGCCAGCAGGGTCTTGCCGCTGCCGGTGGGGCCGATCAGCAGGACGTTCGACTTGTCCAGCTCAACCTCGCTGTCGCCGATGTCGCCGTGGAGCAACCGCTTGTAGTGGTTGTGCACCGCCACGGACAGGTACTTCTTGGCTCCGTCCTGACCGATCACGTACT
>JALORE010000390.1 GCA_025459125.1 Planctomycetota bacterium | reverse complement strand
GGATTGATCGGGTTGGCGGTCATGGGGGAGAACCTGATCCTGAACATGGAAAGCAAGGGCTTCACGGTCGCCTGCTACAACCGCACCATCTCGAAGGTGGACGATTTCGTCAACGGCCGGGCCAAGGGCAAGAAGATCCTCGGCTGTCGCTCCATCGAGGAGCTGATCGCGAGCCTCCAGAAGCCCCGCAAGATCATGATGATGGTCAAGGCGGGCAAGGCGGTGGACGAGCTGATCGACCAACTGCTGCCCCACCTGGAGAACGGGGACATCCTCATCGACGGCGGCAACAGCAACTACCAGGACACGATCCGCCGGTGCGGGTACGTCGAGGGAAAGGGCAAGCTCTACATCGGCACCGGCGTTTCCGGCGGCGAGGAGGGCGCGCTGCTCGGTCCCGCCATCATGCCCGGCGGCTCGCCGGCGGCCTGGCAGCACGTCAAACCGATCTTTCAGAAGATCGCCGCCAAGGCCCCGGACGGCGCGCCCTGCTGCGAGTGGATGGGCGAGAACGGCGCCGGCCACTTCGTCAAAATGGTCCACAACGGCATCGAGTACGGCGACATGCAGATGATCTGCGAGACCTACCAGGTCATGAAGGAAGCCCTCGGCATGGACAACGAGGAGATGCACCAGGTCTTCGCCGAGTGGGACCAGGGCGAGCTGGACTCCTACCTGATCGAGATCACCACCGATATTCTGAAGGTCAAGGACGAAGAAGGCAACTACGTGATCGACCTGATCCTCGACACCGCCGGCCAGAAAGGGACCGGCAAGTGGACGGTCATCGAGGCCCTCGACCAGGGCCAGCCGCTGACGCTCATCGCGGAAGCGGTGTTCGCCCGCTGCCTGTCCGCCCTGAAGGATGAGCGCGTCGATGCGGCCAAGGTCCTGCCGGGTCCCAAGGCCGTGTTCCGCGGCAAGAAGCAGAATCTCATCACGGACCTGCGCCAGGCCCTGTACGCCTCGAAGATCGCCAGCTACGCCCAGGGTTTCATGCTGATGCAGGCGGCGGCCACAGAGCACAAGTGGAACCTGAACTACGGCGCCATCGCTTCCATCTGGCGGGGCGGCTGTATCATCCGCTCGGCCTTCCTGGGCAAGATCAAAGAGGCGTTCGAGCGCCGGGCCGACCTGCCCAACCTGCTGCTGGACCCGTTCTTCAAGGGCGCGGTCACCAAGGCCCACGGGGCGTGGCGGCGGGTGGTCATGACCGCGGTCAAGCAGGGCCTCCCCGTGCCGACGATCGGCTCGGCCCTGTCCTTCTACGACGGCTATCGCCACGACCGGCTGCCGGCCAACCTGCTCCAGGCCCAGCGGGATTACTTCGGTGCCCACACGTACGAGCGGGTGGACAAGCCGCGCGGTCAGTTCTTCCACACCAACTGGACCGGCCGCGGCGGCACGACCTCCGCTTCGACGTACACGGTCTGACGCCGGATGGTGAATGGATGTCCCCGGGTGGCATCGTCCGAGCCTGCGGCCTGGACGATGCCACCCCGTTTGTTTTCTGTCACATGTGCAGAAGCCCCGCTGCAAAAGGCCGGCGTTGGAGGCACGGTTGATGTACGACAATCTGCGGATGCAATCGGTACAGACACCGATCATTCCGGTGGTCGGCGAGTTGATTCGCGCCAATCCCGGGACAATCTCGCTGGGACAAGGGGTGGCGTACTACGGCCCGCCACCGGAGGCCGGGGAGTATTTGCAGCGATTCTGGTCCGACCCGCAGAACCACAAGTACAAGCTGGTCCAGGGCATCCCGGAGTTGCTGGAGGCGATCGAGAAGAAGCTGGCGGCTGAGAACGGCATTCGCGTCGGCCCGGACCAGCGGATCGTCGTGACCGCCGGCGCGAATATGGGCTTCGTCAACGCGGTCCTGGCGATCACCGACCCGGGCGACGAGATCATCTTGAACCTGCCCTACTACTTCAACCACGAAATGGCCATCGCGATGGCCGACGGCGAAGCCGTCTGTGTCCCGACGGACGAGAACTACCAACTCCAACCGGAGGCGATCGAGAACGCCGTCACCGACCGAACCCGGGCCGTGGTCACGATTTCACCGAATAACCCCACGGGAGCCGTCTATGCGGAGAATCTGTTGCGCCGCGTCAACGACCTGTGCCGCCGGCACGGCATCTACCACATCTCCGACGAGGCCTACGAGTACTTCACCTATGACGGCGCCAGGCACTTCTCCCCCGGGGCGATCGAGGGCAGTTCCGCGCACACGATCTCGCTCTTTTCGCTTTCGAAGGCTTACGGCTTCGCCAGTTGGCGGATCGGCTGGATGGTGGTTCCGGAGCGGCTCTTCATGCCGATCCGCAAGATCCAGGACACGGTCCTGATCTGTGCGCCCGTGATCTCGCAATGGGCGGCCGTCGGCGCCATGCACGCCGGTCGCGCCTACTGCGAAGACAGACTCCGCGAGACCCGGGAAATCCGCCGGCTCGTGCTCCAGCGGTTGGCCGAGATCGCTGACCTCGTCACGATCCCGCAGGCCGACGGCGCCTTTTACCTTCTCGCCCGGGTCCACACCGACCTGGACCCGATGCTCCTGGCCCGGCGGCTGATCGAAGAGTACAACGTCGCGGTCATCCCCGGCACCACCTTCGGCATCCAGGACCGCTGCCTCCTCCGCATCGCGTACGGTGCCCTGCAGAAGGACACCGCCGCCGAAGGCATCGGCCGCCTGGTCCGGGGGCTCAGGGCGATCTTGGACAAGTAGATCGGCAACGGTAGACTCCGACCGATACTCCTGGGAAACGTGGGTCGAGAACCTGCGCAGGCTCCCACAGTGAGAGACAAGGGTGGCAGCGGCAAGCGGAGTCTTCGGAGCTTGCCGATGGCGTTTACGCCTGCCCTATACGAGCCATCGGCAAGCTGCGCTTGCCGATGCCACCCATCGTGAGTCTTGCATGCAGAGCCGCCGACGGAGCGCCGGCGGCAATCCGAATCGGTGCCACTCCCGGCTTCAGCGGCTCCAGGGCGATTCGGGCGTACCCACGTCTGAGGCCCGGGGACGCTCCGCGAAGGGGGGCGTCTTGCCGGCGTGGACGTCGAGCAGCCGCTGGTGCGTGGCTTGGGCGGCGGCGACCATCTCGGGATAGGGGCGATCCGTCACGTCCACGAAGCCGATATTGTAGTTCTCGCCGTCCATGCGGCCCAGGACCGGCTCATCCCGCCACTGGAACCAGTGGGCTCCCACGAAGCCGGGCAGGGCCGCCGCCTGCTCCATGTAGTAGCGGTAACCCTTGGCCCGCTCTGCCTGGCTGGCGGTCTGCACCAGGCCTGCGCCCAGGCCGTCGGCGGGCACGCCGAAGTGGAATTCGCCAATGACGATCGGCCGGCCGGTGACCTCGTAGACGTGCTTCATCTGCCGGGTCGGCTCGTACTCGTACACGTTGATACTGCACACGTCGAACACCTTCGCCATCCGCAGGATCGGCTCCGGCGGCGTGCCGCCGAAGCGGATGCCCAGATTCAGGTGGTTGGCGTCGTACTTCTTGATCGCCTGGCCGACCAGGGCGAGGTACCGCTCGAACATGCCGTGTACGAATTCCCGCCGTCGCGCGGGCGTGTCGCCCTGGGCGAGGAACTCCTTGAGCTTGCGCTGGGTGGCGGTGTCGGGGCCTTTAAGGAACAGATCGACCACTTCACTCTCGCGATTCGGCCAAGGCGGCTCATTGCCGATGAAATAGCCCAGCAGCCAGGGATCGTCCTTCCGCGGGGCGCACTGCTCGCTGGCGGCGGTCTCGGCCCGGGCCACGAACTCGTTCGAGTACACGTCCTGCATCCCCAGGAACGAGGTTTCCGTCCGCGGGCCACTGAAGGTCACCACGTAAGCCTTGCGCTGATTCTCCGGCGGGCGCAGAGAGGACCAGTTGCCGATCGTCGTCAGGCCCCAGGCTTCCATGCGTGCGACAGTCCGGTCGCGCGTAGCGAGGGACGAGGCCTGCGGGTCGCGGGGCGCGGGGGGGCTTGCCTCGCCCCTTGACGTCCCCCGTCCCCCCGGCCTCGGTCCGCCACGCCGGGCGGGGCCCAGGCAGTTGGAGCCGGTGGACAGAAAGAGGTGGCCGTCCGGATCGACGAACCACCATCGGCCGTCGATCTGCTCGACCCGGAAGAAGCCGGTGGCTTTGGCTTGGGTGCTTGCGTAGCCGCCGTACTGGCAGAAACCGAAGTCGCCAGGACCGAAGGATTTCTCCTCGTCCGCCAGCTCCTTCTCAAGCTGCGCGCGGCTCTTGATCTTTCGCGGCCAGTCCGCGTGCGCCCACTGGCCGAACTCGTCCAGCACCGGCAGCTTGTCCGGCTCGATGAACTCGGACCCGGCGTCCTCTTTCGAGAGCGTGACGGCTCGGATCTCCAGGGTGGGCCGATTCAGGGGGTAGTCCATGGCCACGCTCACGGCCTGGACGTTCTTGAGATCGCCGAACGGTCCCCAGACCGACATCCAAAAGGAATTCGTGCGCCGGTTGCTGGCGGAGGCCATGTCGGAGCCCTTCTGGTCCCGGCCTTTGAAGTACTGCAGCGGAATGGAGGCCCGCAGCCAGACATTCTGGCCGAAGGGCTGGAGCATGAGCCGGCGTTTGCCGTTGGTCGTATGCAACCACAGAGAGAACCGCTGCGGCGTGGACGTTCGGATCTCCAGCACCAGGTAATTGAAGTCCGACCAGTTCACCGGCAACGAGGCATCCAACTCTTTCAAGGACCACTTGTGCTCGGCAGTCCGGCCCTCGAAAGTCGCCTTGACGGGCCGGTCCATGCCGAAGCCCGCCCGGCAGCAGGCCAACAGAAAGACCGCCGCACAAATCGTCGCGAATCCTTGCAGACTGTTTGGCTGGCACGCAGCGCCGCACCTTGCCACCCCCGCGCAGGCGCGCGTCCATTCACTCCGCGTGGATTCCCGCCTGCGCGGGAATGACATTGCGGTGTTTCTTGCTCCTGTTCGCCCGGCCCTGGAGGCTCTCGCAGCCTTCTTCATTGGATGGCCACTTTCCACAGCGTGATGCTCAACGGCTTGACGGAAACGACGCCGGCCAGATCGGCAGGCCCGGCTTCCTGGATGTCCACCTTGCGCGGCTCGCCCGGCTGATTGTAGGCCAAGGGGTCATCCCCGGCGATGACCCAGGTCCGGGCCTGGCCCTTGAGCTT
>JALORE010000126.1 GCA_025459125.1 Planctomycetota bacterium | reverse complement strand
CAGCCTGCCTTCTTCAGCTCTCTCAGTCGCTCGGGAACGCCGGCCAGACAGGGTGTCTGAAAGTCCTCGATCCTGACTCCATGCGGCACCAGCACCAGGTGGTCCACGTTCCTGCGGCGCAGCAGATCCACGATGGGCTGCGACACGACACAATTCAATCGCGATCTCTTCAGACCGGCGATGACCAGCCGTTCGGCAATCGATCTGCTGAGACGTCTCCCGACGCCGCCCCTCTGATTGGAGCGCGCGCCGAATTGATGGACATACTGAAGACACGGTTTCTTCAACCACAGCGCGATGGGGGCGGTATCGTGAAACATGAACACCCCCTCGTGATCGCCGCGATTCACGATCGAAGCCAGGGTCCGCCACCGCATGATGTCACTGAGCACAGGGATCCTCCCGGACGCCCGGTCCGGAAGAGGCACCAGCCGGTGCGGACCCATTCTCTCTCTCAGGAAATCGGGGACGTTGGTATAGACCACGAGCCGATAGGCGGAACCCAGGTAGGAGACCAACTCGATGCGGCAGGCGTTGCCGATGGTGTCGGCGTGTGACGTTTCAAACACGACAGCCAACTGTCTGTCCTTCATGCGTCTGCCGCACCTTTTCCGCCACGCGGCGGTCCGTCGGACGTCGACAGGGCCTCCCCCAGGAAGGCGGACCCGACCGCGGCAAACGCCCGCACGTTCGCGGCAACGGCGTCCCAGTCGATGGCTGCGGTGCAGAGCTGGGTTATCTGACGGCTGTCATACTGCGTGACAAACCGGTCCGCCAGTCCCACGCGGTGCAGGAGCGACTCCATCCGTCCATTCATACCCGCGGAGGCGCCCTCCAGCGGCAGCACGATGAACGGGCGTCGGAACAAGAGGCTGAAAACGGCGCCGTGGAAGGAATTCGTCACCACAAACTGCGCGGATTTCAGGGTGGACAGCCATTGACACGGATCCGGCCCACCACCGCAGAGTACCCGGAGCACTCCCCGCTTGAACGTTTCAATATAGGGGAGAGACAGACATCTGC
The DNA here is from genome assembly GCA_025459125.1 of Planctomycetota bacterium. Classification (GTDB taxonomy): domain Bacteria; phylum Planctomycetota; class Phycisphaerae; order Sedimentisphaerales; family Anaerobacaceae; genus PLanc-01. The sequence goes on along the minus strand of JALORE010000126.1, from coordinate 16,218 downwards.
AGATACACTCTCTTGTGCGCCGGACCAACTCCGACGCGGGGGGGTGGAGAATATAGGAGTACACCAGCCGGTGATCGCGCTCGATCAGAGGAAGGATCCTCTCGTAGACCTCAGCAGGCAGGAGCAGGGTCGGGTCTGGCGTCCAGACCACATCCGAGCGCCCCAACCCGGCAATAAGCCGCACCGCGTCCTTCTCACGAACGCCCACCCGATCAAAACGCTGGAGGTGCTCGGCCAGGCGACGCGACCATTCCGGAGCAAGCGACGACACGCCCAAGCTCGCCGCATAGGCAATCCGGCGAACTTCGGTTTCTCCAAAACCCAAGAAGGAAGCACGCTCATCCTTGGGCAGCGTCAGATACCGCGGATTCCATATCTGGTCGCTGCCACAGATATAGGCGTCCGCCGCCGGCGGATTCTCCATCAACGCCTGCTCGCTGCGATACGACGTCTCGGACACCGCCAGATACCGGCGTCTGAATTCCGCAAACACCGCGTGGCGGCGGCGTGTCACACCGTCCGCGAGCATCTTCCGCAACGAGAATCCGGCCCGTTTGCGTGCAGTTTCCGGCGCGCTGCCGTAGTGGTGATCCACCAAGAACGGGGAGTGGCCGGCCTGTCTCAGGAACGTCTGCAGCGCAAATGCCTGCAGGACCGCTCCGTAATTGGCGGCCCGGTGAAAGGTCACAATTCCGATGTTCATTTCCCCCCCGAGACAGAGCGACCGCCCAACCAGGACAGAACACTCCTCAATCTCCGCTTGGCCTCGCCGGCGAAGCGTCGGAAGCGGGTCGGACGATGGAGCCGATACGTGTGAATCAGGGCCGCAAACGGCAGACTCCGCAGATCACGATAGAAGCTGTCTCGTTCCGCCGGCCGCGGGCATGATCGAGCCAGCACGGGATTGCCGGCAATCGCTGTGTCCAGGTCTGCGATCCCCAGAAAGAGACGCTGACGGCACTTCTCCAGCCAGGTCTTGCCTTTCTCCGTGTTCGCGAGCACCAGCGAGGTGCCGTGGTCGTCACGATCGTATTGTGGATACCGCTTGGCCACACCCCAGAAATCGGCCAGGGTCAAGTCGCCGCCGCGGACCACGTTGGCGAACGCACACCGGTAGCAGGATTCGCGGAGCGAATAGTCACGGAGAAAGGCGAGCAGGTACGGATCCGTCTGCTGGCCAAACCACTCAACACAGCCATTCGTGAGATGCCGGCACATCCCGTAGTGCTTCCAGCCCTTCCTCTTGTCGCGGAAGTACAGGGTTCTCACGTGGCCGTGTACCTCGTTGAGATATGATACGTAATGGCGAAACATCAAGGGGGACGGGACGCCATGGCAAAGGAGGTCGCAGCAGAAGAGAGTGTCGTACGACTTGCCGAGAAACCCGCGCACGGCGGCCACCTGGCAGGGCGTTCCCGAGAACAGCACCGGTCGGCCCTGCCGAAGTTGATCCTGGAGGCGTCGGTAAAGGACCGGCGTGACTTCGCTCTGCACGTACTTTGACCCACGCAGACGAGGGAGATCCTCGGGAACTTCGATCAAGATGTGTCGCACCGTCAACTGGTCGTCAAACGCCGCCCCGACGACGGCCCCGTTTCTGGCGAGGACGTTTTCGGCCAGGGCGCTGAAGACACCGCCCGATGAGCTGTCGCGGCGAATGCTCTCGTCCAGATGCCAAGCGGCGAAAACGGACGGCAACGTGCCGCCGCGTGCCTCCCCAGCGACAGGATGGGGGGGACTCTCCCGGGACGCGACGGGACACACTTGTCGGCACCGTCCGCAATCGGTGCAGGCGTGCCTTTCGGCCGTCGGATAGAGGAAGCCATCGTCGCGAGGCTGCATCACGATGCAGCCCCGGGGACATATCGCCGCACAGGCGCCACAGCCGGTGCAGGCCTCGGGGTCACCGCAGGGCCACGCCGCCGGGTCGTTACCGCACGTCGATTCCACTTTCCGTGTTCCGGTTCCCGTAGTGTTCATGTTCATCCAGGGCGGCTGGGCGCGGAACGCATGGTCATCAATGGAGACATCGCGACACACAGAGACATAGATGACTGCCACCGCCCACGATCTTCCGCTTCCACGCAAAAGGAACGAGGGGAATGCCAAGAAACGCCCGTCGTGCAAGACTCCTGGGCCGCCTCAAAGTGCCCAACAACCCGACGGGTTTGGCATTGTCTTCCGGCAGCAGCGCCATTCGCGCCCCGGCCGGCACAATCGACTCGACCAACCGACGGGCCACAATCTCAAGACCGCTGGCGCGTAACAACTGCTCGTACTCGCGCGGGGAGAAGAAGTTGACATGCCCATCCCGGTGGCTCGCGCCAATCCCCACGGGCGGTCGGGGGGCGCGATACTCGCCGGCCGTCTGCATGGGCGTCTTCAACATCACATATTGGCTGTGGGCGGCCACGTGCTGAAGGAACGAGGCCGGCTCACACACGTGCTCCACCACGTCAAAGAGGGTAACAAGATCGAAAACCGCTTCGCCGCGCCAGTGCCGGAAGTCCGCTTCCACAAACTCGATATGCGGGAACAGTTGTTCTCCCATCCTCACAAAGTCCGATGCCATCTCAAAGACCGTGGTCTTGGGGACCAGTCCCTGCCGCCTGCCGATGTGGAACCCCATCGCATTGGCACCGAAGCCAAAACACCCGCCGATGTCCGCGTAGGTGGTAATCCGGCCGATATCCCGGAAAACGAACTCCCCGTACAAATGGAACAGAAGCGTGCTTTTGAAGACGGCGCGCGCAGGATAACCCGGGCGGCCCATCACCTTGCCCGGGTAGGTTTGATAGAAACAGACAGGATCAAAGGAGCCGTCACTCATCCCGGTACTCTCTCCCTGCGGCTGCAGGTACGACTCGCGGCAGCCAGCACCTGCCGGCAATTCCGGCGCACGAACGCGCGCTCGCTCGGATCGCAGGCAACGAGCCAGGTCGCCAGCAAAGACGCGGCCACACTCAAAGACGTCGCCAGAACAAGTCTCGCCAAGGACATCGGCAGCAGCTCGCGCGGCAGCAGAGCCGCCCCGGCCGCGGTGGCGCAGACGAGCAGGCACGGGAGAACCACGGTGCCCAGCCACCGGCCGATCGGCTCGCCAAACAGGCGTTGCAGCCACAGCACGCGGCCGGCGGTGCAGACCACCGCCGTGAGCAGGAACGCGACTCCCACGCTGCCGGGCGCACCACCCCAGTGGAGAAAGAGCCACGCCAACGGCAGAGTCAAGACAAGACTCGTCCCGACGGTGGCCTGGTAGGCTGCAACCTTGCCGTGCGCATTGACGGCCAGATAGTAGCCAATGCTGAGCCGGTTGAGGAGGAACGTGCACAGAACCAGGCGACAGAACAGGGTCGTGTAAGGGGGAGGCTCACGCAGCCAGAGTTGGAGGACATAGTCCATCTCCGCCATGAGCGGAACGGCAAAAAGGATGACGAGAATCGTCCCGAACTTGCTGGCCCGATGCGAGAGGTCCAGCATCCGACGGCGGTCGCCCCGGCCTTCGCTGGCCGTGATTTCCGGCGTGAACGCGCCGATCATTGCCGTGGACAATTGGTTGGTCTGGACCGAGACCTGCTTGGCAATGCCAAAGGCGGCATTCATCCGGGGGCCAAAGAACAGATTCAGCAGGATGGCCGTCCCCTGGTCACGGAAGGTGACGCCGGTTCCGCCGATCAAGTTCCAGACCGCGAACGAGAGGATCTCCTTGAAACGAGGTCCGTCGAACCAGTCTCTCCGGCCCAGGCGGCATTCCGGAAAGACCGAAAGGGCGCGAACGACCATCGCCACCTGGATCAAAACGACGATGGCCACCATGCCAACGGCATAGAACAGGAGCAGGTCTCCGGACAACCGGGTGAGAACATAAGCCAGGGAGAGGACCAGGACAGAATGGAGGACGCCCCAGGCGGCCATCTCGGCGATGCGCTGCTGGGCCGTGAACATGGCCACGAACGGTATCGAAACCATGCTCACGAAAGCGGAAACCAGGGAAACGCGGAAGGTCCAGAGGCTGGCGGAAATGCGCTCCGGCGGAATATTGAAAACATGAGCGATAACATATTCCCCCAGGGGCCAGCCGACCAGCACCAGGGTGAACGCAAGGCACGAATGGAGGCCCAGGGCCGTGTTGAACCAATGGCGCACCTCTTGGGAATCACCCTGCCCGAGGGAGTATGCGAAATATCGGGATACACTGCTGGCCATGTAACCATTCAGGAAGGTGATAAAGACGATCAGGGAGCCAACCAGACTGAAAAGCCCGTAATCGACCTGCCCCAGCGAATTCAGTACCCAGCGGCTGCTGAGGAGCGCCAGGACCAGGGTGAAGACAGATCGACCGTAGGTGGCGGCCGTATTGAAGACGAGACGCTGCGATGCGTTCATAGGACATGGTTCAGAGGCGGCCCGCGCCGCCGCCGACGATGATCCCGGTGCTACACCGGCCTGGAGGATACGATCCGCCGGGAACGAAGAGCCCGAGCATGTTCCACCACGTGGATCAGGAAGAAGGCCGCAATGAGGGAGAGGCCGCCGGCCAGAACCACTTGCTTGACAATGTTTCGAGGCAGGGAATCGTCCGGGGGAATCGCCATATCCAGGACGTGAACCGTCGGGGCATTCCGCGCTTCCTCAATCTGGACAATCTCATGCTCCCGGGTCAGGAGTTCCAGCACCATCTCTTTGGCGGCCACCTCGCGTGGGGACGGCCTCTCCATACGGCCGAGCTCCTGCTGGATCTCCTCAAGCCGGTTCTCAATGAAGAGCCGTTTGCCCTTCGCCTGCTCCGCGTGCAGGAACCGGTTCTGGCGGTTCAACTCCTCGACATACGCATTGGCAATGGCGGCGGCGCGCCGTGGGTCCTGGTCCTTCACGGTTACGGACATGGTCCCGTCGCGGGCGGTGTCAATCGTCGTGCAACTCCGCAGCTTCCGCCGTAGCGGCGCGCGCGAGCTCTCCTCGTAGGCTGCGTCGAGGCCGAGTTTCTCGATCACGCCGTCGAGGACGGCTCGCCTGCCCAGGGTACCTTTGTAGAGGATCATCAGATCCGCCACACTTGATACTCTGCGCAGGCAAAACCCGTCGGCACTTCCCAAACCACGTGCGAGTTCCACCTGCTCGCGCGGGACAAATACGGTGGTGGCTGAGTACATGGGGGGGGAAAGCATGCCCCCTATGGCCGCCGTGCCCGCCGCGATGCCGCACAGCAACAGGATCAGCATCCGGTACTTGCGAATCATCTCCACATATTCGACCAGAGTCATCTCCCGGCTCAACGACCTGGACGGATCACCAGGATCATGGCTCTCATGCACGGTGTCTTTCACGAAGACTCCCTCGCTTCTTCTCGACCCGAAGGCGGGCCGTGCCGGCATCCAAACAGACTCCGTCCCCGTCGGTTGCGCCGACTGGACCGGGACGATCCGCGTCGTCTCGGAGGCTATTCTTGTCCACTCTCCCCTGCCGACTGGAATGCTGGCCGCTCCGCCGTACGCACGGCATGCAGAACGGCCCGGTCGGTGTCCCAACCTCGGCCCTCGACGCCTCGTCCGGTGCACCACCTGTCGTCCACAGCCTGCAGCCGCTCCTCGCGGGGACGGATGCCCGGACCTCCCCGAATCAATGCCGCTGGGCGTCACAGCGAACGATCGTATTCCTCTGATGCAACATGCGGTCCTCCCGCTCCGATTCCCCTGCGCGTCCCGGAGAAAAGGCGTGATGACGACTGCCAACGACAACCGCTGGACTTTCGGGAAGCCAAAGGGCAGGCCACTACCGGCATCCCCAGACCTGGAGCCCTCGACGCCCGGCGACACCCGAACCGCGGGAGATTCTCGAAACGCTTGATCTCCTCGTCGATCCGATTTCGCACGGAAGGCGGCTGGGATTTTGCCTGGGGACCCGTAACAACGCTCCGTTCCTACGCCGACTCAGATCGCCAGCACGACGCCGGCCGCTACGGCGATCTGGAAGAGGATTTGCGTGATGTCCTTGGTATGCCTCAGCCATTGGGTTTTGTCGATCTTCCTGGGCACGACGATGGTATCGCCAGGCTCCAGCCGTTGGCTCATGAAGCCGCCGAAGGACCATTGATTCTGGTCGGAATCCCAACGGATCAGCCGGCCGCGATTGCCCTGCGCCGCACTGAACACCGACCCATCCGCCTTGATGACGCTGACCTGCTTTTTGTCCGCATCCCGGGTCATGCCGCCGACGCGGTTGAGATAGTAGCTGGTCGTTTCCCCCCGCTCATACAGCAGGGAGGTGGGATTGAAGACCTCGCCAACGACGGACACCACGCCCGGTGTCGGCGGGATGACCAGCTCATCGCCGTCCTCCAACTCGAGATCGAACTTGGAGCCCTTGAAACCGTCGCCGGAAGCCAGCCTCACCACCACCCGGCCCGTGACTTGCGCGGACCGCAGCTTGGCCAGGAGTTCCTTCCTCGTCGCCAAGGCGGCCTCCTGGGCCTTGGCCGTATCGGCATCCAGCGCCCCGCCGATGGACTGCTGGGCACTGCTCAGCATGGATTCCTCAATCTGCCGGATCAGCTCGTCCATGCGACGACGCTGAATCTCCAGGGCGCTTTGACGGGTGAAGACGGCGCCGCGGAGATAGGCATTTCCGGTATAGCCGCCCGCCCGCGCGATCACGGAACTCAGGGCCTCCCGGTTTTGGATCGGGTAGGTGCCGGGGAACCGCACCTCCCCGGCGATCTTGACGGTTCGGTCAAACTGCAGGTCCGGGATCGGCCGAATGACCATGTGGTCGTAATCGTTCAGCAGGATATTGTGATCCGGATCACCGGCCACGGCCTGCTCCAGGTTGATCTCGATCTTTTCGGTAGCCACCCCCTCCTGGCTGATGTGCCGCCGCGTGATCTCCGCCGTGCGGAGAAAGGCGTTCTTCTGCAGTCCGCCGGCCACATCGATCAGATCGCGCACTCTCATCTCGGGAACCAAACGATAGTCGTTCGGCTCGTACACCATCCCCGTGACGGTCACGTGCTGCGATATCCGCTCGTTCCACCGGAACAGCCGGATCGTATCGTACTGGGCCAGCTCCATGTTCTGCGCCGGCGTATCCGCCAGGAGTTGGCCGGGACGGAAGGGAATGGTCGTGGGATGCATATCCGGCGGGACCAGTCGCACAATCTCACCGTATTCCGTATTCGGCTGCGGCAGGAGAACATCGTAGGAAGGCAGGAGATCCTTCAGCCGCATCCCCGCTTTCCATTCATACTTGCCGGGCCTGGTAACATGGCCGGCGAGGAAGACAACCCGGGCCTCCTGCGCGGCGACGGGAAAGATCTTGACGACGTCGCCGTCCTTCAGAGGCGTGGTTACCGCGGCGGATGGGCTCTCCGACGTCCGCGCCGGTGAGATGTCGAGGTCCACCACCACGCGCCGCTGGTGATCATCGATGCGCTCCACCTGCACCCGCTGGAGCCATCCGGCCACCGTGACCCCCCCCGCCAGAGCCAGGGCGTCCTTGAGAGTCGTCGGTCCCGTCAACTCATAGATGGCCGGCCGTTTGACATTGCCGGCAACGCCCACCACCGGTCCGAGCAACGGGATGAAAAGCGTATCCCCGTCGTACAACCGGACGTCGCTGGCTTTGTTGCCGCCCAAGAGAAAATCATACAGGTCGATGCGAACCGGCTCCTGGCCTGTCCGCATCAGACGAATCTCCCGCAGGCTCCCGTTCTTGGAGGGGCCGCCCGCCGCCATGAGTGCATTGACCACGGTGGACAACGAGCTGAGCGTATACGTGCCGGGGACCAAAGCCTCTCCCACCACGAAGACCTGAATCGTACGCAGCCGGTTCATCGTTACCGAGATGCGGAAATCCGTATACTTGCGGGAGAGTTCGTGTTGGAGATAACCCTCCAGATTGCCAAACTTCACGCCCCAGACTCTCAGAGCCCCCACCTCGGGCAGAACGATCTGGCCGTCACGATCGACCTGCAGCACATGCTGGGCATCCATGCGGCCCCACATCGTCAGTGTAAACGCGTCGCCCGGTCCGATCACGTAATCCGGACCGACGGGCACGTTCGTCACGGGCGCAAACGTGCTCACCGGCCTGTTGAAGACGTCATAGCCGAACTGACGGAGCTGCAGGGAGACATCGCTGGGCAATTGGCCCGCCAAAAGGCGTTCGGTGGCGGACAGCTCGGTTTTCGCCTCACCGGTCCGCGGCTGGGGCTGGGATGGCGCCGGCTCCTGTTCCTGCGTCGTCTGCGGCGGGAGCTCAGCCGGTTTTTGCTGCGGCCGAGATTTCAGCGCGTCCTGGACGCGCTGCACCTGTTCCGGCGAGAGACTGCCGGCCTCCACAGGGCTCAGTGGCGCCGGGAGGACCGGGCCTGCGGGAGCAGGATCTTGCGCCGACAAGGGCGTCTGCGCCCCCACCAGCACTACGGCCGTCAGGGCCCCCATCCAGACCGCGCGCGCCGCCAAAATCCCGGCGGTCCGCTGGAGAAGATGTCGAGGTAACTGGGGTCCAAAGCCATCGCCGTCCCTCGGACCACGTTGAGTCCAACCGCCAGGGAAGTTCATCCTACAATCCTTTGCGTCTTACCCAAATACGCTCAACCGCCGGGGATCGTCGCCCTTGTCCGACAACAATCCTCAAGAGCTTTCAACCATTTCCTCGGCGCCAGGGACCTCCGACACTGCCGCCCACGTACTCCTGCTCTCCCGAGAGCATGAGAAGGATGATACTGGCCTCAACGGCACTGTCAAGGCTTTTTTCCCAGACGGATCTGCCCCCTTACCCTCGTACGACCGATCTCCGTCCCCCAAGTGCGCTGCACCAAACAGGCCAGGACGGTTGGATCAGTGCTCCGGTTATCGGACTGTGGGCTCAGAGTCTCTTCGCCCCGCCGGGAGGGGTCGCCCCCAGTCCTGCGACCGCCCTGCTCTTGCTGAATTCACTCGTCGTTCGTCGGGGTGAACTACAATTCTCTTGACCATCCATCGGGCGTGGTTTACTTTCGGTTGCTTCTGTATGGATTGGTTGTAGAGGTTCATCATAGATAGGCCCATGCGAAGGATTGCGGTTGCTCTGGTTCTGTCTGCACTTCTCGTTTGGCCGGCCCCGGCCTCGGTTTCCACGAACGTTCCGTTGCATCACTGGAGTTATGATGCCGTCGAGAAGCTGGCCGACCATGGCCTGATCGACAGTTCGATGTTGACGACGAAGCCCTTGTCACGTCTGGAAATGGCGCGGCACGTGGCACAAGCCCGGGACGCCCTGGAACGGATGGACGATCCCCCCGAGATCCTCAGCGCGATCCTGGAACGGCTCACCCGAGAATACCGAGGCGAGCTCCTCCAAGCCGGTGCGCTGGACGGCTCCCCCTCCGGCGAATCGTATCTCAAGCCCCTGGAGGACCCGTACGTCCGGTACCTGTACGCCCAGAAGACGCCAGACCTGGAGAATCGGCGCGGCGACGTGTTTCAACGCCGATCCAATTATCGGGCCGGTTTCGCCTCGCGGGGAACGCTGTTCGACACCTTCGCCTTCTACCTGCATCCCGAATACGCCGGCTCTCCGGAAGGCAGTGATGACGTAAGCCTGATTGAAGGCTACGGCAAGATGGGGCTCGGCCCCTTCGAGCTAGAAGTCGGCCGGGACTCGCTCTGGTGGGGGCCGGGTCGGCACGGCTCTCTGCTCATGAGCAACAACGCCCGGCCTTTCGACATGATCAAGATCAGCACCCCGCAACCGGTCCTGCTGCCCTGGGTCTTTCGCATCCTGGGCCCCATCCGGGCCGAGTGGTTCCTGACCCACCTCGAGCGCGAGAGAGATTTCCCCTACGCGAATCTCTCGGGTCTCCGGGTCAACCTCAAGCCGCACCCCCTGCTGGAGCTGGGCGCCTCGCGCGTGGTCATGTTCGGCGGACGAGGGCAGCCGGAACTGGACCTCCTTGATTACGTCAAGCCCTTTCTGGCCCGCGAGGAGGCGGTGGAGAACAACCAGTTGGCCGGCCTCGATGGCTCGTTGCTGATCCCTCTGCCCAGGAACAACCTGCTGCGCTCCGTCAGGCTGTATGTGGATGCCGCCGGCGAAGATGAGGCCGGCATGCTGCCGTCCAAATGGGGCAACTTGTTCGGCGTACGGTTCCACGATATCTTCAAGACCGGCCGCACCGATTTCCGCATCGAGTACGCGGATAATCTCGTGCCCGGCTTCCCCAACGTCTTCTACAACCACAGCCGGTATACGTCCGGGTACCGCTATGAAGGACGCGTGATCGGCCACCACATGGAGACGCAGTCCCGCGACCTGTTCCTGCAGGTATCGCACTATCTCACGCAGGATCTGATCGTGGACTTTTCCTACGACCGGCACATCCACGGGGAAGGCCTGGCGGCGCGTCGCTCGGCAAACATCCTGGAACTGGGTGTGACGTACTTCCCCGGGCAGGACTGGCAGATCCTGGGCGGCTACCGGTGGGAACAAGGGAGCGACCGCGACGGTGGCAACAACCACATCATCGAAGTGGGTCTGATCCGAGAATTCTGAGCCGGCGTGAGGGAGGGGTGGAATGCGGGAACCACGAGGCAAGAGCCCGCAGGCACCCGGCCATTCCCGTCTTCCCTCACCCGGTGATCGCCTTCCAGCTCTGGTTGAGGTCTTCCAGCAGAGAGATGACCTCCCGGATCATCTGGGGGTCCTTCTTGGCATTCGCCTGAAAGAGCCGGCGAATCATGAAAGCATACAGCCGGCGCAAGTTCTGGGCGATCTCCCCGCCACCTTCCATGTCCAAGACGGCGTTCAACTCGTGGAGGATATCCTGAGCGCGCATGAGGTGTTGTCCCTTGGCCGCCCAGTTGCCGGCCTCGATCTCCTGGATGGCCAACTTCAGGAACTTGATGGCCCCGTCATAGAGCATGACGATCAGCCGTCCCCGGCTCTGGGTGGTGATGGCTGTCTCCTGGTAGGCGTCGATTCCCTTCATGATCTCGTCTCCGTGACCGACATACACCGGCCGGCTCACGAAGGTGGTTGCGGGTTACCCCGAAGGCCGTGCTTCGCGCGGGGGGGCCCCGTCCACCCTCGCCTGGCAAGGAATTCCTGGATCGTTGTCAAGGGGGAGATGACTGACGGGGCTCCGTCAGTCATCTCCCCGGCGTGAGGTCCTACGGGTGTCGTCCCGGGATTATCTCAGGAGTCCCAGGGCCATCTGCGGAATCGAGTTGGCCTGTGCCAACATCGCCGTGCCGGCCTGTGCCAGCACCTGGTTCCGCGTCAATTCGGCCATCTCCGTGGCCACATCGACATCCGAAATGCGCGACTCGGCGGCCATCAGGTTTTCCGACTGAATGGCAAGCACCTCACCGGTGCTCTCGAGCCGGTTGATCTTGTATCCGAACGCGGCGCGGGCCGTATCCTTCAGGTGGATAGCACTCGTCACCGCATCCAACGCATCTTCCGCGCCAGAAGACGTCAGGATATTGACGGTCCCACCCGCGCTGCCGTCGACGCCGAGGAAATCGTCATCTCCAAGGCCGGTGTCGTCGGCAAAATCGGTGGTAATCACAGCGGCCAGATTGCCGGCGGCCTCGGCACTGATTTTGAGCCGGAACTGGCCGGTTTCCTCATCCTCGACAACCTCGGCGGCATTGTAGTCGGATGCGGCACGCGACGCCGCGTTGATCATGGCCGCCACCTCATTCATGGAGTATGCCTGTGCCGCAAAGGCGGCCGTCTCGATCGAGGCCTCCGCACCGAACTGAATCGCAAAGGTCTCCGCTCCCGTGCCGGTGACCCAGTCTGCGTCGGCGTCGGCCACGCCGGTAGCACTGGCCACGTACTCCGCCGCGCCGGCTCCCGCATCGATGCCGAGACCTGTCTTGGTCATATCGGCCCCACTGACAGTGATGGCATCATCGCCGGCCGTCCCGAACCGAATCGAGACGTCAGTCTCGTTGTCCAGCATGGCGATGCCATTGAAATTCGTCGACGTGGCGATGCGCTCGATTTCCTCGGCCATTTCGACGAACTCGCTGTTCATGATCACCCGCTGGGCAGAGGAGTAGGTACCCGTCGAGGCCTGCTCGGCCAACTGCTTCATACGCACCAGGGCATTGTCAATCGTCGCCAGCGCTCCTTCCATCGTCTGGAGCATACTGATGCCATCCTGGGTGTTCCGACCGCCCTGCTCGATGACGGCGATGTCCGCTCGCATCATTTCGCGAACGGCCATACCGGCCGCGTCGTCCTTGGCGCTGTTGATCCGCAAGCCGGACGACAGCCTCTCCACGGACGTGGCCAAGGCGTCGTAGCTGCGCCCGAGGTAGCGAGCCGCATTGGCTGCCATGATGTTGTTCTTGATTGCTAGCATGTTCTGGACTCCTTAAAAAGACCCCGATACGGCCCCTTTACGAACGTTGACCCTTGTCCAAGCGCACAACGACGGCTCTTGGCCTTCACTGGTGATTATCGCAGGGAACCTGGGATACTTAAGGGGTTTAGGGATGCGAAATAGCGACAAGAAGCCACGGCCGTAAATGTAGGACCTGCCAGTATTGTTACTGCCCGGGGTCGGGCTCACCCGGCGCCGAATCCGCTTGAAATATGCCTTCCCGAGGCACACCGACCGGGTCAAACGTGCCCCCAATCGCACCGAGGGCATCGTCCACCGGGGAATCTCACGCCCGCGGTGCCGGATTCTCATGGGAACCCGTCCGCGTGGCCGATACGAGAGTATGGCGAATGAACCACGCAAGGCGGAAAGAACGCTGCTCGTCTTCAATTGTCACGAGCCCTGGATCTATCAACTCAGCGTGCTGGGGTTCGGGCTCGACATCATCGTGGGTCTGCGGGGCAAGTACAACCAGGGGTGGGACGACCGGATGCGCCCGGTCCCCGCGCGGGCCCGCTTGATTACTTTGGACGAGGCCCTCCGAGCGCCGCCGAGCTACTACTGCATCATCGCCCACAACACGACAGACCTGCTGGAGGCCCGCTCCCGGCCGGAACCCAAGCTGCTCGTCCTGCACCATACGCTCGAAGGACGCCTTCAAGAGGAACACTCCACGATCGACCCGCAGAAGATGAGGGAGATGCTCCGCACCTACGTAGATCTGGTGGGGGCCCATGTCGTCGCGACCTCCATGTTCAAGGGTGAATCCTGGGGGTTCACAGAAGACATTGTTCATTTCGGGATCGACGTGGGCGGTTATCCACCGCATAGCGGGCAGGAGGCTCGCGGGCTGCGGATCAGCAATTTCATCAGCCAGCGGCAGCAGATCCTCCGTTGGGACTTCCATGAACGCGCCTTCGGGGATCTCCCGGTGACCCTGGTCGGGCACAATCCGGACCGGCCCGGCGTCGCGGCGGCCCGGAATTGGGACCACCTCAAAGCGATCCTCCAGTGCCACCGGTTCTACATCCACACCGCCGATCCGCGGTTCGAGGCCGGTCACAACATGGCCATGGCTGAGGCCATGGCTGCCGGTCTGCCGGTGCTGGGAAACCGCCATCCCACGTCTCCGATCCGGCACGGTATCACCGGGTTCCTGAGCGACGATCCCCGGGAACTGCACCATTACGCGGAGATTCTCCTGGAAGACCAGGAACTGGCCGAAATGATGGGCCAGCAGGCACGCAGGACCGTGCAGTTGCGTTTCTCGCTGGTCCGCTTCAAACACGCATTTCTGCGCTCGATTGAGATCGCGCGGCGGAAATGGTACACACGCAAGTTCGACCCGGTGTCCGGGGCGACCCCGCCGCAGAAGGTGGACGCCGGGGCCGGCGCCCCTTCATAGAAGCATGTCGATCCGACCCGGCGGCGTCTGGACCGGGCGTTCGCCGCTGTCGCCGGTGGTCGGATCCTTCAGAAGCTCTCGCTCACCGGCAGACCCACGGGTCTGGGGCGTAGCGAACTGCTCGCGCGCGTGGCCTGAATCGTGCGGCCCGGACCAGGCTCCCTGTTGCGCTTGTCCCTTGCCAGGACCCTGATCGGGCATGTCGCCGCTCGTCACGTCGAACCGACGCACGTGAATCCCGGCGTCCTGGAGGTTCCGGATCACCTCGGGCAGGGCCCGCTCCAGATCGCGGCGTGTCTCGCCTCGGTCGACTTCGAGGGTGCCCTCCAAATTGGCGCCTTGTTCGCGGAACCGCACGACGACAGTCCCCAGCTCCGGCGGGTCCAGACGAATCTGCACCTCCCGGTCGCCGTGCCTCACGGCCGCACGCACGGTGTCGAGGATCTGCTCCCCCACGTCCGGTACGTGGCTTTCCGTCGTCGGGCTGTCCAGCGTCTTCGGAATATCGGCCTCAACCGGCGACCGCGAGGATGTGTCACCCGGCGGCCCCACGAAGGGCACCTGCTGCTGGGCCTGTACGGTCAATCCATCTGCCGGCTGCGCTGTGTCCGTTCTTCGGTTGGCAACTCCGAGGGCTTCCGCCTGAGGACGCGAATGGGCCGGCACCGCCTCCCGTTTGGGTAGTACGCGGGGCTGACCTTCCAGGGTCTGCACGTGAACAACTGGTTGGGGTCCCGGCGTGGTTCCGACAGTCGGGAGTTGGCTGGCCCAGGGAGCTGCGGCCGTCTTCTGTTCCATCCTCTGGGTATGGTCGGGTGGCCGATTCGCCGGAGAGAACTGCTTCGGCTGACCTGCCTCCCGGCTTGGTTCCCTCGCCCCGACGTTCCCGGTGGTGGGAGCACGGGGCGGGATGCCCGTCTCGTTGAGCTGGGCTGACTCCCGGATCGGTTCCTTCATCCCGACGTTCCCGGCCGTGGGGACATCCCCCCCCTTGGGCGGACTCGCCTCCCGGCTCAGTTCCTTCGCCCGGACGTTCCCGGCGGTGGGAACACGAGGCGGGACGCAGGTCCCCTGTCCGGTGACACTCGTCGAGGCCTTCTGCTCCGTCCTTCGCAAGGGCTCTTCCGCTCCCCTCGTCAAGTTTTCGGGGCCCTTCGGCGCAACAGTCCGCTCCACACGATTCACTGGCGCCGGCTGGGACGACGGCGCGCGAGAGTAGACGGCAGAGACATCCCGCGTCGGTGTGCCGCCCTGCGCTTTGCCGTCTTGGGAATCCGCGGTAACCAGTGGCGACCGCGAGGCCGGCAGGGCAGGTGGCCCGCCACGAGACAACGAGCCAGCCTCCGCGGAGGAGGGTCTTGCGCCAGAAGGAGGATTCGGTGCGCCAGCCTGCGTCTGCTGTCCTTCATTAGTATTCGTCCGCACTCCACCGCCCTGCATTCGGTCTGGCCGGCCGGTAACCGGCTCGAACGCGTTTTCGGCTCCCAGGTGCCGGCGATTCCCGGCGGGACCACCCGCCGCGGCGGGTCCGCCAGAGACCGTGGGCTGGTCACAGCGCGTCTGACGAACTGCGATTCCCTTCGGCGGCAGTTCCCTCGGGGATACGGCAGCGGAATCCGGCGTCACCAAGACAACCTCGGCTGCCGTGGGCACATTTGCCGGCTGGTCCGAAGAGGCGCCAATCCTAACCATGGACGGGCCGTCGGACGGGGACGGACTGCCGCGCTTGCGGGTACTGCGTGCGCTCGGAACGATCTCCGGCACAGCCGCAGTAACAGTCTTGCCCTGGCCGCGTTTATCGGCCCCTGCCCCTTCCGGCAGACCCACCAGGGCCGCGGCCTCCGCGAAACACTGCGTCGGCTTCGCACCTGTTCTTCGTACCGGTCCTTTGACACACTCGCCGTCAGTCGGCAGCAGCACAACACCTGGGTTGGCCATGGCTTTCATATCAACCTATCTCCAGTCATGCGATACACGTAGCAATCCGCGTGCCAGGCAGGCCACGCCATGACGACGACGGGCCTAAGTCGGTCCGTGCCAAGGATTTACGGCAGCATGACAAGGAACCGGTATTTCGATCCAGCCGACCGGCGACGCCACGACTGGAGAGATATTCCTCAGGGCAGGCAAGAACCTCCGTCTCGACCCCGGGCCGCATCCTCTCCGTGTCAAATAACCCGACCGACTGTATAGAAACCTGACAGCCGCCCCAGGAATTGATGATTCACGATTGATGATTGATGATTCGGCCGGCGCTGGTATCTGGAGCCCTCCCGCACACTAATGGTCCCAAATCACAAATCATAAATCGTAAATCATGGATCCCCCGCTCTTCTGGCACGTTCGTTGCTACTTGGCAGTCGGCACAAAGTGTGCACGCAGAGTTGGAAGGATCGGTATGGCGCAGACCGTCGATGTCATCGGCATGCTGGAAGCCGGA
>JALORE010000389.1 GCA_025459125.1 Planctomycetota bacterium | reverse complement strand
GGCGTTGACCGGCATCGTGGGGCTTTCGCTCGTTGGGCTGCTGATCCAGTTTACCGACGTCGCCTTCGCACAGAGCAAAGATGGTCCGTTGAAACAGGCTGGTCGTGTCCCTGGCGTCATACAGATGTCGGAGGAATGTCACGTGCCCTTCAGCATCCACGATCATTTCATTCAAGCCGTTTGCGGTGCCGATCCAGAGTCTCCCGGTCTGGTCCTGACAGAGTGCGGGGATGTAGTTGTCAATCAACGCATCGGGGTTGGTCGAGTCAGCAGCGAAGTGCGTAAACTTGCCGGTAGCAAGGCTATACGCGTTCAAGCCATTGCGGCAGCCAATCAGGATTGTCTTTCCCCGGCGGTCGTCAAGATGCCTTCCAGACAGGGTGAAACTGTCTGAGATAGATGTCGAATCGAGATCATCGCTCTTGTAGACGACCATCGAGTACCCGTCGTATCTGCAGAGGCCACTCTGAGTGCCAAACCACATGAAGCCCCTCCTGTCCTCAAAGACCGCTTCCACTGCATCGGTGGGGAGCCCCTGCTCGGTTGTGATACGATCAAACGTAATGTTGCGAAGTTGCTGGAGGCGAGGAGAGAGTTGCGCTTGCGTTATCACTCCAGAGAGAAGGGTGCAGAGAAGGGAGAAACCGATGTGGTGAGGAGCCTGCATACCCGGTCCCACGCCGAAGATGGCAACACCAAGTGAAGCTGAGGCATGTCAGCCAGGGGGTCGTCGCAGTGGGCGGACAACGCTTGACAATAGTCGATGGACTATGGTCAATGGGTGCGGGTCCGGGTCGGCGGCCCTTAGGCCGGGGAAACCGTCGGGCGCGAATACAGCGTTCACCGGAAATATGTCCCAGGCCGCATGAAATAGCAAGGCCCTAACATCGCGGCCCGGGCTAGAGAGCTTGGTAGACCGTCCGTCCTTCTTTGATCGTTTCAAGGATTCTGATGTCCTTGATTGACGCCGGTTCCACTGCGGTAGGATCCTTGTCCAGGATCACGAGGTCCGCCAGCTTGCCCGCGGTGAGCGTACCCTTGGTCTGCTCCTCGAAATACTGCCACGCCGCCCATTCGGTGATCGATTTGAGCGCAATGAATGGGCTCACGCGCTGCTCGGAGCCGATAAGATCACCGCTGCGGCTGGTCCGGTTGACCGTGGTGTGGAGAATCATGATCGCGCTCGGCAAAGCAACCGGCGCATCGTGGTGCTCGGTGAACCTCATGCCGCGCTTCAATGCCGACTGCGTCGGCGAGATGCGGTACGCGCGCTCCCTTCCGAGGGTTTCGTCACGGTGCCAGTCGCCCCAGTAGAAGGTGTGCATGGAGAAGAACGAAGGGACGATCCCGAGTCCTTTCATCCGGTCGAGCTGGTCTTCGCGCACGGTCTGCGCATGGATCATGACCGGCCGGCGGTCCGCCTTTCCGAACCGTGCTTCCGCCCTGGCCACCGCGTCCAGGAGGGCATCCGCTGCCGCATCGCCATTGCAGTGGGTGAGAAGCTGCCAGTTGTTTTTGAACGCCAGATCGACCAGTTCCTGACGATCGTCCTCGTTCGGCATGGCGGGATAGCCGGTATAGGTCGCTGGTTGTCCAGGGGGTGGCACGAGATACGGCTGGCTCAGCCAGGCGGTTTTCCCCTGTGGTGAACCGTCAAAGGTGAGCTTCACGCCGGCAACCCGGAAGTGGTTGTCGTAGGTTTGGCTGACCCCATGTTCCAGCATGAACGAGGATTCCGCCTGCAGATCGGGGTAGATAGCGACATCGATGGTGAGCTTTCCATTGCGTGCCAGAGCGGCAAATGTCTCGGCGGCGGCCTTGCTCCCGCGTCCTTCCTGGGCGGTGGTGAAACCGAATTGAGTGTAGGCCTCGATTCCCGCAGCCGCAATGCGGTTGTTGGCCTCCCGGTCAAGGCTGCCCAGGAGCTTGAAAACTGCGCCATAGAAAGCCATTTCCTCGAGAACACCATTGGGTTTCCTGCCCCCCACCTCGCGGCGAATCACGCCGCCTGGCGGGTCGGGCGTTTCCGCCGTGTAGCCGGCCAGCTCTAGCCCTTTGTGGTTCATGACGGCCAGGTGGCCCGACTGGTGGATGATCAGGACAGGCACGTCGGTCGAGACCCGGTCCAGTTCGGTCGCTGTTGGGTGGCGCCTCTCGGCAAGCTGCGAATCGTCATACCCGAAGCCGAATATCCACCCCGAGCGCGCGACGACCTTGGTGTCTCGTTTCCGCCACTCGTTCAGGATATCGATGATGCTTGCGACGCGCGTACCCTCGCCATCCGGGGGCGGCAGCAGGTTCGCCCCCATCTTCTGAATTCCCGAGCTGAAGACATGGCCGTGCGCATCAATGAAGCCGGGCAAGAGGGCTCTGCCGGCCAGATCGACCCGGCTTTTTGGGTTCGTCCGCTTGTTTGCTTCCTCCATGCTGCCGACAAACAGAATCCTCCCCTCCTTGACGACGAGGGCCTCGGCATAGCGCGCGGTATCGCCCTCCATGGTCAGGATCGGGCCGCCGAAATAGAGGGTATCCGCCGATTGGATCGGCGGATCGGGCGCACAGCCGACAACCGTCAGGAGAAGGGCAAGTGTTGGCAGGATGCGGTATTTCATTTTGAGCGTTCCCTCAGTTCTCTTGTTGGATTGGGTTCCGCCGGGCAAACGACGTGCAGATCAGCGGCGGTTGCGGTCCGTGGCTTCTATGGTCGTGTCGGCCAGAGGGAGGATCGGCCGCCCCGAGTCCCGATGAGTAACACGGAGCGCGGCCAGAAAATTCCCGCCGAACTCACGAACCGGACTTGGCCTCCGTCTACACCCATCCGGAAGCCAGCCAGTCGATGCGACCATGCAAGCTCGGCCGGTCAGCGCGGAATACTCTTTGGGGTCGATCAGGGTCATGGGTGCCGATCGATTGCCTCTGTCCTGGCGCCCTATTCGTGGCTTCTTGCGCCGTTTTGATCGCTTCCTGGCTTTGCGAGCCGAGGGCGGAGCAATGGATGCGTTGGGGTCTAGCTTTCTGGTCGCTTGCGAATGGTAGCTCTCGAGGACGGGGTCGGGTCAAGCCATCGGCCCTGGCCGACGGCCCCGATACCGATGCACCAACAACACTACCATGAACTCAGGTCCAGCCGGACAGTAAAGGACAGCAAAAGAAGATTGGACATCGAGAAGTTCGTGAAGTAGGCAATGGTCCCTCCCCAGCGGCCGAGACCGCCACGGCTGAGAATCCTCGCCACGGCAGTCGCCCCGATCCCGGAGTCATAGCGATGATCCCACGTGCCCTGCCACTGGGTATCCCAATACCAGCCAATCCCACCATCGAGTTCCAGCGCACTCCCCCTCCCAAACGGCCAGATGCCGGCAAGGGCTGAAAGGCACCACATCTCGTCACCTCTCCGCGGCCCTGACTGGCCCCAGCTGTCATCGAGCATCCCCGTGTTTACCTGACCGGCGCCCATGACGCATAGTCCAAACTCCCACGAGTGATTGCCATACAGAATAGCCAGATCCCCGGCAATGCCCTGCTTCGCCTCCATGCTCCCATACCCTAAGGAAAACGAGAGGGCCAGGGTGTGATTGCAGCACGAGGAGTCTTCTCCCGAGTCCCCGCTCCCGCCATCTGCCCGGACGCAGAGAACAGTGTTCAAGACGAGTGCCAGTATGCAGATCCTCATCGCGCGCTCGACTATTTATTTCATGACACCGAATCTCTTGACGTCCGTGAACTCCCCCGCAGTCAGGCGATAGAAGTACATTCCGCTGGAGAGTCCTGACGCGTCAAACACCACCTCGTGATATCCAGCCCCCTCCCTGCCCTTGACAAGCGCAGCTACCTGCTGGCCGAGCACGTTGTAGACAGTCAGGGTCACGTGCGACGAGCGCGCGAGCGCGTACCTGATCGTCGTGCTCGGGTTGAACGGGTTGGGGTAGTTCTGGAACAGCTGCGGCGCGTCCGCGCTCACGTCTGATTCGATTACGCCCACGGCAAACCCTGACACCGAATACGTGTCCCGGAACGACACGGCTTTGCGTGTGAAGATCCGCAGGGTGTCCCCGTTCGCCGCACTGGAATCGGGATTGCCAAAGGTGAGGAAGAGCTCCCAGGTTGGCGTCAGCACCCCGTTCACCATCTCAGCCAACATGATATCCTCTTGAGCGTATCCGCGGAACACGAAAACCGACACCTTTTCGCCGGTTGCCGCCCGCGTGACCCTGTAGGGAATCTCTTCCGCGACGAACATGGGATCCCAGGCGATCGATGTGTCCATCGGCTCTGACCCGAATGTCACGACGTAGTCCTCCGGGAATCCATAGCCGTAGAGCGGGAGAAGCGGGTAATTGATCCTATGGAAATTGAAATTCCACCAGGTGAGCGGCGGCCGGTTCCATCCGGATCGGGCTGCGTCCAGTTCAGATTGCGTCGACTCGGTGTACAGCGTCAGGCCGTCAAACGTCAGCGATTCCTGCCGCGGCAGAAGCGGCGCGTCAGAAACAACGAAGGCCCCCTCCGTCTGATTGTAGACGCTGAAACGAAGCTCGCCGAGAGTACTCGTATCGTCGAATGAAATCAGATACGTGTGGGGACGGACCAGAACGGGGTTGGCCACCCTCACCTCCAGCGGGACGTCCGCCGGGCCCGCCAGATGAGCGAGGTTGGACGGTGGGACGACCACGCGCGGCGTCTGCTTCCTGAAGGACAGCGTCGAATCGGGATACACAGCCTCTCCATCGCTGACCGTGAATTTCAACTGGAACGTGTCAGAATTCAGGAGATCATCCAGCTGGATCAGCCTTGGAAACGGAACGGGGTCGGAATCGACCTCGAATGCATCGAACTGCTGCCAGTTGCTCGCGTCGGAGATTCGATAGTATCCCGTCGCCGCCAGCGAGGAGTCTTCGGGGTCCACTGTCAGCAGAACCACGGAGAAAGTCGACGCCGTTATGGTGGTATCAGGACCCAGGCCCTGATTCCGGATGGAGACAAAAGGCTTCCCATTCCCCGGGTTGTTGATCGCAAACCCATGCTCCGTCTCAGATTGACCGTATGGGAGTCCCGCGGCAGTCCGGCCGATAAGCCTGAGAGCGCCGAACCCGCAGTCCCCCACAGCGGAAGTGTTCCAGTCGAACGAGCCGTCGTTCTCCGTTCCGGACACGATCTGGACCCACGGCTCGCCCGGCGC
>JALORE010000388.1 GCA_025459125.1 Planctomycetota bacterium | reverse complement strand
GGGGTGCCCCAACGCGGCATTTCGCGTTGGGGACCCCGAGCCCTTCCCAAACGCGATGAATCGCGTTGGGGGTCCCAACTGCGCTTGCCGCTGCCACCCGAGCAGACTGTTACCTGGTTTTGAACCAGGCCAGGCCGGCGTTCGGGGATTTCGAATGGGAGATGTCGCTACCGAGCACCGAGATCAGAATCGTCGCGTATCCCCTCGCGCGGGGACAGAGACAGCCCCGGGCTGTGCCCGAAAAGCCGGGTCGCGATGCTCCCAGGCGGGAAAACCCGGATTCCTTGCAGGGTGGGTGCGCCGCCCGTTGCAGGGTGTGTTTCCATTCGGGCGGTTTCCGGAGGCGGCTCAGGGGCGTGGCGAAACGGGATTGGCAGGTCCTTTGTTCCGTGGGTTCCGAACGCACGTGCTGGTCGCGTGTTTTCCGGAACCAGGAACTTCGTGCCCGGGAGGATGGGAGGAAACCGGGCACCAGCGGAAGGGACTGGTTGGACGGGGTTGGAGGATACCAGGTATCTCGCCGGAGGCGGCCGCTGGTGGGCGGTTCTTCCTTCCGTCCGCCCACGAAGGGCCTCCCGTGGCTCTTGCGTTCGTCAGGAACCGACGGGTCCGGTGCCGTGGGTCGTTAGGCGGTGACCTGGGGATAGCCCAGTCCCCTGAACCGCCTCTTTGCTTCTGCGGGCGGGTCCGGAATCGGATGGGTTGCGGTTGCGGCCGCGGGGCGGCAGGATCGAAGCATGGCCAGGCCGCAGCGGATCGAATATGGAGGGATGGGGAATTCCGGGGAATTCCACTTCCCCGTCACACCCAATCGTACGAATCCCTTCGAGGCCCGTATGTTCGTTCGTCCTCGCCTCTGCTTACGTTGTCGGCTTCGCTCGTGCATTCGCTCCAACGTCCGGCCCGCTTGGTATTATCCATACCCGGCAAGGGACAGCAACACACGGAAGTAGGTTCATGGGGCCAAGCCCAGTTCGAACAGTAGTCGTTCGATTTGACCAAGGTTCCAGATGTCAATGTCGCCATTGGAGCGGGAGACAGCGAGGCGGCGGCTGTCCGGGCTCCAGGCAAAACAGTAAATGATCCCTTCCCGGCTCGGCAGTGAATAGAGAAGACGCCCATTCTTGCAGTCCCACACGTCGACCCCAAGACCAGATGATGTAATAGCCATCGTAGTCCCGTCAGGGCTGAGTTTATAGATGCAGGCCCCAGACAGTACTCCAACTTCTTCTACGCCATGAGTCCGGAGCGTCGAAAACCAGACACGCTTCTGCCCAGACTGTACCTCGTAGCTCGCCACAGAGCGGTTCGCGTCGACAACCACCAACTGCTGGCTATCCGGGGTGAAATCAACCATCTGCACTGCACCGGGAAGGCCACTTCCCATCAAACGCGCCTCTTCGCTACCTCTCAGATCCAATTGCCAAACTTGCTGCCCCGCCTTACCCTCCTTGGCAAAGGCAAGATACCGATCATTGGGGGCTAAGACTACAGCACAGGCATTTCCTTCAAGACGCCTTGGTTCTTCCTCGATGAATTGGGGTTTCCCTACAACGGAACCATCGATTGTGCAGCTCCAAACCTTAAGCGTCCCTTCGCTGCCTTCTTGCGAGGCCGTAGCAGTCACCAGATAGCGGTTATCGCGAGTCAGTAGCGCCGACCATGTCCCGACCTCGCTTCTATCCCCCAGCGTCGAAAGCAATTCGGCCGTCTCCGTGCTCCAAACGTACACGCGCTCTCTCTCATAATCAGCCGCGAGGAGCCATCTCCCGTCTGCGCTGTAGGAAATGCCCTGACCTTGTCCCTCCAGTTGCCCTTCCCACTTCAAGCGACCTGTGGCGCTGTCCCAGACCCGGACGCTCCGGTCCTTGCTCACCGAGGCAACCTCGGAGCCGCTCGGACTGAAGGCAATTGCAGGAACACCGGCGGAGTGCCCGACCAAGCTCAGTCTTTCGGCCCTGACATCAAGAGAGTGCAACCACGCCTGCTTCCGGCCATGTGCCATCAACGTCCCGCCGTCGGTAGAAACTGAGAGGCGCCATGCATTTTCTGACGGTACCTCGAGCGTAGCTGGCCTCTCCTTCTTCACAAAATCCCACAGAAACACTCGCGACCCCAACGAGAAGGCCAATACGGTGCTATCCGGCAGGAAGATTGCCATCCCCTCGGGCCAACCGCCAAACATCTCTGTCAGAAGCCCCACGGGTTGCCAGGTCTGCGTGGAGTAGACGACTCCGCCGGATAGAGAGAGAAGCACAAGATGACGCCCATCCGGACTAAATCTTAGGAAAGCACCGCGCGCCAGATTCGGTCTCAGGCGAATCACATGCTTGTCCAGCGCGGTATCCCAAATATCGACGACGGAGGCACCGGAGTCCCCTGATTCGACCGTGGCAGTTGCCACGAAGCGACCATCCACGCTCGCGTCCACCACGGGAAGAGGGTTAACATCCACAGGGTCGTCGCCCCCATATACCATCTCGCCCGTCAGAGCATCCGTCAAGCGGACGGAGTGCAGCGTTTCATCCACGATGGCAACGGCGAATCCCTTCACAGTGGACATGCATACCCGTGCCCCCGGGACTGGGACGGGCTTATCTTCGACCCACGTGCCATCTCGGGAACGGACGAAGAGATGGGCCACGGCGTTCTCATACTGCAGACCCTGGGGAGGCCTCGCTGGTACATGGAGTGTTAGGAGGGTCTTGCCGGTTCTGGCAAAGCATAGTCCGACACACTGGTGCTCACACGTGAATCTGGCCATGTCCTTCGTTGAACGCAGGTCTTTGAGGATGACAACTCCGTCGGATAGGCCGAAAGCCGCGATCGGATCGGCCGGATGCAGGGCACCGCACACTACTACAGGAGCGTTGGGGCCTTCGGGTAGTTCCATCAAAGGCGAGGGTGGAAGGCCGACGTAGTCACCAAGGCAGGCAATGACTTCGCTACGTAACTCGGCCAAATCCTTCTGTGGCACACCCAGATCGCGGGCCTGCTGGAGCGCACTGAAGACCTCTTGACGATATCCTGTGCGGCGGGCTATGCGCGTGGCGCGTGCTTCGCGCACCAAAGCATCGTAGAGATTGCTTTCTGCCTGCTGCTGCGTCTTCTCAGCAGTTCTGCGCGCGATGCTCTCGGCCCGTCTGGCCTTGCGTGCGACCAGGGCCTGGTGCACAGAGACAACCACGGCAAGAACCATCACGGCCGCGATTACCGTAACAGAGGCGAAAAAGGCCTTGTTGCGGCTGATGAACTTCCTGAGCTTGTACACGGCGCTGGGAGGTCCGGCCAGAACGGGCTCCTGGTTGAGGTGTCTCTGGATATCTTCGGCCAAGGCGTGGGCCGTCTGATACCGACGGGTGCGATCCTTGTCCATGGCCTTGAGGGTGATCCAGTCAAGCTCTCCGTGCAGGTGGTGGCCCCAGGTGCGGATGTCCGTGCGGCGCTGCTGGGCCAGACTCAATGATTCATCTCGTTCGATGGTGCTCAGCCGCACGCTGGGCGTCTGGGGGTCCTGTTCGCGGATCATCCGGCGCATTTGCTCCGGGCCCCCCTCACGCAGGGTCTTGGGATCGAACGGAAGGGTGCCGGTCAGCAATTCGTAGAGGAGAACGCCCAGCGAGTAGATGTCCGTACGGGTGTCGATGTCCTGGCTCAGCGTTCGTTCCGTCAGTGGCTGGGTCAGAGCCTTGGCCACGCCGAAATCGATGATCATCGGCGCCGCCTGTTCCGCTTCGTACGCCACCAGGATGTTCGACGGCTTGATATCGCGATGGATGATGGCCTTCTGATGGGCGTGCTGGACCGCCTCGCAGACTGTCAGGAACAGCTTGAGCCGTTCCTCGATGGTGAGCTTGTACCGGTCACAGTGCTCGGTGATCGGCACCCCCTTGACGTACTCCATCGCGAAGTAAGGCCGCCCGGTATCGGTAGTCCCCGCGTCAAAGACGTGGGCGATGTTCGGATGATCCAGGAGGGCCAGGGCTTGTCGCTCCGCCTCGAACCGGGCGATGACCTGTTTGGTGTCCATGCCCGGCTTGATGACCTTGAGCGCCACACGCCGTTTGACCGGCCGCTGCTGCTCCGCCAGATAGACGATCCCACAGCCCCCTTCGCCCAAGATGCGCAGCAGTTTGTACGGCCCGATCTGGCCGCCGGGCCCAGCCCCCGCACCGTCGTACCCCGCCGTCGGAGATCCTTCGGCCTCTGGGAGTCCGTCATTGCCTCTGTCATTGGCATCGCCCATGTGTTCTCCCAAGACCAAGGGAACCCCGCTAATTGTATCGGCTCCCGTTCCACCCGCAAGCTCAATTCACAGGCTTCGGGGCTCCGGTGCTCTGGATGGCCACGCATCTACAGCCCCGCGACTACGCCGTCATGCGGTCCGATTAACTAACGCCGTCTCGTGTCGCCCGGACACACTCGGTCCGCTGAGCATGTCCTGGATAGCGAGACTCCCGTGTGGTCCTGACGCAAGCCTATTTGATCAGGTGTGCGAGGCCAGTTGATTGGCTACCTTCACGGGGATTCTGTACTACAATCCTTCAGAACGTCGTCTTTCATGCTCGAGTTTCGAGTCTGCTCAACATAAGTCGGGGAGAATTGAGGAGTTATGTCTCTCGCCCAGACGCCAAGAGCGCTAAGGTGAACCGTACTGCCATCTTGTCTTATCGGCGATCTTGGCGTCTTGGCGAGAGAATAGGTTTTGGTTACGGCCGAAGGCCGCGCTGGGGCTTCTCTGTCCTCCGTCATCGGGTCTCTCTTCTCCGTGTCCTCGGTGCCTCGGTGGTGAAAAGGCGGTAGGCGGTAGGCGGTTGGCCGATCTCAGTTGTCGGTTGAGATTGCCGTGGTGCGGCGCGGCGCGCAATGACATGCCCGAGCTCAAGGTGGTGAAGGCGTCGAGAACAGGCCGGTATCCTGCGGCGCCAAGGTTCTTGTCGCGGGTGCTGCGGGGGACTATAATGCGGCCGGTACACAGGCGTTGAGAGCTGGAATCCTTCGGGAGGCGCCGGCATGTGGAACTTCTTGGAACAACCGTGGACGCTGCTGGGAGCGGCGGTCCTGGTCCTGCTCGGAGTGCTGACCTTCCGGAGCGTCTGGGACGACAAGAGACGGCCGTGGCAGTGGCTGCTGCCGGCGGGCGTGGCGGCCCTGGCACTGGGCCTGGAATTCGGTGTCACGACCGATCGGGAGAAGATCCAGCACATCATCCGAGCCGGCCTGCGGGCGGTCGAGGCGGAAGACTGCGCGGCCGTCGGACGGCTCATCGCCGACGACTACCAGGATTCTTACCATCAGAATCGGGAAAGCCTCCTGACCCGCTGTCGTGCCCGGCTCCGGCCGCCGGCGGTCCAGCGGGTCCACCGGGTGGGTACGGACCTCCAGGTCACCTCCCCGAGTGCGACCGTGGCGTTGACCGTATTGTTCACCTTCGACCGCGACAGCTTCTGGGCGCAGGCCTACAAGCAGAACGCCCTGATCTCGGTGCAGGTCTCCCTGCGCCGCCAGGGTGACAAGAGCTGGCGCATCCAGCGCATCGAGATCCGGGAGGTGGACAAGATGCCGGCCTCCTGGGGCATGACGTAGGCGGCCCCCGGATCGCGCACAGCGCTTCGCCCCGGCGCAGATCCGGCCTGGCGGCACATCGTCAATCAAGAATCGTAAATCATGAATCGCACAGCTCTTCCGGCTTGCACAGGTTCTTGCCTTCGGCGGCGACCCGCCCGCAGATCCTGCACGTGAACCGCCCTTCGCGGACGAGCCGCTTGTACTCCTCGGGGTTGCTGATCTGGAAACCGAGGTTGTTCAGGTAGCACAGGTGTTTGTCGTGACCCAGGTGCGGCATTTCGATCTTGGCCATGCGAAGCTCCCTTCTGTTCGTTCCCCGGCGGGTCCCCGCGGGCGGTGGTCCGCCCGTCCCGGGAGGCCCGGTTCTTCCTCTACTGGCCCAGGCGTCCCGCGGTTCGGTGCGCGGGCGACGGGGGGCCCCGCGAAACACGTTCTCGACGCGTGCGCCGGGACCCGCTATACTGCAGGCGTGTTGGAAACGACCCAGCAGAATCATGGCGATTGGTGGAGAACTGAAGATGAACTATCGGAGAGTCGTCCCCTGCCTCGACGTCAAGCACGGCCGGCTGGTCAAGGGCGTCAATTTCGTCAATCTCCAGGACGTGGGAGACCCGGCCGAAAACGCCGCCGCCTACAGTGCCGCCGGGGCGGATGAGCTCGTTTTCCTCGACATTACCGCCACTCTGGAGAACCGCAAGACGCTGCTGGACGCCGTCCGGCGGACGGTGGCACGGATCACGGTGCCGCTGACGGTCGGCGGCGGCATCAGCAGTTGCCAGGGCATCGAGGAACTGCTGGCCCTGGGCGTGTCCAAGGTCTCGATGAATACGGCCGCCGTACGGAATCCGGACCTGGTCCGGGAAGCGGCCGCGCAGTTCGGCCGTGACAAGATCACGGTCGCCATCGACACCGCCCAGAACGCGAAGATGCCCTCGGGCTTCGAGGTCATGATCCGGGGCGGCACCACCGGCGCCGGGATCGACGCGGTCCAATGGGCGCGCCAGGTCGAACAGTTGGGAGCGGGCGCGATTCTGCCGACGAGCATGGACACGGACGGCAAGCAGACGGGCTATGACATCCCCATGACCCGGGCCATCGCCGAGGCGGTGTCACTGCCGGTCATCGCCTCCGGCGGCGCCGGCACGCTGGAGCACCTGTACGAAGCGATCGCCGACGCCCACGCCGACGCGGTACTGGTGGCCTCAATCGCCCATTTCGGCACGTTCAGCATCCGGCAGATGAAGGAGTATCTGGCGGGTCGCGGTGTGCCGGTCCGCCTGTAATCGCGCGACTTATTGCCCCTGAGATGTCACCGACGCGAAGAGCAGCCCCCAAAAGGCCGCTCTTCGCTTTTTCCGCCAAAGTCCCCCGCCGGTTTGTCCGATAGGGAGGAGGGTGATGGTGTAAGAATCCTTACCAGGAGCCAGGGAACGGACTTATGCTCGGCAGACAGAAAAAAGGCGGTTTCCTCCTGAAGGTCCGGCTCTTCTTCCTCCGCTGGTACCCGAGCAGCCGCGGCTGTATCAGCATGGGCAACCATCGGCACCCCCCGCAATTGATGCCTCCGCTGATGGTCCGCAAACCCGAGTGGCGCCGCTGAGCGGATCTACGATTTGGGATTTACCATTTTTGCTGCGCGACTACACGGTCCGCGCGCCGTTCGCGTTCAG
The DNA here is from genome assembly GCA_025459125.1 of Planctomycetota bacterium. Taxonomy (GTDB): domain Bacteria; phylum Planctomycetota; class Phycisphaerae; order Sedimentisphaerales; family Anaerobacaceae; genus PLanc-01. The sequence goes on along the minus strand of JALORE010000388.1, from coordinate 1,606 downwards.
ACACGAATCAGGAATCCCCCCTGTGCTCCCGGCGTTCCCTGCGCCGGCGTCATCTGCGCCGGATCGCATTGAAACCATCGATGCGGAGCACGCGGCAGCTCATGCGTCGAAACCGGCTTTGGGGTTTGGCGTTGGCCCAGGCGCGCAGCCGACTGCGGAGCAGAACCCGCAGGCCGAGGACTTCCAGGCCGACCGGAATCAGCCAGGACCCGGGCGTCAAGGGCGTGAAGAGAGCCACCACTCCCAAGACCATCAGCAACACCCCGACCACGATCCTGACGACCTTCTTGGTCACGGACCAGCTCAGCGATGATACCGAGATCTTCGGCCGTGTCTCCGCCGTTGGGGGCGTCTTTCCTTCGTCCATGCCCGAGTCTTCCCCTCAGTCAGGATCGTTCGGATTCCAGCCCGGGTGGGATTCCACGGCCCACGCCGGAACGCCTGCCGTACCGACCTCTGGTCATAGTATGGTTCGGTGGCAGGTGACGTCAAGTTCGCTGGACACGAACTGACGTGCGGAGCAGCTCCAGACGGAACGGCGGTCAGACCCCCCCACCGTGGGGAAGCAACGCGCCGGCGATAGCCGGCGCGACGGATGCCCAAGGACCGGGTCAGCGGCGCCGCGGGGTGGTACGCCAGTACCGCTTGCCTGCAAGGAACGCCGACGGGCCGCTGCGCCGGATCTTGGCGAGATTCCTCAGATGAGCGTCGCCGTGGCCGGCTTGGAGAAAGGCGAGCTTGGAGCAGGTCTTGAATCCCTCGCACTGCCAGCAGCCCTCGAATCGCTTCTCGCGACAGCACTCGCGAATCTGGCAGAGCGGCGGCCCGCCATTGCCCCGGCAGGTCTTCCGGCAGCGCAGCTTCGGCAACGTCTGCAGCACCGCACAGCATTTCGGGAAATCTTTGAAAGCCTTGAAGAAAGGGATCTTGGACAGGACCTTGGCCAGATCCGCAAATCGCTCCCGCTCCAACTCCTGGTGCAGGTCGCGCGCCAGATTGGCGATGGTGCCCTGGTATCCACTGCAATCCCCGCAGTACAGGCCGCAGTATCCGATCAGCCTTTCCTGCTCACTTTTGATGCCCGTATTGTCCCGATTTCTCTTGCCCATAGCCTCACGCCTCACACCATCCAACGCCACGGCCGCTCACCCGCAAGGACGACCGGCTCCCCATACCATCCGGGAGCCTGGCCCATATGGTAAGCTGCCGGGGGTCCGTCCGCAAGGACGCGACGGCTCATACGGATCACGCCTGAGAATTTCGTAACGTGGGTGGCAGCGCCAATGGAATGGGGTCCGTGTCCCGCTGGGACACGGACCCCAAGGTTGCTTTGCACTGTGCCGCGGAGGCAAAACCACGTTCCCCTGCGCGGCCCAGATGGGCCGTTGTGCATCTCTACGGCAGAGGACGGCCGAAGCCGATATCGTCGATGTAGAGCCGGCCGGCGCCGCCCGGAGTCGGACTGGCCCGGTCGCCCACGCCGAGGGTCAGCTTCTTCACCGCCGTTAGGTTCACCCCGCTCAGTTCGCTCAGCGGGATCTTCCACTCCTGCCAACTGGCCAGGGTCGTAGCCGCCGGATCGGCGTGCTTGACCACCTTGCTCTTG
>JALORE010000387.1 GCA_025459125.1 Planctomycetota bacterium | reverse complement strand
CCCCGATCATGCCGGGCGTCCTCATCGTCGAGGCCATGGCCCAGGTCTCCGGTCTGTTGTTCGCGCAACGGCTCGAGCACACCGGTAAGCTCGCCATGCTGCTGAGCATGGATAACGTCAAGCTGCGCAAGCCCGTCGTGCCGGGCGACCAGTTGGTCCTCATCGCCGAGACGGTGCGCCTGCGCCGGCGGACCGCCCATTGCCGGTGCCAGGCGCTGGTCGGTGATGTCGTGGCGGCGGAGGCGGAAATCAAGTTCATGCTGGTGGACGATGAGAAAGTCTGAGAACGTGAGATTTTGGATGTTTGATTTTTGATGGAAGAGAAGCGGCCGACGAAATCCACAATCAAAAATCAACAATCTCAAATTCATTAAAGGGCAGGAACCACTGACATGGTGACAATACACCCCACCGCGGTTGTGGACAAGGACGTGCAGTTGGGCGAGGACGTCGTCATCGGGCCTTATTGCGTGATCGGCAAGGGGGCTTCCATCGGGCCCGGCACCACGCTCGATGCCCGGGTCGTGATCACCGGCGCCGTCACCCTGGGCCGGGACAACCGCCTCTACCCGAACTGCGTGCTCGGCTGTTGTCCGCAGGTCCTCGGCATGGACCAGAACTCGAAAATGGGGTCCATCGTCATCGGCGACCGCAATTCCATCCGGGAGAACGTCACGATCCATCCGAGCCGGCACGAAGGCCACCTGACCCAGGTCGGCAGCGACAATCTCCTGATGGTCGGCGTGCACCTCGGCCATGACTGCGTCGTCGAGGACAAGGTGGTCCTGAGCAACTACGTGCAGATTGCCGGCCATGTCCGGATCGAAAACGGGGCCTGGTTCAGCGGCCTGGCCGCCTCGCACCAGTTCGTCACGGTCGGTCGCTGGGCCTACATTGCCGGGTTGGCCGGTCTGAACCGGGATGTCCCGCCGTTCCTGATTGTCAGCGGGCATTATCCCCCCCGGGTCCGCGGGGTGAACAAACGCGGCCTCCTGCGCGCGGGTCTGAGCGAGGAACAGCAGGAGCATATTCACGACGCCTACAAGCGGCTCTACCGCCAGGGCGGCCCGTTGTTGGGCAACGCCGAGGAGCTGGCCCGGCTCGATGGCCTCGATGAGAACGTGCGCGACATCATCCAGTCCATCTTCCGGAGCAGCCAGCACAAGTTCGGACGTTACCGGGAGAGCCATCGGGGGTAAGAGGAAGGGAGGAATGGAATAGGGGAAGAAGGGAATAGTGTCAGAGCGCGGGCTCTGCCACCCATCATTCCATCGCTCCATTCTTCCACGAGTCCAATATTCCAGCGATCCTATGAGCGACGAAAGAATTCGAACGGCCGTTGTCGGCGCCGGCAAGATGGGCGCGATCCACGCCAAGGTCTACAGCCAGTTGCCCGAGAGCGAGCTGGTGGCGATCGTCGACGCCGACCGGGATAAGGCGGCCCGGCTGGCCGAGACGTACGGGTGCCCCGCCTTCGCCGACGGCGCCGAGATCCTCGACCGGGTCGATGCGGTCACGATCGCGACCCCGACCGTCACCCATCTGCAGTTGGCCAAGCCCTTCCTGCGCCGCCGGATTCCCGTCCTGATCGAGAAACCGCTGGCCGCGAGTGTCCGCGAGGGGCGCAAGATCGTCTCTCTGGCCCGGCGCTACGACACGGTCGTCGCGGTCGGCCACTCGGAGCGGTGCAACCCGGTCGTACAGGCGATGAAGCGGTTCAGCATCGAGCCGAAATTCATCGAGGCCCACCGCGTCAGTCCGTACCCGTTCCGCTCGACCGACGTGGGCGTCGTCCTGGACATCATGATCCACGACATCGACATCGTCCTGTCCCTGGCGAACAGCAGGATCCGCCGGGTCGATGCCGTCGGGGTGAACGTCATCGGCGGCAGCGAGGACATCTGCAACGCCCGGATCGCCTTCGACAACGGCTGCGTCGCCAACCTCACCGCCTCGCGCCTGGCCCTCAAGACGGAGCGGCGGGTCCACGTCTTCACCCGGCAGGCCTACCTCAGCGTCGACTACCTCAAGAAGAGCGGCATCGTCATCAAGACCGACCCCAACAAGGACGTCGTCGAGTGGATCCGCGCGCAACAGCAGCGCCCCGACTTCAACCCCGCCAGCGTCAACTGGCTCGACCTGCTGCACATCGAGCCGCTGGAAATCGACGACAAAGAGCCCATCCGCCTCGAGCAGGAGGCCTTTCTGCGGGCCATCAAGGACCGTTCCTTCCGTCCCGTTCCTTCCGTCCCGAAGTCAGTGCCGAGGAGGGGCTGGCGGCCCTGCGCTGTGCCCAGCAGATCCTCCGCGCCGTGCGCAAGCACAAGTGGGATTGAGGCGGGGTCCCTGATTGCCCCTTGGATGGGATTGACGCGACGGTGAGGGCTGGTATAGTGAATGCGCAGGGTTCGGCGGCGCAGCCGCGCGAGGGCTCATGAGAAACGTCGGTCTACGCACCACGGCCGACAACGGTCTCAGCGATTTGGTGGGATGGTCTTGAAGGGGTCAAGCCATGAAGAAGCGTTTTGTCCGTGCACACCTGTGTCCTTCCTGTCTAAACCTCCTTTGTCTGTGCTTCCTGGCAGTCCAAGGCTGCACGTCTTCTCAGAAGCCCTCGGCCCAAGAGGCCTCGACCGGTGCGATGGGGGTGAACGTTCCGTCGCCAACGCCCAGACCGTTGGAGGCTGGCACCGACATCCTCGTGTTCGGCTCAGAGGAGCCAAGTCCCAACCCGAATGAGTACGCCCAGTTGCAGGCCTCGGCCGACAAAGGCGATGCCAATGCCCAGTATCGCTTGGCGGTCTACCATTGCCGGGTCAAGAGAGACGCGGGTGCCATGCTGGAAGGGCTTCGCAAGGCCGCTGCGCAAAACCACGCGAAGGCTCAGGTTGCTCTGGGCAATTGTTACCGACGCGGAGTAGGGGTGTCGAAAGACGCGGCCGAAGCTGTCACCTGGTATCGGCGGGCCGCCGAACAGGGAGATGCACGAGGCCAAGCCGCCCTTGGCGCAATGTACCTCACAGGCCAAGGGGTTCCCCAGGACTACAGAGAAGCGGCGAAATGGCTCACGAAAGCCGCCGAGCACGGAGATGCGCAAGCCCAAAGCACCCTTGGCGCGATGTACGGCCTAGGCCAGGGCGTTCCCCAGGACTACCAAGAAGCGGTGAAATGGTCCACGAAAGCCGCCGAGCAGGGAGATGCGACCGCCCAAGGCGCCCTTGGCGCAATGTACGCCCTAGGTCGGGGCGTTCCCCGGGACTACCAAGAAGCCGTGAAATGGTCCACGAAAGCCGCCGAGCAGGGAGATGCGGCAGCCCAACGCAACCTTGGTGCAATGTACCATGAAGGCAAAGGGGTTCCCCAGGACGACAAGGAGGCGGTGAAGTGGTACACGAAGGCGGCCCAGCAGGGCAACGCAGACGCCCAAGCGGCCCTTGGCGCAATCTACTACACAGGCCACAGGATTCCCCAAGACTACCAGGAAGCGGTGAAATGGCTCACGAAAGCGGCTGAGCAGGGACATGCGGGCGCCCAAGGTATGCTTGGCGGAATGTACATCATGGGCCAGGGCGTTCCCGAGGACTACCAAGAAGCGGCGAAATGGATTAGGAAGGCGGCCGAGCAGGGAATCGCGGCCTGCCAGTGCGGCCTTGCCGGGATGTACCAGGACGGCCAAGGGGTTCCCCAGGACTACCAAGAAGCGATGAAATGGTATACGAAGGCTGCCCAACAGGGAAGCGCGAACGCCCAATACCGCCTTGGTATGATGTACTACGAAGGGAAGGGGATTCCTGCGGATTACGTGGAAGCATACAGATGGATCGTCCTGGCGGCGATGAATGACGTTCCCGGGACCCAGGACCTTATCGACACGCTCCGTCAGAAGATCACCCCCAGCCAGAGCGAGGAAGCACGCCGGCGAGCGAAGGATCTTTTTCGCGAGCAGCAAGAGCGTAGCTCAACACAGAGCAGCCAGCGCTGAGACAGATGCTCCATTGATCAGCACCGTCACCGGGCGCAGCGATCGCTTGAAGAATAAGGGGACCAAAGAGCCTCACAACCCCCAGGAGCCAACGAAGGATGCTCCGGGTCAAGAAACGAGATCACGGGTTCGGCCCAATCCCACCGGTCCAGCCTGCTCCGTCTGCGGCATCCTTACTCCGACGAGTTACCGTGAGTGCTCATTCTTGCGCGGCCGCGTTATTCCCGATCATTACGGCGCGCGCCCAGAGTGAGCAACGGCGCCGACAGGAAAGAATCCGAAATCTCAAATCACAAATCGTCAACTCTTCGGCAGGGCGTTGCGGCGGGCCTGGCGCATCAGCTCGTGGATCCAGTCCTCGAAGTAGAGGGGATAGAGGTTCATCTTCTCGCTGGCCAGTTGGATGCCCCGACGGGTGAGCAGGTCGTGGAAGTAGTCTTCCTGTCCGGGGAACTGCTCGGCCAGCCTCTTCTTGTACACGTGCCGGAGCATGCGGAGCCGCTGGCGGCGGGTCTCGTCATCCTTGTCCACCGCGCGGAAGAACGGGCGGATCGTGCCCACCGTCATGGCCTCGCTGCGAAAGTAGGGAACCAGTCGCCTGGGGAGGGCGTCCGGGATCACGAATTCATCGTCGAGCGCCTGGGCCCGCACCTCGCTCGGCTCGTAGTGCAGGAAGGGGTCGTAGAAGAAGACCGCCGGATGGAAGTCCACGCGGTGCGAGGCCAGGTAGGGGACAAACAGGTCCACCGCCCGGCCCTCCTGGAACAGGTTCACGGGACCGTCGCCAATGCAGATCGTGTAGCATAACTTGTTGAAATCCCGCCGGTTATAGCCGACGATCGCGTTGAAAGACCGGCGCAGCCGCGGCAGAGTCACACGCCGTACGTCGAAGATGATCAGACGCGAGCTGACGGTCTCCTGGGCCGTCCGATCGATTCCCTCCAGGGCGCTGCGAACGTCGGCCGCCCGCGGGCAGATCAGTGCGTAGCGCTTCAGCCGCCGGTCGGCGCCGATCCGCTCGCACACATCCGCCGCCAGCACCGGGTCGATGGTTAGAACGTGGATTTGGCTGCGACGCTTCGGATGGCTCAGGATATCGTACCGTTCATCAACGAGATGATATGTATCTTCCACGATTTGCTCAGCTTACTGCTCTGTGGATTCCTGGAACGTTACGCAACTGCCCATCCTGTCTTCTTACGCCCGCCTGGGAACCCTGTTCGCCGACGGCCGGGCAAGTATATCGCCTGGCGGCGGTCCTGCGAAGCGCGAATCCGGGTCCGCCGCCGGACATCTGAGGAATCTCTTGTATAGGAATAGACGATTCTCACAGCAGTTGACCGACCAGCTTCCGCTGCAAATACTGCTTGTGGATCTGTTTGACCGTCTCCCAGTGCACTCCGTAGTACTGGGCCACGTGCCGGATCGGCAACAACTCACTTCGCCGGGCAACGTTCTCCGCCAGAGGCTTGGTGACGTGGGCATAGCGGTCCCGCCAAGGCAACGGTTCCAGCTTCGGGCCGCAGTGGGGGCAAAGCACCCGACGAGGAAAGAGGGGCAGATGGCTCTGGGCCTCCAGAATCGGCAGGTCGCGAATCTCCCGCAGCCGACAATCATGGACCTGAGAGACGGCCCGGCCGCAGGCACTGCAGATCAAAGGTCGGCCCGGCTCGGCCGACAACTCGATCCACACCTGGGCCGTGGGCGTTTCCTTCAATCCTGGACCGTTGTGTCGTAGCGGACGCCGTCGGGGACGGGGACCGGGACCGCGACCGTGACGCCGTGGTCGCCGGCGGTGGTCCGCGTGGAATCGACCGCGACGAAGGCGGTGTAGGCGCTCATCAGGCCGTACTGGAGCGCGACCTGCTTGATCTCGCAAGGCAGGTCGGGGTTCGTGTCATAGGTGCACTGGCCGGCCAGGTCCTCGATCCGCTTGCGGGCCCAGACGCAGGCGAGGCCCGGGTGCGTGGGCGCGGAGCCGTCGAATTCGACCGGAATCTGGATCTGCCGCTCGGATTGGCCCACCTTGCCGGCGACGCGGATCGTTGTGTCGGTCTTACCCGTGAAGCGGCCGGTCAGGATGATCGGCCGGCCCACGAACAGGTCGGGCACCTGCCGCGGGTAGACCTCCGAGACCTCCAGGCTGCCCCAGTCGATCCGCACGTCCGTCAGGGCGGGATGGCGGATGCAGTCGTAGAAGCGGTCCACGGTCTCGGTGCCGCTGTCGTTGAGCCCGATGTAGGCGACGGCGCCTTTGCCGAGCTTGGCCATGCGGTCGAGCAGGTAGCGGTTGACGGAGGAGCCGATGCCGAAGCTGAAGATCCGCGTGTCGCCCAGCCGCTGATGGATCGCGCCCAGGATCTCCGCCTCGTTGCCGATGTAGCCGTCGGTCATGAACGAGACCAGGCGGAACCGCCGGGAATCGTGCGGGAAATCGAGTGCGGCCTTGATGCCTTCGATCATCATGGTGCCGCCCTCGCCCTGCAGCGAATCGACGTACGCGAGCGCCCGCTGGACATTCTCCGCCGTCGCCGGCACGGGGCGCGAGCCAAGCTGCGAAGCGCTCTCGGAGAAGCGGATGACCTGGAAGGTGTCATCGGGCCCGAGCTTCCGCAGGGCGCGCTTGACGGCCTCCTTGGACTTGGCGATGGGCTGGCCGTTCATGCTGCCGGAGCAGTCGAGGACGAAGACCATCTCCAGCGGCGCCCGCTGGACACGCTTGAGGTCCTGCGGCGGGTAGACCATCAGGGTGAAGAAGCCGCCCCGCTCGTCCCGGTGCGTCACCAGGGCCGATTTGATCGTCTCGCCCGCGACCCGGAACCGCAGAACGAAGTCCTTGTTCGCAATGCGGTCGAGCGGGCTGAGCTGCACGTGGATTCCCTCGGCGCAAGCGTCGCTCTTCTCCACGGCATGACTGGCGCAGGCGATCTCCTCGATCGGGACACCGGCGTCGATCTCGACCGCCAGGGCGATATCGTGGCCGCTGCGCTCGTGGGGCTTGAGGTACTGGACTTCGGTTGTCTGGCCGGAAAGGCCCGCCTTGCCCCGGCCGACCGCCCCGACGCCGCTCGTGCTGCCGGGCGGATTGAAGCGCGGCCCGACCACCATCGGGAAGGTGAACTCGTACCAGCCGTCCGCATAGGCGAGGGTGTTGAAGTACTTGATCTGGACATCGATCTGCTTGCCCGGCTCGATGTTGGCGACCTTCTGCGTGAAGATGTTGGGCCGTTCCTGGGTCAGGAGCGATGCGACGTAGCCCTGATTGCGGGCCTCCTGGTAGATCCGCTCGGCCTCCTGCCGCTCGCGGATGATGCCGCGAATCCGCCGCTCGCCGATGACCATGATAAACTCGTTGACCGCCGCATTCTGCGGCAGCGGGAAGACGTACACCGCCTCGATCTTCTCACCGAACGGGTTCTGAAACTGCTGCAGGACCTCGACCGTGGCGATATACCCGCAGACCTTCCCTTTGACCTCCGTATGT
>JALORE010000386.1 GCA_025459125.1 Planctomycetota bacterium | reverse complement strand
TGAAGTTGACGACCGGCCCGACCGCGAAGTTCTCACTCGTCGCGCGGGGAATGACCGAGTCCGTCACGACCATCACCCCCACCCCGCCGTTGGGGTCCGGCGCGTACATCCCCGCCAGCCGGGCTGTCTCATAGTCGCTCCCCAGCGACAGGGTAAAATCCTCCTGCCCCGACCCGCACCCCGCCACGGCCAGGAGCACTGCCAGCGCCATCATCCCCAGCACGTTTCTGATTCTCATGATAGGTCCCTTCAAAACGAGTTCTCGGTTTCCAGTGCAGCCACGGACAACACAGAGAGCAGCCCTCACGGTAGACAGTTGAGCTCGATATTCAGGGCCTCGTCGCGGCTGCACATCATGCTTTTGCCCTTGATCTTTTTGACCCAACGCCAGCAACTATCGGGGAAATCACTGGTGTACTTCCAACCATGCGCCGATAACCATGCGTTCTTCCTTCCATAAAGGTCAATCTCCATCAATCGAATGGGTTCGAAGCTCAGTTCCTTCTTGGTCATTCGATCGTTGCACATAGCTCAAGCTCCATGTCGTCCGTGGTTCAGATTCTCATTCGAACAACGTCGTCTTCACCACGCCCGGTCCTCCGCGAACTCCCGGCACAGCCGGCAGCCCGCCGGGCACCGGGCATTCTCTTTCCTGGGGCAGTCCTGCCGCCCGCTCGCCGGGTCCGGCAGCAGGAGCGGCGTCACAAGCCTCCCGTCCCCCAGGACGTCGAGATCCTGCCCGCTGCGATTCTCCGCCGGGTCCCCGTGGTCCACTGCGTCCATGACTTGCCCTTTCTTCCTGGAGTTCCCGATTCGCCCGCTCGATCGCGGCGATCTGTTCCGGCGCCGGCGGCCGCCGCACGGCATAGATCGTCACCCGCTGCGCCCCCGCCACGAGGGCCCGCTCCCGCAATGCCCGCACGGCCCCGCCGTCATCGCCGGCGGCCACGCACCAGGAGCGATACTCGATGCGACCCGCCGCCAGATCCAGGCGGAGATCGAACCACCAAGCCGCCGGATCGCGCCACGGCACTTCGTCCGTAAGGACGACCATCTTGGGAAACTCATCTTTCCACCTTTCCAGGGCCCAAACCGCCGGCGGCAAATCCTCGTCCACGCCCGCCGGCTCCGCGCCCGCCGGCTTGCGGTGCAGGTAATCGAGGGCCTGCTTGTGCGTCTTCGCCTTCATTTGACCTTCGCGGCGACCTCTTCCCAATCCACCTTCAGCCGCTCCGCGACCAGGCGGATCGCGATCTCGTCCACGCCGCACGCGTACGCGTGGCACAGATCGGCCAGCCCCTGCATATCGAACCGCCCCCCCAGCCACCGCTCCACGTAGCCGACGTACCGCTTCAGGGACTCGCCTTTGCGTTTCGCCTCGAAGCAATACACCAACCCGTCGCGCGTCATGCCGCCCCCGCTTTCTGCAGATCCCCCGCCGCAACCACGACGGTCTCCTCCTGCCCGGCCAGAAGGGGCTCTTTCGCCGCCTGAATAATCCCCGCCGCCAGGCCCACCAGGCTATCGTGCCCGTACCGCTCCCGGACCGCGTGGAACTCCTCGATATCGTGGCGCCGGCACCGCAGGCAGGGCCGGCCCGCTTCATCCCGCTTTTCATCGCCGTTTTTATCGAGCACGACCACCGCGTGGCAGAGCTCATGAAAGAGCAGCTCCTCTTTCTGCAGCGATGTCAGTTGTGGCCAGATCTCCTCATTCAGGAGGATCACCAGGTCAAACTGGGCCAGGGCCCGCGACACCTCGTTCGGCTTGCAACACTTGCCCACCTTAAGCTGCCCATCCTGATCCACGGTCCAGCCGCTCTTCCAGCAGAGCACGATCTTGAGCTGCACCAGGTCCGGCCGGGCCTCCGCGACCAGGGCATCCAGGACATCGTACGGCTCCGGCCCCGCCGCCTGCCCAACGTCGTTGTACATCCGCTCGATCGGATGGACCGTGACCTTTTTTCGCTTGCTCGCTTTTTCCTGTTTCCCTCGTCGTGCCATAGCTATCTCCCGACCCGCACACCGCAGGCCCGCCAGTCCTCGAGCTGCGGGCAGACTGCCGCCCCGAGGCCGCACAGAAGGGCCTGCAGCAAATGCAGAATCCGAAATGCGAAATCCGAAACGCCAGACATGGAGAATCCTTTCCAACCCCGGGCGGGCGGCGGCTTCCGAGATTGCCGCCGCCCGCCGGTTCCCAGGTGCATGTAGGCCTGCGTAAAGGTATCGAAGGAATGATGCCCCCGGACGGAGTCACGGCCGTCCGGGTTAGTAAGGAGGCCTACAGGTGTAGGATTGTAAACAGGTGGCTTGCAGCTATGACCACAGGATCGTGTGGTTATGAGTAAGGGATCAGAGTACAGGACTCATAATCCCGAGGCTGAAGGTTCGAATCCTTCCGGGCCCAGTTTATCCGGTTCAGCGCACCAGCGCCGGCCGCACGCGATCGCAACTGCGTTCGAGCGCGACCGTGGTGTAGAACCGGCGGGTCGTCTCCAGCGACCGGTGCCCCGCGACGTTCTGCGCATCCACCAGGGACACCCCGGCGTCGACCCAACCCGAGATGGCCGATCTCCGCAACTGGTGGAATCGGCCATCTTTTTGGATCTGGCGGTCGGCCGGCCGGTCCTGATTCGCCCGCTGCCGGACCTGCTCGAATTCCCGATACAGGTTCCAGTACGGCATCTTCCGCACCGCTTCCGGGATCGTCCCGACCAGGCCCTGGAGCCGCAGGCACGCGACCTGCTTGAGCCACGGATACCGCCAGCCGGCGATCTCCCGCAGCCGATACACGCACGCGACCAGGTCATCGGACATCGGGGCCACGCGGTCGGTCTTGCCCTTCGTGCCCCAGGCCCAGAATTGCCCGGGGCAGTCCGGCCGGTACCGCACGTGCAGCCGTTCGCGGTCCAGGTCCATATCCTCCCAGCGGAGGTTCAGGGCCTCCCCGATCCGCAGGGCGCTTTCGCCCGTCAACAGGAGCAACCCGCACCAGCGCAACTGCGCCGACGGATCCTCCCGTTGCAGCGTCGCCGCCGCCGCGGACAGGGCCGCCCGTTCGTCCGGGGCGAAGATCACCGGCTCCCGATGCTCGACGCGGATCTTCTCCGCCGTGAGCAACGGGTTCACCGGCACCAGCCCCATCCGCACGCCCCAGGTATAGACCTGGGAGACCGACCCGAACCCGCTGCGGACCGTCGCCGCGGCCATGCCGCGCTCGGCACGGCACCAGAGCTGCCAGCGACCCAGGGCCAACGGCTCCAAAGAAGCCGCCGGGATATTCCCCAGGCAACCGATCAGCGTTTTCGCCGCCCGGGCGCACCGCTTTTTCGTGGCGCCCTCGACCAGGGCCGCCGCATCGAAGTAGTCAAAGAGCTGCTGCAGCGTAAGAGTGTTTGCATCCATAGGAATCCTCCTTACCCGGCCACAGCCGCAAGCCGCGACCAGTATAACACAACAGGTTCCCGAATCAAACCCCTGCCGCTACGAGCCCACCATCGAGTTATCAAAGAGCGTCATCAACCATCCCCACCCTATGTTTTAGGGCCGCTTCGATCCACCCCTGGGCTTGTGCCCGGCTCCTGGGGCTTCGAGGCACAGCGGCCCACGTGCGGCGGCCGGATTCGAACCGACTGACCTGGCCGCTTGGTCGACCAGATCCCCCCTCCCGGGAGTACGCCGCAATACCGTCAGTCCGACACCAGGGACGCCCAGCCTACATAGAGCCGGAGATACTCGACCATCTCCGGCGCTGCCGCCAGCTGCCGCTCGACCGCAGCGATCCAGTCCAGGGTCTCCTCCAAGCGACGGATCGCGACCTGATGGCGCGTGATACCCTCGCGCACGTCCTGCATTCTCCGCGCGAGCAACACCAACGGGTCGTATCGCTCGTCCTTCTTCGGGGCGGCATCCTGCCCCGTCATCGCCCCGATCCCCAGGGCCGCGTATTCCCCGTCCCCGCCCGGCGCTGTCGGCACCGCATTCGTGTCTACGCCCATCGCATCCATCATCGGCTGTCCCACCTGGTCCATGATCCTGTCCTTTCGTCCTATCGCTACCCTACGCGTCCACCGTGTCCACAACGTCCACGGCCTATTCCCCAAAAGCCGACGGGGACCGGGCCGGCTGTGAGACACGACCCGATCCCAAACCGTCGGAAACCGGCAAAGCCCCGGCAGGAGCGGAGGGAGCCAAGAGATCCCCTGCTGAGGTGCGCGAGAAATTCTAAGCAGGGTCCGCGCGCCGTGAGTCCTGGCGGTCGCGCGGACCGGAGTGCGAATCGGCAAAAATGTGCCGTGCGGCGGCTCCTGCGAGCCCGATACACCGCACGGCCCCGGTACTTCACGTCGGTCAGGCAAACCTACGTCGGTACGCGAAGAGAAAAAGGCAGACCGGCCCGCATGAAGGCATGCATCGGCGCTGCAAACGTCGGGAGCCGGCCCGCCCAAAGCGAGGCTTATGGGATCCAGACCGTTGACCCCGGAGCCCCAATATGCTATCATGACGGCATTCACTTCCAGGGAGGGCTTTCCAGTTGGGCGACGGTCAACGGATTGGATCATCTGCAGCACCATCAGGAGTGTTGTATCGGCGGGAGGGCTCGGGAGTCAACATGAAAAAACGTGAGACTGCGTGACTTTGCGTGACAGATCGTCCTTGTCTTGTTTCTAAATTCCTGTGCATCCTATGCTTATGGATGAGATTCAGACGACAAAAAATTTTCAGGCCAAGGTCCCAATTTCTCTCTGGCGAGAGTGGGAGCAGTGGCTCGAAGGGCGAGGCTCGCTCAACAATACCCAGATATTGTGCGGTTTACTGCGTCTGTTTCTCGCGTCGCCGGAACACGTCCAACTCAAGGCTATTTTTGGCCGCTCAAAAGACCTGCCCCAAGCGATCGCGTCTAAGCCGGCCGTCGCCGACGCGATCGTCGACGACGCAGTACAGCATGTCCAAGCTCGACGATCAGTTCGGGATCGTGGCCAAGGTAAAGCCTCATAACGCGGCAGGTGTACCGGAGCGCTTCTTCGAGATCGGGCGGGCGGGTGAGCGGGAACGGGCGGAACGTGTCAACGGTGCGTACATCCATGGTGCTGTCCTCAAAAGGTTCCTCCAGCTATAGTAGACGGTTGACACGCGCCAGAACAGGATGCCAAAATGGTCACGTTCGCAAAAATTCTGGGCCTGATCGCAGTTTGCATTATCGGTCTGGCCCTCCGCCACGCGGCGAAGGGCCTCTGGCGGTGAGTTTATCGCTTTGGAGCCAAAACAG
>JALORE010000008.1 GCA_025459125.1 Planctomycetota bacterium | reverse complement strand
GTCCGCTTGCCGGCATTGTCGGTGACGTCGATCACGTCGAACTGGATCATGACATCCTTTGTTTCGTCAAGACGCCCGTTCATCCAGTACCGCCACGTGGGGCCTTGACCAGTCCCACGTTCGACGCTGATAAAGAGGTTCGTCCGGTCAATGGTGAGGTAGTAACTGCCATTTTTTTGAGCCCGCGCAAACAGCAGGGGGCCTGGACCATGACCTATCGTTGTCTCCGGGATCTTCACTTGCGCCCTCATGGTTATGCTGCCGGTATAATACAACCACATGCCGTAGGCATCTTTGGCCCATCTCGTCATTGATGTCTGCACCTGCTCTGGCCAGGCAGGCGTCATATGAAGGCCCTCGGGAGTCACCCGGCATTCGCCCATTTTGCCGACGCTGCCGGCGTCCTCGGGGGCCAGCCACATCACGGGAGAACCGTCCTGGATGCTGCCATCGCGGAAATCATCCCGGAAGCCGCCTCCCGCCCAGGCAGGGCTGCCCAGGGCCAGGGTACAGAGGGCGACGCTAAGCCAACCTCGTGTCGTTCGCTGGGTCTTCATCGTTCTTTCCTTTCAAAATGGTCTCCGGCAACAGAGACACGACCAAGAGAATGTGTCACACGTGCCGCCGTACTTGGCCGGCTGTGATATGATCCGCAAAGGAATCCCGATCCTGCACGGAATCCTCCAAGAATCAGCGGAGAACTGCTAGGAATTCGGGTCCGAGTGTTCTGACAGAGCAGATGACAAGGGCTGGCAACATGGTGAGATGCCAGCCCTCATCTGTATACGAAGCGGATAGTCTGTGTTACGGCTTGAGGACGCGGTTGTAGATGCGGACGTCGTCGATCCGGCCGGACCAGAAGGTGCCGGGGGTCAGCGTGCTGCCGGCGCCGAGGTAAAGGCCCGCGGTGGAGACGGGCGGGTTGCCGAGGACCTTGGCGTCCCCCGCGACCGCAATACCATCCACGAAGAGGGTCCTGTGGGAGCCGTCCCACGTCAGGCCGATCCGGTGCCACTGGCCGTCCGTGAGCGAGACCGGCGACGCCAGAGGAGCGCCCCGGCTGGGCTTGAACTCGGTCAGGAGCCGGCCGGCGGCATCGAGCCGCAGCCAATTGGCGGACTTTTGTTCTGCGACGATCACCTGCCCCGGCGCGCCGCCTTTGACCCAGGCCAAGACGCTGAACGGCCTTTCCGCGGGGTTCACGACGAAGGGCGTTACGGCCCGATCGTCCAGTCCATCCAACTGCAGGGCGCCGCCGATCCGGCCGCCCTCGGGGTCCCAGGCGGGGCTTCCGACCAGCGCGGCATCATAGACACCCGTACGGTCCGAGGCGATCGCGCCTTCGGTCTCGTCCAAGGCCCAGTGGGCCAGCAGGGAGGGATCGGTCACGTCCTGCTGCCAGTACTTCATCATGACCTCCAGGTCCTTCCGGTCTACGACGCCGTCGGGAACGAGATCGACCACGGGATCGGCCTGGCCCCAGGATTCGATGAGCCGGAGAAGATCGTCGGTATCCACTGTGCCGTTGCCGTTGAAGTCAACGATGGGCTCTACCTCAGTGCCAATGACCTCGACCCAACGGAAGATGGTCGTCCTGTTCAGTTCCGAATCGCAAGTGGCACCGATTGCGATCTCCCCCACCTCGTACGTGGCGTCATGAACAGCCAACTGGGGTTGGACGGGCATTTCCTGACCTACCACCCACCAACGGGCCTCCAGGCGGCTCGTGGTCCGATGGCCCGCACCGTCGGTCAGGTCGATCACGTCGACCTGGAGGATGAACTCCTTCTTTGGGTCAAAACTGCCGTTCATCGGGTAATGCCACGTGTCCATCGGGCTGTAACCAGTAAGCCCATCCGACCGATCGAACCAGAGGAACATATTGTTGATGCCGAGCAAGTAGCCATGATTACCATGATCGCTCCTTCCCCGAAACCAGAGCGTGACAGATGAACCATGGGCTGTGGTTGCTCCTATCTTCACTTGCGTCCTGATGGTTAAGTTGCCGGTGTAATGCACGAATCGGCCGTAGGCATCTACAACACCTCTGTACATTCCGTAATCTTTGTTGGCGGGCCAATCAGGCGTGAATTCGAGGCCCTCAGCAGTCACCAGGGAGCTGCCCAAGTAGCCGGGGTTGTTACGGTTCGAGTTCGCCCACGTCACGGGGGAACCGTCCTGGATGCTGCCGTCGCGGAAATCATCCCGGAAGCCGCCTCCCGCCCAGGCAGGGCTGCCCAGGGCCAGGGTACAGAGGGCGACGCTAAGCCAACCTCGTGTTGTTCGCTGGGTCTTCATCGTTCTTTCCTTTCAAAATGGTCCCTGGAAACAGAGACGCGACCAAGAGAATGTGTCACACGTGCCGCCGTACTCGGCCGGCTGTGATCCAATCCGCAAAGGAATTTCGATCCTGCACGCCCCTGGAAGAAAATCGGCCGAGAGTTCCGAGAATCTTGGCCCCATGCCTGCCAAGGCGGTAGAATGGACGCGGATGGAGTCCCATCTGGTCGGTTCCGTACCAGCTTTAGGATTCGAGCGAATGGCCAGCCGCGATCAGACAGATATAGGGGGCGTGCAGGAGACGTTCCTCACTACGCATTGGTCCATGATCGAAGGGGTCCGGGAGCGCCAGGACAAGGACCAGGCCCTGATCGGCCTGCTGCTGGAACGCTATTGGAAGCCGGTCTACTGCTGCCTGCGCCGCAAGGGCTACGGCAACGAGCAGGCCAAGGACCTGACGCAGGGCTTCTTTCACGAGGTCGTGCTCAATCGCAAGCTCGTCGAGCGTGCCGACCCCTCCAAAGGGCGTTTTCGATCCTTTCTGCTTCATGCGCTGAATCAGTATCTCATCGATGAACAACGCCGAGACACGGCCCAGAAGCGCATTCCTCAATCCAAGCTGGTCCCGCTGGATATTGCCGACCCACCGTCGCTGCCGGAAACCACACAGGAGCTCGACGCCGAGGCGTGCTTCAACTATGCGTGGAAAGTGGACCTGCTGGACCGGGTGCTGACGGAACTGCGGGAATGGTATATGGGACAGGGAATGGAGGTACACTGGCACATCTTCCGGGATCGCCTTATCCAGCCGAGCCTGGAGGATGCCGAACCACCTTCTTTGTTCCAGTTGTGTCAGCAGTACGGCATCGAGAACGAGACCAAAGCCTCCAACATGCTCGGGACCGTCAGGAGACAGTTTCAGAGCGTACTGAAGAAGCACGTGCGTCAGACCGTCGTTTCGGGCGAGACGGCCGAGGAGGAACTGCGCGAAATGTTCAGATTCTTCGAGAAATAGAACAGGGCTCACGATTTTTTACGGATACAGTCTTGGCTGAGCCACGGCTCGCGCCTCGGGTGCGGCGCGGTCTCGGCCGAAGACATGGGCATCTGAGCAGCTTCTTTCGCAGGCCACATGAAGAGCAAGGACTCGATCTTTGGCGCGTCTCCGGAAGGACTGGATCGCCTGGTTTCCAGGGTCCTGGAGAGTGTCGAGCCGGACAAGGCGGCTGAGCCGACGATCTCCCTGGAGGCGTGGACGGCGCACCCCGGCGGGCGGATCGGCGATTACAGGCTTCTCGATATCCTGGGCGAAGGCGGCATGGGGGTGGTCTACTGTGCCGAGCAAGAGCGCCCCATAAGACGCCAGGTGGCGCTGAAGATCGTCAAGCCGGGGATGGACACCAAGCAGGTGATTGCCCGCTTCGAGGCGGAGCGACAGGCGCTGGCGCTTCTCAATCATCCGAATATTGCACGCGTTTATCACGCCGGAACGACCGAGGGGGGCCGGCCCTATTTTGTCATGGAGCTCGTGACAGGCGTGCCTATCACCGAGCACTGCGACCGGCACAAGCTGAGCATCAAGGAGCGTCTGGAACTGTTCCTGCAAGTCTGTGACGCGGTGCAGCACGCGCATCAGAAGGGCATCATTCACCGCGATATCAAGCCTTCGAATATCCTGGTCACCGTGCAGGACCAGCATGCGGTGCCCAAGATCATTGACTTTGGCATCGCCAAGGCCGTGACGCAGCCCCTCACGGCGCGAACGCTTTACACCGAGCAAGGCCAGTTCGTGGGGACGCCGGAGTACATGAGTCCCGAGCAGGCCGAACCGACCGCCCAGGGCATTGACACGCGAACCGACGTCTATTCACTGGGGGTGGTCTTGTACGAGCTGTTGGCCGGAGTGCTTCCCTTTGATGCCGAGAGACTGCGGGAGGGAGGGCCTGAGCACATCCGACGCGTCATTCGTGAGGAAGATCCGAAGACGCCCAGCACGCGCTTGCACAGGATTCCCGGAGAAACGTCGACCAAGGTCGCCGCCCTGCGTCGTACCGATGTCCGGACCCTGGGGCGAAAGCTGCGTGGCGATCTGGATTGGATCACGCTCAAGGCGATGGAGAAAGACCCGAACCGGCGCTACGCCACCGCCCATGCCCTGGCCGAAGATATTCAGCGGCACCTCCAGAACGAGCCCGTCACAGCAGGATCGCCCGGCGTGATGTACCATACGCGGAAGTTCCTGTATCGACACCGGCGAAAGCTGGCGGCGGTGTTGGCTTTCGCTGTCGTTGTCACGGGGCTCATGATAAGCCTTGCCGTCCTGCGAACGGGTTTGGATCGATCACGAAACGCAGAAATCATCAGGCATGAACACACGCTGTCCGAGGTCACGGCACTGGGCGAGCAAGGCAAATATGAAGAAGCTCTGTCTGCCGTGGAGCCTATTCTGGACAGCACGCGCCTGGGACGCCGGGCGCATCTGCTCCACGCCCGACTTCTCATGCTGGCCCTGCGATCTTCTTCCGACGTCGTCATGGCGAATGACGCGCGATGGGTCCAGGTCATGGAGGAGCTCAAGGGATTGCTCGGAGAATCAGATGACATCGCCGGGCAAGCTCACTTTCTCCTGGCAACCATCTATTATGAGAGTGACTCCGAGGCGCCCGACAGCGCCAGAGACTACGGAGCCCGGTGGGCGGATCATAAGCAGAAGGCGGACGAGCTGCTCCCGGAGACCGCGGATTCCTACCTGTTGCGTGCGATCAGCGCCGCCACGGTGCCGCAGACCCTGGCCTTCCTCGATAAGGCCCTTGCACTCGACCCCAGGCATTTCGAATCCGTCAAGACCCGGGCCTACATTCATCATGTCAACTCCAACTATCGCCAGATGGCGCTCGATGCCGCCCAAATGAAGATCATCAAACCGGACGATCCTCTGGGCTATTCGCTCAGCGCCATCGCGGAGTGTGGATTGGGTTGGTTTGCCGAGGCGATTGCCGATCATGACCGGGCGATTCGACTGTCGCCTGACGATGCCGGTCTATTCGATGAACGTCGTCAAACCTATCTGCGCATGGGGGACTACCAGCGTGCGCTCGCGGATGCGCAGGAGTGTGTTCGGTTGGAGCCCTCCGTGAACCTCTATCGGATGCGTGTCTTTCTTGCCCTGGTCGGCCTGGGACAGTATGAGCAGGCAACAACCGCTTACAAAGAACTGAGCGCCGCCTATGACTTCGACAAATTCGAGTTTGACGATTGGGCCACCCAACATGTTTTTGACACGTTGGCCGCAGGGTCGTCATGGTATCCCTCCGATGACATGCCCATCGGCCCAGCGTTCCTGCCTTTGTGCCTGGCGGATGAGTCCTACCGGCATCTGGCCGAGAAAGCCACACGCTTGGTCAGCCTGGGCAGTCATCCCTCCCTCTCCGCGGATGGAACGAAGCTGGCCTACGCCCTGGGTGTTCCTCAGTTCACCGGGATTGCGGTGTATGATATCAAGTCGCGGCAATCTCAATTGCTGGCGATTCCCGGCAAGGACCCGGCGTGGTCCCCCGATGGTCGCTCGATTGCGTATACGCGCAACCGACAGACCCTGCCCTTCTCGGTGCTCTTCCGGCAGAGACCCATGAAGGACGTGACCGAGCCCGAAAACCGGGCCCTCCATGAGGTCTGGCTGATCAAGGCAGACGGTACCGAGAGTCCCCGCTTCCTGGCCAAAGGGTATAGACCGTCCTGGAGTCCTGATTCGAAGCGCGTGATCTACCGCTCCGGTACAGACAACAAGGTCTTCTCGAAACCAACGGCGGCTCCGGACGAGAGTCCCGCTGTCATCGTCGATTCGGCCACCGAAACGATCGTTGGATCGATCCCGGGACTCGCCGTTGAATCTCTGAATTGGTCTGCCGATCGCCGGTCCCTGCTCATCGGCTGCAACAATACCGTAGGAGGCCTGTGGTTTTATGATGTGACGTCGCAGTCCTTATCCAGGGTCTTCAAGGGCCATGTCTTTGGCTACGCCCAGTTTTCCCCGAATCCTGAAAAGCCACGTCTGGTGTTTGACTTCACCATGCGAACCACCCTGTGGGGGCGCCAGCTCTGGATGGCCGACCTGTCCCCCGCAGACTGCCGGATCGAACGAGCCGGGGCGTGTCATACCGTGGCAGAGCATCACCGGGAGATCATTCGGTCCTATTACGACCGCTGCATCGAGATGGATCCGAACGAACCCCTGAACTATCTCCTGCGCGGGCAGCGCTACCTCCGGTTGAATGAGATCGAGAGAGCGCTGATGGAGGTGGAGCACTTTGCCCGCCTGGAACAGAATCCGCAACTCCGGGCCGATCCCTACCTCCACCGCAGACTGAACTACATCATGCTCACGCGGCGCTTCTTCCTGTCCTTGCCTGACGACCTGATCAGAGTGCAGGGTGAGTCGATCCCCGAGGACTCTCCCGGCCGAAACGGCCTGGCCTGGTGCCATTTCTATGTGGGCCGGCGGGCCGAGCGGGACCAGCAGTACGAGACCGCCCTGGCCCGCTATGAGATGGCGACCCGGATCCGTCCGGATCTGGCCGTGGCCTGCCGTCATCTCGCGCGGGTGCAGGCCACCTGCCCGCTGCCGGAGTTTCGCGCCGCACCCCAGGCGCTGCAAAATGCACAAAGGGCCTGTGAGCTGACGGCATGGCGTGATCCCCAGTCTCTGGAGATCTATGCGGCCGCTCACGCCAATGCCGGGGACTTCGACGCGGCCGTCCAGTGGCAACAGGAGGCTACTAACCGATTGGCCCCGGAGGGCGATGTGGGCCTCCGAGCCCAGGCCCAGGCAAAACTGGACCTCTACCGCGAACAAAAGCCATATTGGCAACAGTATCTCTGGCCCAATAGACTCATCGCATGGTGGAAATTCGACGGCCGGGACACCCAGCAGGTTCGCGATCACTCCGGCAATGACCTCCACGGCCGTTTCGTGGGGGACGCCCGCATCGTATCCGATCCTGAGAGAGGCGCGGTTCTGAGTCTGGATGGCAAGGGCGATTTTGTGGACTGCGGCCGGGATGTCCGGTTCAATCTCACGGACACGCTGAGTATCTCCGCGTGGATCAAGCCCAGGGTCTTCAACAAGAAGCATCAGGCCCTGGTCTCCAACGGCGACCGGGGTTGGATCCTGAATCGACAGGCCTACACGAATCATATGCAGGTCGTCTGCTTTGGAATCCAAAAAGCAGAGCCCCAGGGCAGTCCGTGGGCGGATCTCGGGGGACACAGAGACATCAGTGATGGTCGATGGCATCACCTGGTCGGCGCTTACGATGGCTCTCGTCTGAGTATATACGTGGACGGAGAGCTGGACGCAACGATTGGTGCGACCGGTCGCGTCCGAACGAACGATCGGCCCGTCTTCATCGGCGAGAACTCCGAGGAAACCAACCGCGAGTGGGACGGCCTGATCGACGACGTCCGCCTCTACAGCTACGCCCTGAGCGTCAAAGAGATCGAAACCCTCTACGAATCCTCCGACAACCCTGGGGACACGGCCAGGTAACAAGAGAAGCGCCCCAAGACGAGGTTCCTGCCGAAGAGCCGTTCCCTTGTCATGGTGAGCACACAGAGACGATTCCTCCTTGCGGCGTGGAGATTGCCTGCCTCGCCCTCGATCGGGTTGAGGCAGACTCGCTGAATTGCAGAAACCCCCACGCCGTTCTCTTGGCAAGCACGGCCAAACTGGCCTTGTAGCACACCGGTCCCCGGCTGTGTCTTGGGGTTCTCCAGCCAAGGGCGGCTGGGCTGCACGGTGCGTTCCCCGCGGACGGTTTGGGTTGCAGTCGCAGGCCGCTCCCAGCTCCTCACCGTGACAGACGGGAGGTCAGCGTCGACGCTGTAGAGAACAGGCTTGCGGGGCGGACACGGTCTTGTTACGATGCTCCAGGTTAGACCCTGCAAGAAGATGCATTGTGCGATTCGATTGGAGGTTGTGCCATGACCGCGGATTCCCGCCAGACTACCAGACGCCAGTTTCTGCGAACTTCGACCGTGGCGACCGCCGGGATGGCCTGGGGGCTGAATGTCCTGGACCGGCCCGCCCGCGGGGCGGTGCGGGGCGCCAATGACAAGATCCGCGTCGGGTTCATCGGTGTGGGCAATCGGGGCAGCCAGTTGCTCCAGGGGTTCATGGCCCAGAACGACGCCGAGATCGCGGCCCTGTGCGATGTCTACGAGCCCTACCTGTCCCGGGACTACTCTCGCATCGGTAAGGACGTGCTCGACTCCATCGGCGCGCGGGCCCCGAAAATGGGCGAGAAGTTCTCCGGCGAGGTCGCGCGGTA
This sequence comes from Planctomycetota bacterium, assembly GCA_025459125.1. Lineage (GTDB taxonomy): Bacteria > Planctomycetota > Phycisphaerae > Sedimentisphaerales > Anaerobacaceae > PLanc-01. The sequence goes on along the minus strand of JALORE010000008.1, from coordinate 39,110 downwards.
CAAGGACTTTCGCCGCGTGCTCGACCGCAAGGACATCGACGCCGTGGTCATCGCCACACCCGACCACTGGCATGCCATTCAGATGACCCAGGCCTGCCAGGCCGGCAAGGACGTCTACGTGGAGAAGCCCCTGTCCGTGACGATCCACGAGGGCCGCCGGATGGTCGAGGCCGCCCGCAAGTACAACCGCGTCGTTCAGGTCGGTCTGCACCGCCGGTCGTCCGAGATGTACGCCGGTTTGGCCAAGGAGATGCAGGGGGGCAAGATCGGCAAGGTCACGGTCGCCCGGGCCTATCGCGTCAGCAATATGGCCCCCGTGGGCATCGGCAAGTGCCCCGACAAGGCGCCGCCGAAAGAGCTGGATTGGGATCTGTGGCTCGGCCCGCGCCCGCTGCGCCCCTACAAGGACAACATCGCGCAGTACAAGTTCCGCTGGTGGGAGGCCTACTCGTCGCAGGTGGGCAACTGGGGCGTCCACTACTTCGATGCCATCCGCTGGGTGCTGAAGGAAGAGGCGCCGGTTGCGCTCTGTGCCCACGGCGGCCGGTACGCCCTCGATGACGACCGCACGATCCCGGACACCATGGAGGTGACCTTCGAGCTGCCTTCCGGCGTGCTCCTGGTCTTCGGGCAGTACGAGGCGAACGGGATCGCCCCCCTCGAATTCGGCGAGCTCGAATTCCGCGGTACACTGGGCAACCTCTACTCGGGCTCTGAAGGCGGCGGCTACAAGGTCGTCCCTTCCCCCGGCGGGCAATTCCAGCCGGCCCAGCCGCGCCTCAAGGCCGAGGAGAAGCCGGGGACCAAAGGAACGGACCTGACGGTCCTGCACATCCGCAACTTCCTCGATTGCGTCAAGACACGGCAGCAGACCCATTGCGATATCGAGACGGGACACCGCTCGACGACGTTTGCCCTGTTGGCCAACATCTCCCTGGCCACGAAGTCCCGGCTCGAGTGGGACCCCAAGGCCGAGCGCGTCACGAACAACCGCCAGGCCAACAAGCTGCTGCATTACGAGTACCGCAAGCCCTGGAGACTATGACGGGGATACCGATGACGGCACGGTGGATGTTGCGTTGGGTTCTGCGCTGCGCCGGCGGCGGCATGCTTCTGGCCCTGCTGTTCGTGTTCTGTCCATTCGATTGGATGGCGATCCTCCACGCGCAAATCGGCCTGGGCACGCTGGAGTACACGCCGCTGCTGAGCTACCTGATCCGGACCCTGTCGGCCCTGTACGCCACCGTCGGGGCCATCCTGCTGTTCATCTCCTTTGACGTCGATCGATATCGCCCGTTGGTCCATCTTCTGGGCATTATCGCCGTGCTCGGTGGGATTGGGGTGACGGTTCTGGATGCCCTGCTGCGACTGCCCGTGTTCTGGACCATCCTGGAAGGTCCACTCACGGTGCTCCTGGGCGTCGTTCTTATCGCTCTTACCCGGGCGGAAGCGAGGCGAGCCGCATCCTGACCTGCGTTCGTTTCTGCGGGCAGAGTTGCCACGTCCGATATGGCCATCCCTTCGCTCAAGGTGCGCCCGGCCGCAGCCGATGAAACCTGTCGTATACTTTGATGTGGAGGACATCTCCGGCAGCGTGTCTCGAATCGGCCAATGGCACCAACGGGTGCGGCGGACGTGCGCATGGACAATACCCGCAGAGGATTCACACTGGTCGAGGTCATGGCGGTCGTTTTGATCGTGGGCGTGCTGGTCACCATTGCCATTCCCATGATGAAGGGCCATACCGATGCGTCGAAGTGGTCGGAGGCCAAGACCGCCATGGGGACGATCGCCTCCGCTCTGCAGATCTATGGCGTCGAGAAGGGCAGCTTCTCCGGAGCCCCGAGCTGCGCCGAAATCGGGATCCTCAACAGCGATCTGGATGGGACGTACTTTTCCCATGAGGCCTACGCGATCACCTCCGCCTCTGCCTCCGCCGGCCGGACCAGCTACGTCATCACCTGCACGGCCGCAGCTTCCAGCCGGCCCGACGCCCCCACCGACCCGGCCATCATGACGCTCACCTGCAACTCCGGCAACGGCTACCAGGCCACCTTCGCCGCCGGCAGCGGCGGGGGGGGATCCGGCCCGCCGCCGGCATCGCCTTTCCAGTGAGAGCCTTGACAGACCCCGCGGGCGACCCAGAGCGGTGCATGTCCGCTCCTGCGCTCCCCTCGAGCACGATTCGATCGCGCTCGGAGTCCCGCCTTCAGGCGGGTGAATCTCCTCCCATCCACTTCTCGTGCAGGAAGCGCCTCGGAAGATCCGAACCCGCGTCAACGCGAAACGGGCCCCCCAACGCCGAATTCCGCGTTTGGGAACCCAACTCCGAACCGCCGCGGGGGCCGTGCAACTACAGACTGCACCCGGGAGAGACCGACGTTGACTTGGCTCGGGTCCGGGTGCACAATACGGGTCCACGCATCGGTCGCGGGTGTGGCCGGTGTGCCGTCCCCGTCGGATAGGAGATTCGAGCCATGTTGTCTTCCTGGTGCAGTGCCGTGGTTCTCCTGCTGATCGCCGAGACCGGACCGCGTCTGAGCGACGCGGAGTTCTTCACCGCTCTGGACCCGGACCGTGCGGAGATGGCCGCAGTTCGAACTGCCGCCGAGCAGCAGGATTGGCCGGCCGCCCAGAAGGCCTATGCCGCCGTGTTTCGCACCCGCACCTCGCCCCGGTGGCTGAGTGACCTCGAGGAGAAGGGGGCGCCGCCGACCAGCCCTGCAGCCGGGCGGCCCGACACAAGCTACGCCGATAAGCTGCTCACGCATCAGTGGCTCTGGCAGCGGGACTGGTTCGACCTGGGATCCGATATCGACTGGGCCTCGAATCAGATGACCCAGGGCGAATCCGCCACCGTCGAGTGGAACGCCTCGCTCAACCGGCATTTCCATTTCCGCTTCCTGGCGGAAGCCTATCGCCAGACCGATCAGGAGAAGTACGCGGCCGAGATCGTCGCCCAGATGCTCGATTGGATCGAAGACTGCCCGGTTCTCACGGACCGCTCGGGCAATTCGCCTTACCACCACGCCTGGGAGACGCTCAACACCGCCTGCCGGGCCGGCGACACGTGGCCCAATGCCTTGTACGCGATTCTACGCGCGCAGGCCCTCACCGACGACGCGCTCACGACCATCGTCAAGTCGCTCGTGGAACACGCCCGGCACCTCGACCGCTGGCCCACGCGCAGCGGCAACTGGCTCACCGCCGAATCGAAGGCCCTCTTCATTCTCGGCACGCTCTTGCCGGAGTTCCGCGAGGCCAGGACCTGGCGGGCGCACGGCCTCGAGCGGCTTTACCGCCAGCTTCACACCGACGTCTATCCGGACGGCCTGGAGATCGAGCTGGCCCTCGGCTACAACAACTGGGTGCTGCGCAACTTCGCGGAGGTGCTCGAGCTGGCAAAGCTCAACGGCCGCACGGACGAGCTGCCCGCCGACTGGCTCGCGCGGATGGAGCAGATGTACAACTATCAGGCCTACGCCTGCATGCCCAATGGGCAGACGCCCGGCCTGAACGACTCCGGCGATGCCTCGCCCGCCGCGCTGCTCCAGGCCGGCTGCGGCTACTTTCCTCAGCGCGACGACTGGCTCTGGATCGCCACCGCCGGCCAGGACGGCAAGCGACCCGAGAAGACCTCGATGGCCTTCCCGTACTCGGGCCACTATGTGATGCGCTCCAGTTGGGACCCGGACGCCCGCTGGCTGCTCTTCGACGCCGGTCCCTTCGGCTCCGGCCACCAGCACGAAGACAAGCTGCACCTGATCGCGTACGCCTATGGCCGACCGTTGCTGCTCGACGCCGGCAACTACATGTACGACCGTTCCCGCTGGCGGCGCTACGTCCTTTCCACCCGCGGTCACAATACGATCCGCGTCAACGGCGAAGACCAGAACCGCCGGGCCGACCGCAGCACGTGGGTCTTGGCCACGCCGTTCCAGCCATTGGAAAACCTCTGGGCCAACGGGGACGCCTTCGATCTTGCCGTGGGCCGGCACGACGCCGGCTACGGCGTCAAGCGGACGATCCGCGTGACGCACACCCGGGCCATCGTGTTCGTCAAACCCGACTACTGGGTCGTCGTCGATACCCTCCTGCCCTCCGACGACAAGGAGTATTCGTACGAGTCGCTCTTTCACCTGAACGCTGATACCGCGGAGCTGGACCCGCAGACCGGTGCGGCGGTCACACGCAACGCCAAAGACGCCAATCTGGTAGTCTGGCCCATCGCGAACTCCAAGGTGGATGTCACCTTGGTCAAAGGGATCGAAGAAGAACCGGTCCAAGGCTGGGCCAACGGCCCCTGGCGTCCCGTCCCCACCGCGGTCATCACCGGCCGGGGCGCGGGCACGTTCCGCATGGCCACCGTGCTCTACCCGCTGGCGCCCGGTGTGCCATGCCCGATCCGGTCGGTCACGCTGCTGCCGGTCACCACGGAAGGCAAAGCCGACGATGCGGCAGCCCTTCGCCTGTGCTTTGCCAATGGCGATGAGCACACGCTGCTCGTGGCGGACCGTCCCGGCGTGCGCCGGCAATGCGACGGCATCGCCACCGACGCCCAGCTCTTCGGCCGCCTCCAGGCCGCCGGCACCGTGCGGACCTTCCAACACCCCTGATGCCGATTGCGCCTGAGTATTTCCTACACCTCAGGCAGGATCTGGGTGGCAGCGGCAAGCGCAGCTTGCCGATGGCTCCTGCAGACGCGCCAACACCATCGGCAAGCTCCGCCGACTCCGCTTGCCGCTGCCACCCGTGACCGCAGATTGCGCTTGCTTCTCACACGCCCTCTCAGGCCGTCCCGGATCGTGCTCCCACCACGCCGAAAGTCACGGTGCGCGCTTTGTCGTGGCGCCGGGCTGCGCGGGCGGTTTCAGGAAGCCTTGATACCGCAGCCAGTTGGCGCAGGCCTCGGTCCACGCTGCGCACGGGTGCTCGACCGGCCGGACGCTGAAGTCGTGGGCCGCGGTCGCGTAGACGTGCAACTCCGCCGGGACGCCGGCCTTCCGCAGGGCGAGGTACATCAGCACGCTGTGCTCCGGCGGGCTGATGATGTCGGCCCCGCCGTGTACGAGGAAGATCGGCCCTGTCCCCGCCGGGATGCTGCTGAAACCGGGCGCGATCTCGTCCTTGTCCTTCACCTTGAGATAGCCCGAATAGGCCGCGATGGCGAAGTCGGGCCGGCAGCTTGTCTGGTCCACCTCATCGACCGGCTCATACGTCCTTCTCTCGAAGCTCGTCGCCGTCGCCAGCGCCAGATGCCCGCCCGCCGAGAAGCCAATCATGCCGATTTGCTGCGGCCCGATACTCCATTCCTTGGCCTTGCTCCGCACCAGGCTGACGGCCCGCTGCGCATCCTGGAGCGGCCGGCGGGCCGGCTCGCCCTTGATCTCATCCGGCCGCCGCGGCACCCGGTACTTGAGAATGATCCCGGTCACGCCAATCGAGTTCAGCCACGCCGCCACCTCCTCGCCCTCCAGTTGCCAGTACAGGTCCCAATACCCACCCCCGGGGCAAATGAGGACCGCCGTACCCGTATCCTTCTCTTTCGCCGGCCGATAGATCGTCAGCGTCGGCCTGGTGACATTGGTCACGAGTGTAGTCGACTCCGTAACCTCGACCTGCTTACGCTCCAGCTTTGGCGACATCCGCACCTTCTCCGCCCCAATCGTCCCCGGCTCCTCCGGCGGCTGCCCCGGCCAAACCTGTACCACCGCCGGCTCCTGCGCGCCAACCGCCGCCCCAGCTCCGCACATCGTCATGACCAGCGAGAGCATCAGCACGAATCGCATACTCGAATGATCCTCCCTTGCACCCCATTCAACGAGGGCGAATGAGAACTGAGATTCTGATGTCGCTCCTCTCTACGAAAGCCGCAGATCAGCACTAACTGGCAGTTCAAAGAGGTCCGTCCGCAGGAGTCGTGTTGAGAAGAACAACACCTCCAGGTTCTCGACCGCACGGGTGTCGGGATTGAGCCGGGCGACGATTTCGTCCGGCAGTTCCTCCGACTCCTGTTCCGGATAGGGCAGGCACTTGTCGATGTGGAGGATATCGGCCTCCCGGTCGCATTTGAATGTCAGCTTCGCTTCCATTCGACTTCGCCCTTCCTCATGCGGTCTTTTGTGCTATCAGGTCTTTGTCGAACTCGAGCTTATAGGATAGTACCGTCCGCAAGTCGATCTTCTTGGAGGCGTCCAGAATTTCTATCCCCACGATGCCGCCGTCGGCCGTCGTGTCCAGATTGACCCCTTCCGAGATTTCCACGACCCCTTCCGGCGATTGATCGCCCAGTTCCAAGTACAGGGCATCGACCTCATCGTCGTAGTGTACCCTCATGGCATCCGTCCTTTCTTCACAGGACTACTTCTTGGGCCGTCGTGCGGGGACGCCGTGCAGCATGCCCTCGACGCTGAGGTCTTCGTCGACGTCCGGCCAATGAACCCCATGACCATCGCCGATGATTTCGAAATTGGCTCGCTGGGCGGACGTCGCGTCGCTCAACCGCCACGACCACGCCAGCGGAACACTCACGATGCGACCGTCCGCGAGGTGGAACGTAATCAACTCCTCGGTCACCGACACTTGTTTGACTCTGCTATCTGTGCTAACCGCAATGCTCATGCCATGCATCCTGAATCACTCGTACGTTGGATCGGATGATTGTTCGAATCTGGTTCAGCTCTTGTGCCGGGAAGCCGTGATTTTGCACCAGGGCAACCGGCTCGATCCAGAACTTGCAGACCATTCTCTCCCTTCGGACGTGCACGTGTGGCGGTTCGTTGCAGTCGAAGCTGTAGAAGAAGAACCTGTAAGGACCGGGAATACCTCTGACCGTAGGCATATGCAACGCCATTTCGACTCGTACCGTTGATCTAATTGCCCACTTGGTATCACAGCACTCGTATTATAGCGGTTTTTGAGCTGCTTGTCCTTATCTTCTCAGGACAATCGAAGGGCGCCTTGTCGGCGCCCCGCTCACTCTTCGTCTCTGCCTTTCAAATGCGACGCCTTGATCTGGAGAACCGCGCTGAACCGGGCGGCCATAGCGGGCGAGAGGCTTCGGCAGCCGCGCTCGTAGTCGTTGACCATGTTCCGGCGGATGCCGAGCTTCTTGGCCAACTGGCCCTGCATCAGTCCGGCCTTGAGGCACGCTCCGGCGAGGAGGTTGCCGGTGCGGTTGCGGTTCATCTGTTTCCAGAATTCCGTCTCCTCAACGGCGATGGTATCCCCGACGTCCACAAATCACCTCACAAGATGCAGAAGGTGTGCACAGCACACCCTACAATCGCAGCCACGTTGCCGCGTTCTGGCTGCGGATCTTCTCTTTGTCGGACTCGCTCGCGTCCAGGACTTCCAGTTTCACCAAGGCCGGGTCGGGGTAGCTGAAGGGCATGCCCGTGCCGAAGAGCAGCCGCTCGACGCCCAGGTTGGCGATGAGCTGACCGAGCTCGTTCGCCAGAACGGCGCTCAGGCGGGATAGCTCGATCGCGTAATTCGCCGGCAGGCCGTTGTTCTTTCTCCCCAGCGGGGAACTGGTGTAACCAAGGCCGTTGAGCAGGAGGAAGCGGGCATCCGGATGAGCCTTCACCAATTCAACGATCTCCGCGAGCGGCACATCGGGGATGTTCAGCAGCCAGCTTCGCTGGCGGTTGTCCTCCACGCGCATCGGAATGGAAATGACCATGCCCCGTTCCGTCGCGGCGGCGATCAGCTCCCGGCAGCAGGGATCGGACAGGCTGTAGTTGTGCCATTTCGGATAGAGGCGCAGGCCCCTCATACCGAACTCTTCGCGGCAGGTCTTCAGATCGTCCTGCCAGCCGGCGTAGAACGGATTGATCACCGCGAACGGAATCAGCCGGTCGCGATGGCCCTTGGTTTCTTCCGCGACTTCCTCATTGCCCGCCTGGGCGTTGCGGTAGGTGATGGCGGCGGCGCTGGAGACGACCGCCTTGTCGATCTTCCTGGCATCCATCAGGGTCAGCAGGGAATCCGCCGTATTGTGCCGCAGCCGCCGGAAGGCAAAATGGCCGAGATAGGCGTTTACATCGATCATCATGCTTTTCGCCTCCCCAGAAGTCGGGTGATATTTCCGCCGAGGATCTTCTCTTTGTCCGAGGCGCTCAGGCTCGCCCCGCGAACCTTGCCGACGCCGGCGGTCATGGACGAGTCGCAGCCGAAGACGACCCGCTCCACGCCGGCCACACGTACCGCCATCTCCACCGTGCCGGCATCCGTAACGCTGCCGCTGGTGTCAAGCATGAGGTTCGGCGCGTGCCGGGCGGCCTTGACCGTCCACTCCCAGTCGCCGCCGCCGGAGATGTGGGCGCAGATGAGCATGGCCTCGGGATAGCGCCGCGCCAGCTCCGCCAGGTGCCCGCCGTCGGACATGTGCGGCTGGTCCTCCACGAAGTAGTGCGAGTGCCCCGCATGGTGCAGGATCGGCACGCCCAGCTCGATCGCCAGCTCCACGATGGGAAAGACCACCGGCTCGGTGCAGAGGTGCTCGTTGTAGAGTTTGACACCGATGAACCCGCGCTCCTCGACGCACCGGCGGACCTCGTCCACCGCCTCGGGGCCGCAGCCGGGATTGACGTAGCAGTAGCCCAGCACCCGGCCGGGAAACCGCCGGATGGCCTCGGCCAGCCACTGGTTGCACTCGCGAAATCCCGCGGCGGTCGACGGCCGCTTCGGCGTGAGGATCGAGCAGCACAGTTGATCGATCCCCAGCTTGTCCGCCGCGTCGATCAGCTTGCGGTCATCCGCCTCCCACGTCGCCCGGCTGTGATGCGTCAAGTGCGCGTGACAATCGATGACCTTGCCTTTCGGCAGTGGACCACCAGACACACTGGCTGTGTCACCTACCGATGGCAGCACGGCCGCTCCCAGTGCTGCGGCTGCCGAGTTTCTCAGGATCGCTCGTCGGGAGATACCCGCCTGGGGTCCCTGCGAACTCCAGGTTGTTTGAGGTGTGGTCATGCTCTGCTACCTCCTTTGTACATCAATGCGCTCTATTCCTCATTCTGCAATCCACTTCGTTTCTGCGCCCTCGGGCAGAGCCAACGGATGGGCCAGTTGCTGAGCTGTCTCGCAGATCGAATTGGGTACTGTGATTCCTGTCTTCATGCTGACTTTGCCTGTCTCCTAGTCAGCGCACCTCTGACTACTGAGACTGTATCACCGCCGTCGCGCCCGGGCAATGTCCTGGCAAACACCCTGCGGAGTTGAGCGGTGCGTGATACGCACTCTACGATTTCGTCCATCCTACAAGTGGTGAGCTCTGGGTGGCATTGTCAAGGCCGCAGGCCTCGTTGTTCTACACATCTGTGGGGCTCCTGCGGCTGTTCCATACGCCGGCAGTTCTTGGGGACGCTGTCCCCAAACCCCTGAGATTCTTCGCTTGGCGCCAATAGCCGGGTAAGGCCAGAGGCCGACGTCGCTCGTGCTCCCGAGATCCTCCGGGCCGTGCCCGCCCACCGAGCGAGAAAGGCCCACGACCACAGCGACGGGCCGGGCGGTTCTCCTTCTACCCTGCTATTGGCGCAAAGCGAAGAATCTCCTGCGCACGCCCGTTTCGGGCGTGCTCGGAGCTGCGGCTCCAGGATATGTAGAACAACGAGGGCTCTGCCCTCCCTGCTCCCCAGATCCCCGCGACGCCTCACACCCCCGTGCGCCGTCCCCCTATCAACCCCAAAGAGGGCGGTTCAGGGGCGTGGACGAACGCCCGTGCTCGCCGCCCGTCCAGCATCTGAACCACGTCGCGTCTACGTCTGAGCTTCTCCGGAGACGGTTCATGGGCCGAACCCTTTTTGAAGACGGCCCATAGGCGGATTGGGTTCCCCAAACGCGTCGCGTCGCGTTGGGGGGCCCTTCCTGCGGAAAGGGTCCGATGGACAGCTTCGCTTTCCGCGTTCCGGTTGCAGCCATGTGTGCCCGGTCTCTTTTGGTTCCGGGCACGGTGTTCCTGGTTCTTCCGGACCTCGTGCCCGTACCAGGCGTCCGCAGCCCACGGTTCCCCAGGAGCGGAGACTACCGCCCCCCCACTCCCCTGAAGCGCCTCTTCTCTTTTCTTCTTACCGGTTCTGTCATGCTGTTGCTGCGGGCCAAGGACGAGGAAGCCGGATGAGCCCGAAATTGGCTTTGTTTTCCCAAGCCACTTACCCGCCCAATCCATCGTAATCCTTTTCTCGTACAGTACTTACCTCGTTTTCGCCCTCGGGTCGAATTGGGTTTGTTTCGCACGATTCGTCCCCGCGTCCCCCGGGTCCTGTCCCGACCCAGAGAAATCCCTGGTCCGGGGATAGGATTGGCGACGCTCCCGCCGCACCACTCGCGACCGGACTTGTTGAAGCGGTGGTCTCCCATCCTTCGATCGATCCATTCGTAGTTTGGAGCCTCGAACACAATGACCGTTCCGTAGATGTCTACGGCCCTTTGTCATTCCCGCGCAGGCGGGAATCCACCGCGCCTCAGTGTTTACTGGACCCCCGCCTGCGCTGGGGGGTGAAAAAAAGAGATCGAACCTCATTCTGTCAGAGGGCGTTATGTGTATTATACCATATTTGTCATTCTTCTTCAAGCGAGATTTCCATTATCTCAGGAAACGTCGTTTGTTCCTGTCTCCCTTGCGCCGTGTGATGCCGGCGCCGTTCCCGGCGGACGTGCCTGGAGGTGCGACATGCCTATAGAAGTAGATTGAGAGAACGATGTCCAGGCCCAGAGAAGCGAACTCGCCGATCAATCCCGCCGGCAGACTGTAGCCGACGGCCGGCCATCCTTCGGGAGGCTCAAAGGCGATGGTGAGATACGCCCGCTCGATCGTCGCATCGTCCCTGATAAGTCTGCGCAAACGTTGCCTGACCGGCGTGATCCTCTTGAGAATGCTCTTCATCTGTGTCTCGATGCGCCAATTCCGTTGAGACGATTCCAGGCTCCACGATCCGGCTTTGCATCTTCTCTGGGTACTCGTGGCGGCCAGTTCCCCCCGTTTTCCGCAATGATCCGGGACGAGGCCCAAAGCCTTGTTGATTTTCCGAGGGTCGAGATCTCTGCCGCCGAGAGTGAGATGCACGAACGACCATTCGGTGTCCTTTCCCGAGTAGCGTTGGATGCGCGTAGCCATATGGGAACGCCTTTCAATCCTGCTGCGGCACGGCCGGGCCGCGCCAGATGCTGCCGCCGAAGGTGGTGACGTAAAGCCGGTCGGTGTGGGCCGGGTCGAAGGTCAGACGCTGGATGTTCGAGAAGGGCAGGGTGTCGAAGGCCTGCCAGGTTTGGCCGTCGTCCTGGGACAGCCACAGGCCCGCGCCCGGGGCGCCCTCCGTGAGCGTCATGTAGACCCAGCCCTCCTGCTGCGGGTGGAAGTAGCCGCCGAAGGTCTGGCGCGCCTGGCGGCCGATCCGCTGCCAGGAGCGGCCGGCGTCGGTCGTGCGCCAGAGGCCCCCGGATTGATCGCCGCCGCCGGCGTCGCAGACGCCGACCAGGATGGTGGCGCTATCCTGCGGGTGGACGGAGAAGTCCTTGGGGTAGAGGAAGAGCTGCGACGCGTTGACCTTCTCCCAGGTCTCGGCCCCGTCGCGGGAACGGTACAGGCCGACGCCTTCGCTCATGAGCGGCCGGCCCTGGGCGGGACGTGCGGCGCAGATCATGGCGAAGAGTGTGCCGTGGGCGTGCAGGGACACACGGGAGACGCGCATATTGAGCGGGTGGCCCAGGCCGGTCTTCTTCAGCGTCCAGGTCCGGCCGTCGTCGGTCGACTTGTAGACGCCGTCCATAAAGACGCCGGCGTAGAGCGTGCGGGCGTTCTTCGGGCTGCGCGGGTCGAGGACGATCGAGGTCACCGGCCGCAGTGGCAGGCCCTGGGCCTCGGGTTTCCACGAGGCCCCGAAATCGCGCGAGACGCACACGCCGCCGGGACCGTTATGGCCGTGACGCTCAGAGATGATGTTGTCGTTGGGGATGTCATGGACGTTGGAGAAGCCGCCCCACATCTTGCCCGGGACCTCGGGGTCGAAGGCGATCTCGTAGCAGGTGTTCCGCCAGGGGGCCCAGGTGTTCTTGTCCCACCAGATCCAGGTCCGGCCGCTGTCGAGGGACCGGGCGAAGCCGATATCCGTGTAGGCGATGTAGTGGCGGTTGGCCTCGAAGGGGTCGATGTAGTAATTCCAGGTCGTCGTGACCACGAGCCCCGTGCAGGCCCAGGCGGAGCCGGGTTTCGGAAAAGGGGACATTCTACTTTTCCCCTCGGCGTCGGCGGTAGGCGTGCGGGCGGCAGGAAAAAGTAGAATGTCCCCTTTTCCGTTCGCGGGATAGGTGTCGCCGTTGAACCAGGTGGTGCCGCCATTGTGAGTGACATAGGACTGGCTCCAGACGAGGATCAACCGGTTCGGATCGCTGTTGCAGAGCGCGGCGCCGAAGGGCGTATCGCCGCCTTTGTACGATTGGCCGGCGGAGGCGGTGACGTAGTTGGGCGCCACGTTGTATTCCTTGAACCGGGGGTCCTGGAAGAAGGTGGCCCGCCAGGTGTCGCCGCCGTCATCGCTGCGATAGACGGTCTCATGGTGCGGCGGATGGAAGCCGGTGCTCGTATTCGTGACGTAGACCGTCCGCGGCCGGGCGTCGGTGGTCAGGACCTGCTTGTATTGGGCGATCGGGCCATAGGACCACTGGTCGGCCCTGGTCGTATCCACGTTGATGCCGCGCCCCATCGCCGACTGCCAGCTTTGCCCACGGTCGCGCGAGCGGTACACGCCCCCGCGCAGGACGCCGTCTTCCAGTTTGCTGGTGACGGTGCAGTACAGCATGTTCAGGCCCATCCCATCGGAGCCGCCGGCGAAGCCCCTGATCTCCTTCCATGGCAGACCCTGCGTTGCGTCCGACCACGTCTGTCCGCCGTCGTCGCTGCGCCAGATGCCGGTACTCGTGGCCGCGAACATGCCCTCTTCGTAGGTCGTGCGTCCCCGCACGACGTCTTCAGGCGAGCGGGACGCTCGCCCTACGCGGAGGAAATGAAAGCCGAGCACCTGGCCCTGTGGCCCTTTGCAGGCGGCCCACGTGACGCCCGCATCATGTGAGATCCGGCACTGACCGCTGCGGGTACCCACGAGCATCAGGTTTGGATTCGATGGGAAGATTGCGATTTCGCCGGAGAGGGAGTCCTTGAGGTCGCCGATCGGCGTGAACGTCCGGCCCCGGTCGCGGCTGACTTTCAGTCGGCCGCTCGAGGAGGCGTAGATCACGTTGGCATCGGATGGGTGGAAGCCCGGCCGGCACTGGGTGTCGGTGCGCAACTGGGCGTGGTGGATCATCTGCCAGTGGTGGCCGCCATCCTCCGAGATGTAAGCGGCGCTCATGTCACAGTTGAGCATCATCAGGTTGGGATCGGCCGGCGAGATCGCAGGGCTGAACATGCCCCCGCCGCCGGACAGACCCAGAGGCTCCCAAGGGCGGATCGATGACTGGCCTGCACCACGGATGGGAGACGCCGCCAGCATCAGCATCAGGGCTGCACAGCCCAAAGATGAGTGCAAGATGCGATGTTTCATGCGACGGCACCTTTCAGAATCGTGCGGTTGAGATTGCTGCGCTCCGCTCGCAATGACATACCACGCTTATTCCTCCCCTTATGGCTGGGAGAAATCGCCTTACAGCGTCACGGCCTGGCCGGCCTCGCGGGCGAGGAACCAGGGGGTGACGGGCAGGGCGCCCCAACTGGCCGGATCGTGATTCGCCAGGAAGATCCGGCGCAGCGTCTCATCGTGGGGCACCAGCGGCGTCCACAACACGCCGGGACACTCCTTCCAGCGCGGGTCGGAGGGACCGCCGTCGAGGCGCTGGAACTTGGCCCCGGTCACCTGCTGATTCCACATGAAGTCCCGGTTGGTGGCGATCAATCGCTGGATGTCGTCCCTGGTGAAGACCAGACCATGCTCAAAGGCGGCGACCATGCCCATCACGTCGAATTCGTAGTAGCCGCCGTTGGGATGGACGCCGACCCAGTGCTTGGGAGAACTGCCCATTTTGTAGTCCCAGGGTCCGGCCGGCTCCCAGTAGTACCAGACGTAGTACTTCCCGCCCGCGCGGGTCCGCAGCCGCGACTTCATGAGTCGCAGCCACTTCTCCGCCCGCTCGCGGTAGATGGGCTTCTTCGTCACGTCGGCCAGTGCCAGCAGCCAGCGGGCGATATGGTTCTGCTTGTTGTCCGCGTTGGAGAACCCGTCCGTCCGGCGCCGTGCGTAGCCTTCGGTCCATTGTCCGGTCTTGCGGTCGATCCCAAAGAGGGGAACGACCCACAGCCCGCCCCGCGCGACCTCGCGCCAGCAGCCGCGGGTATCCCACTTCTCGAATACCTGCTCGGCCAGCGCCAGATACGCCCGGGCCCGCGCGCCGAACTGGTCCTGGAGGGCGGCGGTCTTGAGGATCTCCTCCGCCATGAGGACGACCGGCCGCAGGGCCATCGCCTCGCCCAGCAGACTGTCCGTATAGAAACCTTCCGCCGGGGCGCCGCCGGTGCCACTCTTGGGCCAGCCGACGAAGCCGTCCGGCTCTGAAATGCCGCGCTGGATCCAGGAGTCCGCCCAGTCCACCAGCAGGGCGACCCATTTGGAGTCCCCGGTGACGCGATAGGCGTAATAGAAGCCGTTCAGGAACGGGCTGACCAGCCACCCGAGCTCTTCGCCCATCTCCTTGTCGCACGGCCGCGCGCGGGCCCGGCCCAGGACGTTCTTCTCCCAGCGGACGAACCAATCCTCGGGCGGTTTGGCATGCGAAACATCAGGGGCGGCGTGCGCCGGCGCGACGGCCGCCGTTAGGGCGAAGTCTTTGAGGAAGTCGCGACGATTCATGCTTTTACTGCTTCTCCAAAGGGTATTGCGATTCGGTCTTGATACTCATCGTCAGGGCCTGGTGGTTAACCGTGCCGCCCAGCTCACCGGCGGCGTGGAAGCGCACCTGCCACTGGTCCCCAAGGTCGAGGCCCGCAGGCGGCACGAACGTGACCGCCGCCGGTCGCTGGGTTTGCTCCCCGGCGATCTCGAAGACGTGCAGGAACAGAGTGCGGGTCCCGCCGCCCGGGTCGGGGTCCCCAACGCCTTGTTTCGCGCTGAGGGTCCCCTCACCGACCTCAATCCGCCAGGGGCAGATCGGCGGGCGCAGCCGCCGGTCGGTCATATGGTTGTACTGGGCGGTCGGCTCGAGCGGATGGCCCCAGGCCTCTTTGCCCGGCCCGCCGCGCAGGACCACCTCGGCATTCTGCGGCAGCAGGGTGTGCAGGAATATCCGCGACCGGCCGTGCGAAAGCACGGTCTTATCGCCATCGGCCCCGGGCAGGCCCAGCCACGTGAGCGCCCCATCCTGCGGCTGCGGCTCGGTGGGCACGTGCAGGAAGAAATGCCGCGCGAAGTCGGGCCGGGTCGCCTCGACGCGATCGAAGACGACGAAGAACTCCCGGTCGCCGCGCAGGTACAGGAACTGCCGCGTCACCTCGCGGGCTTTCGCGGCGCTGTAGCCCTTCGTGAGGTCGGCCGCGGCGTAGGTGTACTGCGCGTTGTGCTCGAAAGCCGTGATATGGCCGCGCTCCCGCGGGAAGGGGCCGCCCTCGTAGACGTGGCGCACGAGGCCGCCGTCGTTTTCGTTGCCCTTATCCCGGCGGAATTTCTCGCTGGGGTCGAAGATCGTCACGATATTGTAGATCAGCGAGCCGCCGGCGTAGTAATCCGTGTCGTTGTGGCCCTGGCCGCCCTGGCGCGAGACGAGGGAGCCGCGCTGGGCGATCAGGAAATGGCCCTCATCGTCCCGGGAATGGCCGGCGAATTGCGGCCCGCAGCCGAAGAACGCCCAGGTCGCATTCGGATCGTTCCAGGCGCTGCGCATGTAGACGTGCCCCGCGCCGGGGAACAGGTACCCCAGCGGCAGCCCCTCCGGCGGCGTGGCCGGGAGCGACGGGTCGTAACACGCCACCCGCTGCCACCGCTCGCCAAGCCACTCGGGGCCGCGGTCGCAGAACCATTGCGAGAGCCCATCGCGGAGCATCGGCGCCGCGCGGGCGAACGCGGCGGGGCGGGAGCCGTCCCCATCGTCGATCCAGGCGGTGCGCTCGTTGTGGGGCATCATCGTGTACGCGACCCACCGCGGCTCCTCCACCGGGTAGCCCCAGGGCGGCAACTGCCGGAACAGGTCGATGCCGGTCGCGGTGCGCCAGGCGTGGAAGGCGTAGGGGATGACGGTGACCGGGCCGTAGGCGCCGTGGCCGTAGGACTCCGACCAGACGCCGCCCATCCGGTCGAAGGCGGGAATGCACTCGGTCGGCACACGTTGGTTCCAGGAGTCGAGGAAGGCCCTGGCATCCGCCTCGAATTTCGTGCCGGCGCCGCGGATGGCCAGGGCGATG
This sequence comes from Planctomycetota bacterium, assembly GCA_025459125.1. Taxonomy (GTDB): domain Bacteria; phylum Planctomycetota; class Phycisphaerae; order Sedimentisphaerales; family Anaerobacaceae; genus PLanc-01. The sequence continues at coordinate 22,726 of JALORE010000008.1, read as the reverse complement.
AGCAGCTTCTGCGTGAGCGCGTCGCGGGTGTTGCCGATGTTCAGGTGGATCGGGCCCCAGGTCTGGTTGTATTCCCAGTGGCCCCACTTGAGCAGGATGCGCGGCTCGTCGGTGTAGTAGCGCAGCCAGGAGCCCAGGGCATCGCCGAAGCGGACCCGTTGCTCGGGCGTCAGCGCGTCGTAGATCCAGTCGTAGGCGAGTGGGTGGTAGCCGAAGTGGCTGCCGCTGCGATTGGAGATCAGGCTGCCGTCACCCCATTGTTTGATGATGACCTGCGCGTACGGGCGGGCGTTGCCGCCCCGGGCCCGCTCGATCAGGTAGGCCAGGCCGCAGTTCATCAGGTCCTCGGGGATGGACCAGGCATTCGTGATGTACTGGATTCCTCCCCTCTGCACGGCGGCATCCGCGCGCTGCTTGACGATCGCGTAATCGGCGGCCAGCGGACCGTCACAGCGCTGCGCCATTTCCGCCACGTCCTCAATCAGCAGCCGCGGATGGCCGGTCTTGACCTGATAGGAACCCTGACCGGTGCAGAGATTGGCAGCGACAACCGCCACCACCAACGACAGAACCCAAGATCGTTGAGCCATGTTGCTTTCCGTTCGATACCAGCGACGGGTGGTAGCGGCAAGCGGAGTCCTCGGAGCTTGCCGATGGCGTTGGCGCCTGTCCCACGAGCCATCGGCAAGCTGCGCTTGCCGCTGCCACCCGCCATACGACGTTATCTTTATGCTCTTACGAGCACACTACGAACGCTTGCCGCTGTCACCTGGAATATACTTTTGCTCGTTGCTCATTGATCCTTGATCCAGACGATCGAGCTGATGGGACGCGGGCCGCGCCGGCCGGAGGATCCCGCCGCGGCGGGATCGCTCTGCGGCAGGCGGTTGTCCCGGACGTAGTTCGGGACCGCCAGGAAGGCGGAGCCGTCGGCCCAGGTGCCCTTGATCACCGTCACGCCGCCCAGCAGATCACTCTTCCACTCCGTGGTCAGGGCGGAGGCAGGGCCCAGTACCTTGTCGAGGCTCTGGTCCGCGGCTTCCGCGCTATAGATCAGCGGACCATACCGCAGGGCGACCTTGCCGCTCGTCGCGGCGATTTTGTCACTGGCCTTGAGCCGCTGGACCTGCATTGGCAGGACCAACTCGATCTTGTCGCCCGCCTGCCACTTCCGCGTGAGTGCTGCGTAGCCATTGCGGACCGTGGGCTTGATGCGCTTGCCGTTGACCGCGATGGATTCGAGGCCGCTCACCTCGGGCGTAGGCGTATAGAGCTCGCTCGTCGTGCGGTTCGGTACCCGCACGTAGACCGTGAACCGGCCGGCCCGCTGGGGATTGACGGTGATCGAGACGTTGCCGCTCCAGGGGTAGTCCGTTTTCTGGACCATCTCGACCTCGGTGCCCGCCACCTTCTCCACGTGGATCGTGCTGCCGATGAAGAGGTTCACGTAGAGGCCGTCCTGGCCTTTGACGTAGGTCCAGGTGGGGATCATCAGCAGCGTGCGCGGGATATTGCCCACGCAGCAGGGGCACACATGCCACGGATAGCGCGGCCCGTGCGCATCCAGGGGGTTGTCGTAGTAGAAGTTCCGGCCCTCCAGGTCCAGCGCGCCCAAGAGGGCGTTGTACAGCGACTCCTCGTACAGGTCCGCGTACTTTGCATCGTGATAGGCGAGGTTCATCTTGTACTGGAAGAAGATCAGGCCACAGGTCGAGCAGGATTCGTTGTAGGCGTTCTGGCGGAGCGAGTAGTTGGGTCCGAAGCCTTCGGCGCTCTCGCCGCTGCCGATGCCCCCGGTGACGTAGTACTTCTTGTTGACGATGTTGTCCCAGAGGCTCATGACGGCGCTCTGGTAGTCGAGGTCATGCGTCTCCGCGGCCACATCCGCCATGCCCGAGTAGTTGTAGGCCGCCCGGACCGCGTGGCCCACCGCCTCGTACTGCTGCTGCACCGGAACGTGGCTCTGGTCGTATTCGCCGCCGTCCTTGCGGCAGTCGAGCAGGAACTTGGCCAGTCGGATGTAGCTGTCGCCGTGACTGCCGGGGCCCTCCATATCGTTGACGAACCGGCCGAACCGCACCAGGGCCTGCTCCATCTCCTGGTGGCCGTCGTACCAGGGCTTCTTGCCCGGGCCGAGGTGGGCGACCCAGCAATCGGCCAGCTTCTTGGCGGCATCGTACAGACGCTTATCGGTGCCGTTGGTCAGCGTGTAGTGGTTGATGGCCGATTCGATGAAGTAACCGGCGACGTAACCTTCGTGGTCGCCCCGGTTGCGGACGGACCACCGCTCCGGCCAGCGGCTGCGGTCGGCCAATGTATAGGCCGTCTGCAGGTAGCCGTCCGGCTCCTGGGCCGCCAGGATCTTGGGGATCCAATCCTCTAGCGTTGCCTTCATCTGCTCCTGGGCCCGGATCATCTCGGGGTCGCCCCGCGGATCGACCATCAGCGCGATGCACATGGATTCGACCGTCTGGTGCACCCAGGCGTTGGAGAACACGTAGCCCTTGTGACGCCCGTGGGGCTCCGCGCGCAGGGCTTTGGCCGCTTCGAGGAAATTGTCGATGCCGCCCTGGCCCTGCTTGAGGTTGGGGTCGTTGATCTGGGCAATGCAATGGGGGATCCAGTTGACGATCAGGGCCTTGGCCCGCGTGTTCCACAGGGGGCTGTCGATCCGGTACTTCTTGGTGTAGACAACGTCCAGGCGATCCTTCGGCGGTGCGGCAACCGCCTTGACGATCAGGGTGGATGACGTGCTCAGGGCGCCTTTCGCGGCGGTTAAGCGCAGGACATACTCGCCGGCCTTCGAGAAGGTCGCGGTCGTGGTGGCCGCCTGGGCATTCTCAAAGTTGACCTTGCCGGGACCGGAGACCTTGCTCCAGGTCACCGTCGGAGCCTCACCTTTGAGCGTCTTGACCGTCCCGGCCAGGTAGGTCTTGCCGCCCAGCACGACCACGCGGTCCACGCCTGCGGCCACGCTGGGCGGGAACTCGGGCGACTTGCCGGAATCGTAGACCTTCCATTCGAGGATGCCGGTGGAGTAGGTGTCGTTGGCGTCGATCTCCAGCCGGAGCCGGGCCGTCCGGACCTCGTCGAACGTCATGGTGTTGTACCGGCTGCCCGCGACGCCGAGAGCGGAGGCATTGGCCACTGGGGCGAACGCCTGACCGTCCCACGAGAGCAGGCGCGCCGCTTTGGGCAGGCGGACCCCGCGCTGGTCGTCCCACCAGTACACGTCGATCCGGTTGGTGCTGATAGGCTGGCTCCAGTCGTACTGCACCCATTGGGTGTCGCGCCGGGGCCAGTTCCCGTAGGACCCCCGGCGGTTATCGCGCGAGTTGCGGGGCTCCTGTCCATCGTTGAGGGCCGCCGGCGTCGTGTCCCCGGACACGTAGGAGCTGGACGGCTGCGCCACGACGGCCAGGTTGACGCCGGTGGCGGACTCACTGCCTTGCACGGGTACGACACACACCGCGCAAGCTGCCGCCAGAACACCGATCGAAAGGAGGACAAAGCGAGTGGATGGTCTTGCTCTCATCGGAGGTCTCCTCAGTCTGTCAGCAACATATGGCACCCCCGCGCCCGGGGGTGACTGGGACCCGGGCCCAGCCGAGGGTCTCGGGCGCCAGCCCTGTAAAGGTGGGAGACAGGGTGGCAGCGGCAAGCGGAGTCCTCGGAGCTTGCCGATGGCGTTTGCGTCTGTTCCACGAGCCATCGGCAAGCTGCGCTTGCCGCTGCCACCCATCATCGGCCTTGCATGCAAAGAAATCTACACACCACCTTTGCAGGGTTGGGCATCGGGTTCTCAAACGCGTCTGTGGGCGTTTGGGGGCCCGGCTGGGCTACATCGCCCATCAGTCTACCATAGTGCTTGCCCAAGACAAGCGGCGACTGTACGATCTCAGTGCCCATTCCGAAACCTCGTAGTGCAGGAGCCGGTATGAAGAGTCCACTGTCTTGCCTCGTGATTCTGGGTGTGCTGGTGTGCGCATCCTCGGACGTGCTTGCGGCACAACCTCTGGAAGTCTCCGAGCGCCAGGTCCGCCTCTCCGCGGGGATTTTGGAGCGGGTGATCGATCTGACCCATGGGAATCTGAGCACGATGCGCCTCCGCGCGGATGGGCACGACCTCCTGGCCGAACCGGCGTTGGAGGTGAGCGTCACTGTGACGCGGGCCGAGCCCAATGCCCGGCCCAAGGGCCTGGCGCCCGGGGAAGGCGGTTCCATCGACAGCGTGCAGACCTTCCGGCCGGGCCAGCACGTCGATCCCGGCCAGTACGACGACGCGAGTCTCGGCCAGACGACCCGCTGGGTTGAGCCGGTCCGCATCCAGGCGAGCGAGTGGGCCCAGGACTTCACTGTTGGCCAGCCCGAAGTCTCCACGCCCGCTCCCGAGGTGTCCCGCTTGACCGTCCGTGCTGAGGCCCGCAAGGGCGGTGCCTTGGAGGGGCTGGGCATCACCCTGGTCTACGAGGTCTATCGCGATGAGCCGGTCGTGCGCAAATGGGTCGAGATCGTCAACCGGGGCCGCATCTGGCGCAAGATCGAGCGATTGACGATCGATGACATTGTCCTCGCGCCGGATATTTCCGGACGCGTGCCGCTGACGCAGGCCGGCTATGGCGTCCCGCCGTGCATGTTCGGCTGCACCTCCTCCGACGGCACTTTCGGTGTGATCGCCGCCAGCGAGATTCCCTCGGCACTGCGGCTCATCGCCGACAACGGCGCCATGGGCTACCATCCCGCGATGTTCGAGTGGGTCCTGGGACCGGGCGAGACGTTCGTCTCGGAGCCGGTATTCCTCTACGCCTTCAGCGGCCCGGTCGAGCCAACGATCTCCGCCCGTTCGACGCCCCTGGACCGGGCCGTCGAGGGTCCGTTCCAGCGTTTTCTAACGCAGCGCATCGGCATCGTGGGCGCGCAGCAGCCGTGCGACGCCCCCCAATGGCTCACCTGGGCCACGTTCGGTCCCAACCTCGACGATGCGCTGATCCGCCAATTGGCCGACCGGGCCGCCCGCGCCGGCTTTGTCCAGTTCCTGATCGACGACGGCTGGCAGCGCGATCGGCTCGGCACGGAGCCGGATCGGGTCAAGTTCCCCGACTTTGCGGCCACCACCGACTACATCCGCGCGCGCGGCCTCAAGCTGGGACTGTGGCTGTCCTGTTTTCGGGACGCGAATTCCCCCGATCGCAAGGCCTGGCCCGAGGCCCGCTCCCTGCCGGTCGTCACACGGCTGGGCGGCATCGCAATGAGCTTCACCACGCCCTGGCGCGAGTTCTACGCCCAGGACCTGGCAAAGCTGCACGAGCGCTACGGCGCGGTCTACTTCAAGCAGGACTTCAGCAACATCATCTACGGCGACCTGGCGGAAGGCCATCCCAATCGTACCCGCAAGGAGTCGCTCCTCCGCGGCCTGCGTGGCTTGCTGGAGGCTCAGGACCGGCTCCGGGCCCTCGCGCCGGAGGTGATGAACGAATTGACCCACGAGATCCTCTGGGACACGCCCGGCGCGCCCTGCGACCTGGCGGCCCTGAAGCACGCGGCCCGCTACCACGTCTCGCCCAACGCCTGCCGCGGCATCGTGCCGCGTCCCCGGCCGGGCCAGAAAGCGCCCGTCATCGATCCCCAGAAGCTCCGCGCGGACCTGCTCGGCGCCTGCCTCCAGTCGCGGCAGATCTTCTACGCCCATCGCGGCCTGCCCCTGTATTGCCTCGAATTCTACGGCGCCGCCACCGAGGATCACGAGGGCAGCTTGAGTCCCGAGGTCCAGGACCGGCAGGTCGTCAGTTGGCTCTTGGGCGCGCCGTTGGTCTTCTCGGGCGATCTGGGCACGCTCTCCGACCGGCACCTGGCGCATTACCAGAAGCGTTTCGCGCGGGTGAATCGCCTGCAGCGCTCCTGGGACATCTATCGTCATTTCCAGTTCAGCGGCGTGCCCGCGCCCAACGATGACGACTGGCACTGGTGGGGCAAGCTGAACGACGAGGGCTGCGGCGCGGTGGTCGTCGTGCGCGGCACCGGCGGCGCCGAGCGCCGGGCGATCAACATTCCCTGGGTCAAATCGGATCGCTCGTACGTGGTCACCGCGCTATTCACAGAGCAGCCGCTGGGGACCTTCACCGGCCGCCAACTGCAATCCGCCGGGGTCGAAGTGACCCTGCCGGTGCACGGCCAGGAAATCCTCGAGCTGACGCCCGGCCAATAAGAAAAGGGGACATTCTACTTTTCGTGCCCAAGGCTTGCAGCAAGTGAAAGGACCGCGAACATGAAGCCATGCATTGGGATCAATCTGCTGGTGATAGCGACGAGTCTGACAGCGAATGCGGAGCCCTCGGCCGTGGCTTTGCCGCCGGGGGTGAAAGCGGTCTGGGACTTGGACCAGGCATATCGCGAGACCACGCCCACCCGCGAACGGATCTGCATCAATGGGCTCTGGCGCTGGCAGCCGGCGGAGGCGGGAGCGGACCAGACCCCGGCGGAGAACTGGGGCTACTTCAAGGTCCCCGGGTCCTGGCCTGGGATCGGCAACTACCTGCAGAAGGACAGTCAGACCGTCCACGCGCATCCGAATTGGAAGGAGCGCAGGTTCGGTAGCCTCACGGCGGCCTGGTATGAGCGCCAGATCACGATTCCCGGGTCGTGGACCGGCCGCCGCATGGCGGTGAGCATCGAGTACCTGAATTCGTACGCCGCGGTATTCGTGGACGGCGCGAAGGTGGGCGAAGTCCGCTTTCCGGCAGGCGAGGTCGATCTGACTTCCGTGTGCCGGCCGGGCGGCACGCACCGGCTCAGCCTGCTCGTGGTCGCGCTGCCGCTCAAGGGCGTCATGCTCTCGTACACGGACAGCGCCTCCGCCCGCGAGGTCAAGGGCTCGGTCGCCCGCCGGGGTCTGTGCGGCGATGTCTACCTGGTCAGCACGCCCGCGGGGCCGCACCTGACGGACGTGCGGGTCCAGACTTCGGTCCGCAAACAGGAGATCACGCTCGACGTAGCTGTCGAGAGTCTTCCTGCGGATGGGCGATACGCCCTTCGTACGCGGATTCTGAAGGATGGCGGCCGCGTCAAGGAGTTCACGAGCCGGGCCTTCCAGGCGAGCGATCTGCAGGAAGGCCGCATCGCGTTCACAGAGAAATGGATGCCGGAGACGCTCTGGGACATTCATACGCCGCAGAACCAGTTTGACCTGGAGGTCTCGCTGGTGGACGCCGGGGGCAAGGTGCTCGACACCGCCTGGCCCGTGCGCTTCGGTTTCCGTGAGCTCTGGATCGAGGGGCGGGACTTCTACCTCAATGGCATGCGCCTCCATCTTTCCGCTTTGCCGCTGGACAATGCTCAGATCAGTACGGCCCTGGCCACCTACGACGCCGTCCGCGAGAGCCTCAAGCGTCTCCAGAGCTTCGGCATCAACTTCGTCTACACCCACAACTACGGCTGCGAGCCGGGCTCGCACCTGGGCTTTGCCGAGGTCCTGCGGGCCGCCGACGACGTCGGAATGCTCGTCTCCTTCTCGCAGCCGCACTTCAGTCACTATGAATGGCAGGCCGCCGATGCCGACCGCAACAACGGCTACGCCCGCCACGCCGAATCCTACGTCCGCGCCGCGCAGAACCATCCGTCCGTGGTGATGTACTCGATGAGCCACAACGGCACCGGCTACAGCGAGGACATGAACCCGGACCTGATCGACGGCATTCACGATGCCCGCGACCAATGGGGCGCGCGGAACGTCAAACTCGCGCTGCGGGCCGAGGCGATCGTCCAGCAGCTTGATCCTGGCCGCATCGTCTATCATCACGCCTCCGGCAACCTCGGCTCGATGCACCCGATCAACTTCTACCCGAACTTCGTCCCGATCCAGGAGCTATCCGATTGGTTCGAGCACTGGGCGACCGAGGGTGTCAAGCCCGCGTTCCTGTGCGAGTACGGGGCGCCCTTCACCTGGGACTGGACGATGTATCGCGGCTGGTACAAGGACCAGCGCGAGTTCGGCAGCGCTGCGGTGCCGTGGGAGTTCTGCCTGGCGGAGTGGAACGCGCAATTCCTCGGGGACAAGGCCTTCCAGATCAGCGAAGCGGAGAAGGCGAACCTCCGCTGGGAGGCGAAGCAGTTCCAGGCCGGCCGCCTCTGGCACCGCTGGGACTACCCCGTCGACGTGGGCTCCACGCGCTTCGACGAGCGCTACCCGATCTTTGCGATGTACCTGACGGACAACTGGCGGGCCTTTCGCACCTGGGGCGTCTCCGCCATCTCGCCCTGGGAGTGCGGGCACTTCTGGAAGCTGCGCGAGGGCGTGGACCAGCGCCGTAAGGACTTCCCGGTGGATTGGGACAACCTCCAGCGACCGGGCTTCAGCCCCGACTACATCGACCAGCGGTACGAGCGGATGGACCTCGCCTACGAGGTCTCCGACTGGATCGCCACGCCGGCCGCCCAGGCCCTGATCCAGAACAACCGGCCGCTGCTGGCCTATATCGCCGGCAAGCCCAACCGCTTCACCAGCAAGGACCACAACTTCTACCCGGGCGAGACGGCCGAGAAACAGGTCGTCGTCATCAACAACTCCCGTGAGACCGTGACGTGCGACTGTGCCGTATGGATGGTGGCTCGTCCCATCGGTTCCGGCGCGCGGAGATCTGCCCTGCAGCCGGTCCTGGCCGACAAAGTAGTCACGATCCCCGCGGGACAACAGGCGCGGATTCCGCTGCGCATTGAGCTGCACGCCACGCCGACCCCCGTCCGGCACGAGTTGATCGGGCAGTTCAAGTTCAGCACCGGTGAAGTCCAGAACGACAGTACTTTCCTGGACGTGCTGCTTCTGCCGCCGAACGTGCCGATGCGTGCGAAGGTCGCCTTGTTTGATCCGCAGGGACAGACCGGCGTCCTGCTGAACAAGTGGAGAGTCCCGTACCAGTCCGTGCCCGCCGACGCGGATTTGTCCGAATATGACATGCTCATCATCGGCAAGGCCGCGCTGACGGTCGAGGGGCCGGCGCCGGATATCCGGCGGGTGCGCCGGGGCTTGAAGGTGGTCCTGTTCGAGCAGACCGCGGATGTCCTGGAGAAGCGGTTCGGGTTCCGCGTGGCGGAGTATGGGCTCCGGCAGGTCTTTGCCCGCGTGCCGGATCATCCGCTGCTGGCGGGCCTTGCCCCCGCGCATCTGCACGATTGGCGGGGCGCCGCGACGATTCTGCCGCCGCGGTTGAAGTACGAGACCCGGCCGCGCTACGGGCCGACGGTCCAGTGGTGCGGCCTCCCCGTCACACGGCTGTGGCGCTGCGGCAACCAGGGCAACGTCGCCTCCGTCCTGATCGAGAAGCCCGCGCGGGGTGATTTTCTGCCCCTCCTCGACGGCGGCTTTGGCCTGCAGTACAGCCCGCTCCTGCAGTACCGCGAAGGCCAGGGGTTGGTGGTCTTCTGCCAAATGGACGTGACCGGACGCACCGAGAACGAGCCCGTGGCTGATGTCCTGATCCATAATCTCCTGTCCTACGTGTCGGCCTGGACACCGGAGCCGCGACGGGAGGTTGTCTACGCAGGCGATCCGGCCGGCCGGAGCTTTCTCGCAGCTTTGGGCGTTCCTCTCGCCTCCTCCGAGGGTGGCGACTTGTCGCGTGACCAGGTTCTCGTGGTGGGCCCCGGCGGCGGTCCGAAGTTGGCGGACCGGGCTGCGGAGATTGCCGCCTGGATCACGGCCGGCGGGAACGTGCTGGCGCTCGGGCTTGACGAAGCGGACACCAAAACGTGGCTGCCGTTCCCGGTGACCATGAAGAAGGCGGAACACATCGCCGCATACTTTGCGCCTGGAACCGATGGCTTGCTGGCGGGGGTCGGGCCGGCGGACGTCCATAACCGCGATCCGCGTCTCTTGCCGCTGGTGGTGGCGGGAGCCCGGCCCCTCGGTGACGGCGTTCTGGCCCGGGCCGAGAACGCCCCTGTCGTCTTCTGTCAGCTCGCGCCCTGGCCATTCGAAGGTTCGCAGTCGCATCTCCGGCGGACGCACCGGCGCGCGTCGTTCCTCGTCTCGCGTCTGCTGGCGAATATGGGCGTGGCCGGTTCCACGCCGCTGCTGGAACGGTTCCACCAGCCGGTGGACGCGGCGCAGCCGGAGACGCGCTGGCTGGACGGCTTCTACCTCGACCAGCCCCAAGAATGGGATGATCCTTATCGCTTTTTCCGATGGTGAGAGAGTGGGGGAGATGCTCGGCATGGCCGGGGTGGCATCGTCAAGCGCAGCCTGGCGATGGTGAATTTCCCGTGCGCTGGACGGTCGCCAAGGCCTTCGGCCTTGACGATGCCACCCGCGTCCGTGCCCGGCACGTGCTTCTCACACCCTCTCTGGGAATGACGATCTTGATGGGAAGGGGAAATCATGAGAATGTGCGTACATGACATCATGGGGTTGCTCGGTATCGCCCTTGCGGTAGTCGCCTTCGTTGGGCCGGCGCGGGCCGGCGAGAGCGGCAAGACGCGTGTCTTGCGGGCCGGGGCCGCTGCCTCCAATATCACGCCGCCCTTGGATGAGCCGGTGGTAGGGGGGTGGGACTCGCCGCCGGGGACGCACGTGCACGACCAGTTGCACGCCCGCTGCCTGGTGCTCGACGATGGCCGGACCCGGCTGGCCTTCGTCATCTGTGACAGTCTGGGAATCGGCCGCGAGGTCTGTGACGCCGCGAAGCAAGTCATCCAGGAGAAGACCGGCATTGCCAAGGAGAACATCCTGATCTCCGCCACGCACACCCATTCCTCCATCAGCGCCACGGGCTCGCACCGGCTCGTGGCCGGTAAGGAGCTCAGTCCCTATCAGCAGTTCCTGGTCCGGCGGATCGCCGACGGCGTGCGCACCGCGGTCCACAACCTGGAGCCCGCCCAGATCGGCTGGGGCCGGGCCCAGGAACTGACCTCGGTCTTCAATCGACGGTACTTCATGAAACCCGGCACGCCGACCCCTAATCCCTTGGGCGGCGAAGACCAGGTCGTCATGAATCCCGGCCGGACCAACGTCCTCAAACCGGCAGGGCCCACCGATCCCGAAGTGGCCTTCCTGTCCATCCGGTCGGTGGCCGGCAAGCCGATCGCGCTATTGGCGAACTATTCGCTCCATTACGTCGGGGGAGTCGGGCCCGGGGCGTTGTCCGCCGACTACTACGGCGTGTTCGCCGATCGCATCCGGCAACTGCTCGGCGCCGATCGGCAGAGCCCTCCTTTCGTCGGCATCATGGCCAACGGGACCAGCGGCGATATCAATAACCTCAATCCTCTGGACCCGGCCCCGAAGAAGTTCGCGCCCTATGAGAAGATGCTCTTCGTGGCGAACGTGGTCGCCGAAGCCGTGTACCGGGCGCATCAGCAAATCGTCTTCCATGACTGGGTCCGCCTGGACGCCCGCCAGCAGGAGCTCATGCTGACCGTGCGCAAACCGACCCCGGCGCAACTGGCCTACGCCCGCCAGATCATGGCCAAGCCCGAGAACGCGCCCAAGCATCACGCCCGCGAGCGGGTTTATGCCGAGCGCGTCCCGCGCCTGATGGACGCCCCGGACCGGATCTCCATCGTCCTGCAGGCGTTCCGCGTCGGCGACCTGGCGATCTGTGCCATCCCGTTCGAGGTCTTCGTGGAGATCGGCCTGGAGCTGAAAGAGAAGAGTCCCTGTCCGCAGACGTTCACGATCTCGCACGCCAACGGCAGCTACGGCTATCTGCCGACGGTCCGGCACCACGAGCTCGGCGGCTACGAAACCTGGCTGGGCACGAACAACGTAGAGATCCAGGCTGCCCCCAGGATTGTCGAGACCCTTCTCTCGCTTCTGAAGCAGTCCACGAACCAGTCTGGTGAGGCGTATGCGACGTACGGGAGCTTCGCGGACCTGATCGCGGGGGACTACGACCGACCGCCGGTAAAGCTCATCCGCGTCTCCGAACCGGGGACGAACGACAACCCGAATTACACCGGGTTCTTCTTCTATCAGTGTCTGCAATTCGATCCCGCCGGCCGCCATGCCCTCGGGATGAGGGTCCACTGCCAGAACCGCGAGGTTCGGCCGACCGACCGCGGGGAAATCGGGGTCATCGATTTGCGGGACGGCTACCAGTGGACCCAGATCGGCACCACGACGGCGTGGAACTGGCAGCAGGGGGCCCGCCTGCAATGGCGGCCGAAGTCCGCTGAAATCCTGTGGAACGACCGGTCGGACGACGGGACCGCGTACGTGTGCCGGGCGTACGATTTCCAAACAGGCAAGAAGCGGACGCTGCCCCGGCCGGTCTACATGCCGTCACCCGATGGCACAACGGCGCTGACGCATGATTTCGAGCGGATGAAGCATGGGGGAACGCCCTACGTCGGTATTGCGGACCAGTACGCGGACCAGTTCGCCCCCCAGGAGACCGGCGTCTGGAGGATGGACCTGGACACCGGCCAGACGGCGCTGGTCATGAGCCTGGAGAAGATGGCCGGGATCGCCTACCCCAACGGGCGGCCTTCCTCCGGCTGTTTCTACTTCTTCCGCGAAGGCTGGAACCCCTCCGGCTCACGCTTCATCGCCTTCATCAAAGAACCACAGAGCGGATTCGACCGGGCCTTCACCATGACGCCCCGCGGCACGGAGGTCCGTCCCCTCCGCGACCGGCCAAGCCACCACGAGTGGTCGGACGACAGCCACGTCCTGGACGGCCGGGACTATTGCATCTACCCGGACGATGGCAGCATCAAGGCGCAGCGCCGGCTCTTCGAAGCTTCCTCCAACGGGCACGTCAGTTACGTGCCCGGTCCCGGCGGCGACTGGCTCATTTCCGACACCTACGTCATCAAGGATTACCAGTACCTGTTCCTGTACCACATGCCAACGGGGCGTTTCGTGCCGCTGGCCAAGCTCAAGTCCACCGCCCGGACCGGCATCTACCGCGTGGATCTGCACCCGCGCTTCAGCCGGGACGGCAGGATCGTATCCATTGACGCCACGCACGAGGGCCTCGGCCGTCAGATGTACATCCTCGACCTCGGCCCGATCCTGGACCACCCGCCCATGGTGAGGAAGTGAGATTGTCGATTTCTGATGTTCGATTTGTGAATCGACAGTCACGCTCCGAATGTTGCAGTCAGCAGGGTGCGTACCGCGCACCGCCCGGGACTTGCGATGGGTGGCAGCGGCAAGGCCGGAGGCTCTGCGTAGGCCTTGCCGATGGCGGACGGGCCAACCATCGGCAAGCTGGCGTTTGCCGATGCCACCCGCAACCCGCCGTTGGGGGGAGGGACGGAGCACTGCGGCTATGGCTGCTACCCGGCAGCGCGTTACGGCTTCTGGTAGCAGCGTAGGATGGGCTTCAGCCCATCAGGTCTTCCAGCATGGGCTGAAGCCCATCCTACAAGGCCTGGTAGACGCGCACGTAGTCCACTTCGAAGCGGGCGGGAAATCCGGTGGCGGAAGGGTCGCCGCCCGAGGTGCCGCCGATGGCCAGGTTCAGAATGATGTAGTGCGGCTGGTGGAAAGGGTTCTTCGCCTCCGCGTCCTCGTTGACCGTGTCCTTCAAGTCCGTCGAGTTCAGGAGCACATCATCGACGTAGAGCTTGATGCTCGTTTCATCCCAGTCCATCCGCCAGACGTGGAACTTCTTCGACCAGTCGGGATCGCCGAATTCCGTGAGGGGCTTCTTGAGGTCGTCCCATTTGGCCTGCCCCGGCTGCTTCGATCCCCAGGCGACGTTGGCCAGGAGCATGCCGCGATAGTACTCCATGATGTCGATTTCGCCGTTCCGGGGCCAGCGGCCCTGGACCCCCAGCGTCCAGAAGGCCGGCCACAAGCCGGGGCGTGTGTCGATCCTGCCCCGCATCTCGAACCGGCCGTACGTCCAACTGTGCAGCCCTCGGGTGGTCACGCTCGCGGAGGTGTACTCCGCGTATTCCCGGTTGTCACGCTTGCTGCCGCCGGGTTGGTAGCCGGGATTCTGCTTGCGCTCGCGCCGGGCCTCGATGATGAGCAGGCCGTTCGCGCACCGGGCGTTCTCGGGCTGATACCACTGCAGCTCCCGGTTGCGAACGAACCCGCGCTCATAGGTCCATCGGTTCGGGTCCGGCACACCCTGCCGGTCGAACTCGTCGGACCAGACGAGCTTGTATGGGGAATCCGCCTTGCCGTTGGGCGCCGCCTTCTGCTCCGGCGTGCAGGATGACAAAAGAGCCGTCAGAAGGAAGCAGAGGGCGGAAACACTTCTCATCGACATGATTCCTCTCCTTCAGGCTACCATCGCATTTTCAGAGTCGTGCGGTTGAGATTGCTTCGCTATGCTCGCCATGACATCGGATGGCTTTCTTCCCTGTTTCACTTGCGCACCAGATGGCGGTATTTGATGCGATGAGGCTCGTCGGCCTCTTTGCCGAGACGGCGTTTGCGGTCGGCCTCGTAGTCGGAGTAGTTGCCTTCGAACCAAGTGACCGCGCTGTCGCCCTCGAAGGCAAGGATGTGCGTGGCGATCCGGTCGAGGAACCACCGGTCGTGGCTGACCACCACCGCGCAGCCCCCGAAGGCTTCCAGGGCCTCTTCCAGGGCCCGCATCGTATTGACATCCAGGTCGTTGGTGGGCTCATCCAGCAGCAGGACGTTGGCGCCTTCCTTGAGCAGGCACGCCAGGTGCACGCGGTTGCGCTCGCCGCCGGAGAGGGCGGTCACCTTCTTCTGCTGGTCGGTGCCCAGGAAATTGAAGCGGGCAACGTACGCCCGCGAGTTCACGTCCAGCTTGCCCAGCCGGATCGTGTCCAGGCCGCCCGAGATCACCTCCCAGACGGTCTTGCCGGGGTCGAGCGTGTCACGGTCCTGGTCCACGTACGCCAGACGGACGGTCTCGCCGATCGTGATCGTGCCGGCGTCCGCCTTCTCCTTGCCGACGATCATCTTGAACAGGGTCGTCTTGCCGGCCCCGTTGGGACCGATGATCCCGACGATCCCGCCGGCGGGCAGGTCGAACGACATGCCCTCGAAGAGCAGCCGGTCGCCGTAGGCCTTGGAGACATCCTTGGCCCGGATCACAAGATCGCCCAGGCGCGGCCCCGCCGGGACGTAGATCTCCAGGTCGCGGTCCTGCCGCTCGTTGTCCTGGCTAAGGAGGGCCTCATAGGCGTTGATGCGGGCCTTCCCTTTGGCCTGGCGGCCCTTGGGCGACATATGAATCCACTCCAACTCCCGCTGCAGGGTCTTCTGCCGCTCGGACTGGGCCTTCTCCTGCTGTTGCAGGCGGGTCTGCTTCTGCGCCAGCCAGGAGGAGTAGTTGCCCTTCCAGGGGATGCCGACCCCGCGATCGAGCTCCAGGATCCAGCCGGCGACGTTGTCCAGGAAGTAGCGGTCGTGCGTGACGGCGATGACCGTGCCCGGGTACTGGTGGAGATGCCGCTCCAGCCAGGCAACCGTCTCGGCGTCGAGGTGGTTGGTCGGCTCATCCAACAGCAGGATGTCGGGCTTTTGCAGCAGGAGCCGGCACAGGGCCACGCGCCGCTTCTCGCCGCCGGAGAGAACGCGGATCGGCGCATCCCCCGGCGGGCAGCGCAGAGCGTCCATCGCCATCTCCAGGCGGGATTCGATATCCCAGGCATCGAGGTGATCGATCTTCTCCTGAAGCTGACCCTGCTTCTCCAGCAGCGCGTTCATCTCGTCGTCCGACATCGGCTCGGCGAACTTGTCGCTGATCTCGTTGTACTCCTTGACGAGATTGACGACCGCCTGCAGGCCCTCTTCCACGACCGTCTTGACGGTCTTGTCCGGATCGAGCTGCGGCTCCTGCTCCAGGAAGCCCAGCGTATATCCCGGCGAAAGCACCGCCTCCCCGGCGTATTCCTGGTCCACGCCGGCCATGATCCGCAGCAGCGAGCTCTTGCCCGCGCCATTCAAGCCCAGCACGCCGATCTTGGCCCCATAGAAATACGAAAGCGAGATATCCTTCAGCACCACCTTGCTGTGGTACGACTTGCTGACCCGCATCATCGAGTAGATGATCTTTTCCGCGCCATTACTCACGGGAAACCCCTGGCATTTATGGTTTATGACTTATGATCTATGATTTCTGGTTCCTCAGCTCGCGGCCGTGCGAGACTCGAATCATAGATCGCTGCTTGTGATTAGTAAATCAAAATCCCAGGCCGTGCAGTGGCCGTGGATTCCGAAAAGGGAGAGCGGCCGGCAGGCCGTGGTGGATTCACGTCCTCCTCGTGGGTCGTGCGTCCCCGCACGACGTCTTAATAGGCGAGGGGGACGCCCGCCCTCCGAAGAACGCATCGATCGCCACGGTATGGGCGGATCGCACCCCCGTTTTGGGCTCAATTTCCCGAAGACCGCCGAGACCGCCAAACAAAAACAACGACCCGCTCCAAGGCTACAGCCTCTGTCGGGTGGCATCGCCAAGGCCGGCCTCCGGCCTTGGTGATGGTCGCGCGCCTGCGCTGGGAACCATCGCCCAAGGCAGAGCCCTTGGCGATGCCACCCGAGCTGGGCACACTCGGTCATAGCCTTGGAGCGGGTCGCTGACCAAAGAACTTGGCGGTCTTGACCGTTGTGGCCCAGGTCAGATGCCCAGGATACTCAACCTTACCAGCCCTGCTGGGAATCGGGGTGTACAGCCAGATTCGGGCTCATCCGGTTTTCGCATACCTGGCCCGCCGCAACCGCATGACAGAACCGGCAAGAAGAAAAGAGAAGAGCTTGTAGGATGGGCTTCAGCCCATGCGGTTCCTACAGAGATTCTGAGGACGCCATACTCAATTCGGGGTCGAGATAAGTAGGATGCCCCCGGAACTGCCCCGGAAACCCGGAAGGAGGCGGTTCAGGGAATAGACCAGCCTGGGCCTGCGTTCCCTGACCGCCGCCCTTCGTCGTACCCGCACCTGACGTCGTGGCCTGAATGACCGGATCACCATGGGCCGAAATCCCTGGAAGAGCGGCCCATCGGCGGATTCCTGCGGAAATGGGTCTTCTCGGCTACCGCCGCCGTACGGGACTGGTTTTATCGGCTTCGCCTTCCTGAGCCCGCCTTCGTCCGCTTGTGCCTGGTCTCTTGTCCTTCCAGGCACGGAGTTCTGGGTTCCTGAAACCCCCAGGCCGCACCGCCACGTTCGTGGCCCACCACGCGCGGGACGGCGAACGCGCGCTACCCCCCGCCCCTTGAACCGCCTCTTTTTTTCTCCGTGATTTCCACGCCCTCGTGCTCCTATCTGGTACGGCGGACTGGCTTGATGAGGTGGAACTGAACGCAGTCGCGGCAGAAGCCTGAACGGCGGGCGATAAATGAGACAAAGGAGAGCGACGGTAGACGGCTGTCCCCGTTATTCCCCTTGTCCATCATGGTCCGCGCGACTCTCTTGGCCGCCCAACTATCGCTATCAGTCAAACAAGCCTCCAAGTCTCGCCCTGGCCCATTCGAAGACCTCCTGTGCGGTCTGCCGGGCTTCGCGCGCATCGTCGGGCGTGGGCATCCAGGCATCGCCTGGATAACGAACTTCCACGGAGTAGGGATTCAGCAGGGCCGGCGTTTCGCGCAGAGACTCTGCCACCGGGTCGAAATCGAGGACTTTCTCCAAGAGGACCAGCAGATTGTGCGTGATCGGGTAGATTGCCTGGCGTGCTCAGACCGCCTGTCCATACAGTCTTTTGCCTTCCCGCAACACTCGGGAGATAAAAGACGACTCCCATTCGCGCTCTTTCTCCACCTCGCCGGGAGTATACACAAGAATGTCCATGGCAAACGGATACGGCTTGAACATCAGGTGCAGTTGCCGGCTGCGTTTGTACCTCGGCAGATCGCTGTCGGCCACGACCAGCAGGTCAACGTCGCTGTCCGCCCCGGCCTGATTGCGGGCGTGTGAGCCGAACAGAATCACCGACTTGGCCCTGGTGTGTTCTCCGATCTTCCGGGCAATGTCTTCAATCTCATGGAAGGCAACCATACCGTGATCATACTGGTCCCGAGTATCCTCGGCAATACAGAGAAGACCCTGCCTGCCTCCCGAAGAGAGGAGGCGGTTCAGGGGCGTGGGGCAGGCGGTGGTTTGGGCTCCCGGGGGGCCGTGGGCGGCGGACGTTGGGGTACCGCCCGGAGGTCCGAAAGAACCAGGAACACCGTGCCCGGAACCACCAAGAGACCGGGCACCAGCGGATTCCTTCGGAAGGAGTCTGATGGTCAAGCTCCACCTTCTGAACTCCTCCCCGCCGCTTGTGCCCGGTCTCTTCTGGTTCCGGGCACGTGTGATCTTCCCAACCCCGCGAACTACACCAGGCGTACAGAGCGACGGCTCTGGACCGGGAGAACCCCACACCAGTCCCGCCCCCCTGAACCGCCTCTTCCGGTATGCTGTCCCCAGATTCGTCTGGCCCCAATAATGGATAATGAAGACGCGACTCCGCCTGCCCCCTTGATTTAGAGCCGTACTCTACATAGAATCATGCACAGGGCAATAGACGAAGATACAAGTCCCCGTTCGTATCAACGGGCGTGGTTAGGCCGCAGTGTCAGGTAACGCGGGAGTTGTCAGAACGCCCGCAGGTTGTCTTCCGTACGGTTCGGAGGGCAACATTTTCGGAATGGAGTTCGCAACCATGAATGAGATCCTCAACACGATACGGTGTGGTGATTGCGTTGAGGCAATGAGTCAGCTTCCACCGGGAAGCGTTGATCTCGTTTTCGCAGACCCACCCTTCAACATCGGCTATACCTATGATGTGTACGACGACTCTGTTGATCGCCAGCAGTACATCGACTGGTCAGCCAAATGGTTGGCGTCCGCCCACCGCGTTTTGAAGCGGAATGGAACGTTTTGGCTGGCCATCGGTGACGATTATGCTGCCGAGCTCAAAATAGCGAGCCAGACAGTCGGATTTCACTGTCGCAGTTGGGTAATTTGGTACTACACGTTTGGTGTCAATTGCGCCAGGAAATTCACGCGGTCCCATACTCACCTACTCTATTTTGTGAAGGACGCAAAGGACTTCACGTTTCGCGACGAGGACCTCGACAATCGCATCCCATCAGCGAGAGAACTCGTCTACGATGACAGTCGAGCGAATCCGAAGGGCCGGCTCCCTGACGATACTTGGATCATTCGTCCTGCTGGTGCTGTCGGAGAATTCGTTAGTGACGCCGAGGATTCTTGGGCTCCGCCACTTCCGCCGGCTGACACGGATCGGACTTTCACGTTGCGACCGCAGGACATAGGCCAGTGCTTCAGTCCAGCCGAGGATACTTGGTACTTTCCTCGGGTGGCGGGAACGTTCCGCGAGCGAGCCGGGTTCCATGGATGTCAAATGCCGGAGCAGTTGCTGGGCCGCATTATTCGCACCTGCTCGAATCCGGGAGACATCGTGCTCGACCCATTCTCGGGCAGTGCCACGACGCTAGCCGTCGCAAAGAAGTTGGGACGCCGGTTCATTGGCTTCGACCTATCCGAACAATACGTACGCTACGGCCGCGAAAGGCTGAATGCCGTACGTGTTGGTGATCGGCTCGATGGCTCTCCAGAGCCCCTGAAGAGCGCTCCTCGCACTGCGGATAATGCCAAGAAGGCTCGGTCGAGACAACGCAAACTGGCCATGTTCCTGCCGGACGATCTTCTTCTACGAGAGAAGCAACACGCCAAGACCCAATCTGAGATGACGGAGCGCGGGATCATCGAGGCCTTCGAGCGCACACACAATGGGTTCTCGATGGATCGTGTTGTCGCCGACCCGGACCTCAATAATGAGTTCGTCATGGCCTGCACGGGTCTCGGCTTGGCTGGCGATGCGCGCACTTGGAACATGCTGCTGTTTCGACTTCGCAAGGCTGGCAGACTATCGCACATTGAGACACTTCGTCGCACCAGCATCCCGTGGGATGAATGCGACGAGTTCCTGTTTGCCAGTGAGATAGCATGGCAGATGATGCTGGATGACCATTCCGCCCGGAGCCTCGACGAGATCCTCTGTGATCCGGAGCTAGCAGCCCAATTCGATGAGATAGCCGGCCGCTTTGCGCCGGGACACCGACCCCTCGACTATCGCTGGGGCGCGCTCAAACTCCGTAAAGAGGCAAGATATGCGAGGAGTCGGGCAACGATCCTGAAGCCGCCGGATCGGTTTTTTGGCAAGATGTTGCCGATTGACGAGCTGGGCGCGAAGAACTTGCCCGAGAAACCCGGCCTGTTTGTGCTCAGCGAAGACGAGAATCGGACTCGAAATCTCTACGCAGGCGAGACGCTGAACCTTCGACGTCGGTTCACTTGCCGCCGGACTAAGGCATGGTGGCGCAACGAACCATTCCCAAATTCCGTGTTTGTCAAAACGCTGGCGATGGATTGGTCAACGGCGGGCAAGCTTGCCTGGCAGAGTTGCCTGGTCAGGCAATTCGAGCCGCGTCTGAATTGCTTTGAGCTTCGGTCGGTCTCATGACGAGCACGATTGCAGATGCCTTTGACGCGGTTTCTGGAGGTTACTCAGCGGACCGCGTCGTTGCTGATCCGGAATTGAACTCTCGTTTCGTTGTCGAGTGCCGCCAACGGGGCTTACAGGATTCTGCCGGTGATCTAAACCGGGCGCTGCTGAACCTCCGGAAGACGGGAGGACTTGCCGGTCGAGCGCGTTCGAGGCGCACGCATTTTCCCGAGGAGGATGACTACCGGTTTGCCGCTGAAATTGCGGCGCGTTTTCTTGAGCGCCGCGACAGGGTCAGCCTTGATGCGATCATCTGCGATCCTGATGAGGCCGCTGAATTTGACCTCGTAGCTCAGCGCATTGCGCCCGGATACAGCCCGCTTCAGTATCGTTGGGCAGCATTGAACTTGCGCAAGTCAAAACACCTTGAGCCGGAGATCCTGGGAAGAGTTGCTCCGCCGGTGAGAGTGATCAACATCTCGGTGAGGGATATTGTCCCGGATGAGCTTCCGCTTTCCCAGGGTTTGTATCTGTTCTTTGCTGCACAACAGCTTCTATATGTGGGCGAGGCGGAGAACCTGCGAAAACGATTGAAGAAGCACCTTCAACATTCGGACAACCAAGGCTTGGCCCGTTGGATTTGGGAGTTTGGGACCGAGAGCCTGCATCTTGAAATCCAGGTTCTTGAAGCTCAGACTAAAGTCCATGTCCGAAAGGCTCTTGAGCTTGAATTGATCCGCTCCAGACAGCCTGTCTTCAATATCAAACGGTGAAAGGTCACTTATGTCGGCCCCTGAGGATGCCATCAGGCTCTGTCACACGTTTGAGGGCGAGCTTCTGATTGAGTTGATGCTTCGCTACTGGTGCCATCCACTATCTGAGGAAGCGGACTTTCGTAACAGCCTCATAGAAAATGCTCTCCAAGCTGCTCGGTTATCGATGGAGGGTAAGAGACTGCTGGACGATGTGCCTCCATCTCAGATGAATTTTGTCGCCGCTGTGTGGTATGCGGAATGGGCCGCTCTGCAGAGTGGATATGCGGATGTCCCAGATCATGAACGCCATCAACGAGAGGCCTGGTTAGAAGTGGTGAGACACTCCCTCCCCTCCTGTTTCTGCGATCAAGACGATTTGCCGGCGTAGCCGACCTGAGATGCAGGACAGCTACCGGTTTCCACAAATTACGCCCAATCTTCGCTCAACCATGCTCATGCCGGTGTTGAGTTTCATTTGTATTGCCGGGACTGGTCCCGCATAGCCTACATTTCGTCGGGGATGAAGTCCTCCAGCCCTCAAAATAGCAGTCAAGAGCCAGACGCCCCGGGCGACGCCTTCCTCTTCTTCTTTCTCCAGCCGTTCTTCAGGTAGAACCGGGCCGACTCTCTGCTGGTACCCACAAAGCGATCAACGCGTACGAGCTCTTCGACAGCCTTGGGGGCGGCTGGGGGTCCCCATGGGGAACCCCTGGCCTACCTCTTCTCAGTCTTGGCGTTACTAGTTCTCTGCCGCTGTCTCGTAGGTCGCCTCGTGCAACGCGCTCCATTGGCCTCTGTCCAGGATGCGGGCTTTGATGTGTGTGAGCTGGGCCAAAGGGATCGGGGCGGTGTAGGGGGTCGGGCCGTGCGCGGGATTGGGATGGGCCGGCGGGGTGGCCGGCGCGGTGACGAGCGCGGCGGAAATGAGGAAGTCGGAACTGGTGGGGGAATCGTTCAGGCCGTGGATGGCGAGGAGGTTGTCGCCGGTGCGGAGCAGGCCGATGTGGGCGGTGAGGTCGAAATCCGTGAGCTGCACCGCCTCGGCGTCGGGGCGGCTGCCGGCGGCCGCGGAATTCCACTGCGGCACCCCGAGGAACCGGTCGCGGGCCACTTCGACCCCGTTGAGCCAGGCGACGAAACCATCGTCGTAGCGGCACTTCAGGATCAGGCCGGTCGGGTTTTGCAGGTCCGCCGCGGCCACGGTGAACGGGATGCGGAGGTAGCAACTGGCGTTCACGCCGTACATCTGCGCCCCGACATCGAGGCCCAGGTACGGCTCGTAGCCCGAGCTTCGCTCGTATCCGACCCCGCCGGCGCCCTCGATCCAGTGCGGGTCGTTATAACCGACGTTTCGCCAGGCCGTCCCGATCTGCCGGGCCGGGATCAGAACCTGCTTGGCCGCCGGCTCGCCGACCAGGGTCTTGGCGCCCGGTGGAGCGCCGGGTACGGCGAGGCGCGGGTCGCTGCCATCCAGGCTGTAGTAGATCGTTCCCGAGCCATTGGGATTCGTCAGAGTCAGCGCCGCGCCGGGCGCGACCGGCCCACCATGCTGAGGGACGCCGTTAATCCGGAACAGCGGCGGATCGAGGCT
>JALORE010000385.1 GCA_025459125.1 Planctomycetota bacterium | reverse complement strand
GTCCAGCAGAAGTACCTGGCGGACGGCATGTGGCCTTCCGAGGAATTCAACACCCGCCGCTGGCTGCTGGCCCAGGCGACCGGTGAACTGCTGCGGTATCCGGCGGTCCGGACGGACAGAGCGCCATCGGTTCTGGTGACGAACACCGCGCCGCGGCCGGCCCAGGCCGAAACGTCGATCGTCGACAAAGCGCTCCAGGCCGGCAGCCTCCGGTCGACGGACCTGGGTGGGGACTTCGCCGCGTGGTCCAACGGCACCAAAGAAGGCAAAATTGAGATCGCCCCGGTGGCGGACCACCCGGAGCGAAAGGAGCTGTGCTGGCGGGTCCACATCGACCATGAGACGGACGGCGGCGAAGGCGGGAAGTATCCCGTCGGCTGGCCCCGGATCGCCCGCTCTTTCCGGGAGGGCGAGCTGGACGTCAGTGACTACGACTACCTGTCCCTGCAAATCCGTGTGGACTCCAATCGCGACGAGGTGGCCGACGACTCGACGCGACTGGGATTGTCCCTCCGCTCGCACGGCACCCCCCGGAATCTCTTTGACACGCAAATCGACTTGGGCGACCGGCAACGCCAGTGGATTCCCCTGCGTTTTGCGCTCCGCGACGTGATCGACCGGGCGGGCGCCGGTCCGGCCCCGTGGCGTGCGGTCTCCCAGATGCAGTTGCACGTGGCCGAGAGCAATTATGCCCACGGCACGGATCTGACTTTCGCGGTCCGGGACATCGAACTGCTGCGTTTCACCTCCCCGATGATCCAGGGTGTGGATGCCCCGGCGTACATCACGCTGCCCCGCGCGCGGCTGGCGGTTTCGTTCGACATCGTGGGCGCGCGCTCCGTTCAACCGGGCAGCCACAGCGTCACTGTGTCGCTGGTCTCCGGTGACGGCCATACGTGCACGAAACGGCAACAGGACCTCGCCGGCGAACAGGTCGTCATGCTGGATACATCCACTCTCGTTCCCGGACGTTACCACCTGGAGCTGGTCCTTCGCACCGCCGATGGGACGAAGTGCGCGCAGGAAAGGCGCCCCCTCGCCGCCGTGGCCGGCCCCCTGGCCCACCCGTAACACTCGGTCCATCCTGAAGTGGTGGGTTCCGGGCGGCAGCGGCAAGCGGAGTCCTCGGAGCTTGCCGCTGGCGGATAGGCGAACCATCGGCAAGCTGCGCTTGCCGCTGCCACCCGTCCGGAAAGTCTATTGACATGAAGCACTACCACTACGAACGAGCTTGACGATGCCACCCGGAACCCATCGTTTCGGAGCCCCTTTCTCACTGGCTTGGGCGCGGGCCGGTCGCCGTCATGGGGCAGCCGACGTTGTTGGCGAAAACGTAATCCTCGCCGTGGTCCCCCAGGTCGACCACCATCTGATCCATGAACCCGCGATAGAGCGCGTTGTTGGCGATGACCGAGTGGCTCAGTTTGCGGAGGATGAAGCCGACCTGCGGGGTGTATTTTCCCTGCCCGCCGTCGTCGCGCCCCGCCGCACACGTATTGGCGACGAAGGTCAGGCCGCTGCATTCCTCCAGGCGGACCTGGCAGGAGCGTTCTCCTTCGGCGAGCAGGTTGCTGTCCTTGCCGCAGCGCCGAAAGACGTTGCCGGTAATGGTGGCGGTCCGCATCTTCATGGCACAAATGCCGGCCCCCCAGTTGCGGTCGAAGCAGTTGCCGGTCACGTTCCAGGCGTCGCCGGAGCAGAGGTACAGGCCGTAGCCCCGGTTCCATTCGACGCGGTTGGCCGTGAACATGACCGTGGCGCCCACGCTGTCACAACCGAAGCCGTGGCTGCCGTTGCCGGAGAACTGGTTGTCCGTCACAAAGCCGTCCCAGCCGGTGATCTGCACGCCGCACCCCTTGTTGCCCTGCATGATGCTGTGCCGGATGATGAACAGCCAGATGCGCAGCAGATTCACACCATGGCCGGAAAACCCCTGGATCTTGCAGTCGTCAATGACGATGGCGTCCTCTTTGGGACTGTATTTCTCCGCGTTGTTGAGGAAGACACCATGAATCGCTTTCTGCGCGTTCCGCCGCCCCTGCAGGAACAGTCCCCGCAGATGAACGCCGAAGGCCCCGGTGATGTTCAGCAGGCAGTCCGCCTCCTCGGAATCCAGGAGCAGCATCGCGCCGGCCTCGCCGCGGTATCCCCACTGGGGCTCGGCCAGGACCGTGGTATGCGGGTGGACCTTGAGGTCGTGGCACAAGTATCGTCCCGCGGGGAAGTACACCGTGCCGCTGACCGCGCCGGCCGCGTCCAGCGCTTTCTGAATGGCGTCCGAGTCCGGCGTCTTGCCGTCCCCCTTGGCGTCGAAATCGCGGACATTGAAAACGGAAGAACTCTGCGCACCCGCCCTCTGGGCCGCTGATGCCGAGGTTGCGCCCGCGAGACTCGCCATGCTGAGAATGCCGGTTCCCCGGATGAAGTCACGCTTGGTCATCTCCATGGAGGTTCTCCTCTGTTGAACTCGTTGTTGCCTAATGACTCTGACCGCACAAGACCCGTAATGTGAGTCTACCTGTTGCAGGGTGCCATGTCTACGCCTCGCAGACATGCTCGACTGCGGGAGCAAGACATGCCTACGCAAAGCCGTGGGCATGGCACCCGGCCGACTTCGCGGCGAATCGGTCGCTCTCGCCGAACGATCCGGCTATAATGGCTTCGTTGACCGTCCGGATGGAGAAAAGGTGAAAGGGTATGGTGTGGGGCAGGTACACAGGACTGATATGAACAGAGCAATTCTGGTGGCAATTGCCTGGTTATTGCTTGTGGTCGAGGTCCGGGCGGCGGACTGGGCCATGTATCGGGCCGACGCCGCCCGCAGCGGCTACACGCCGGAGCAAGTGCCCGCCGGGCTTGTATTGCAGTGGACCCACGCGTCGCCGCACGCGCCGAGATCGGCGTGGCCGACACGCACCCGGCAGCAGTTCGATCGGGCCTACCAGCCGGTGATTGCCGGCGGTGTCCTCTACTATGGCAGCTCGGCCGACGGCAAGGTCTACGCATTGGACGCCGCCACGGGACAACCGCGCTGGACCTTCTTCACCGACAGCCCCGTGCGGTTCGCGCCGGTGGTCTGGCGCGAGCGGCTGTTCGTGGCGAGCGACGACGGCCACTTGTACTGCCTGGCCGCGACCGACGGTCAACTGCTATGGAAGGTACGCGGGGGGCCGAAACCCGACATGCTCCTGGGCAACGACCGGATGATCTCGCGCTGGCCGGCGCGCGGGGGGCCGGTCGTGGCCGGTGACGTGCTCTACTTCGGCGCCGGCATCTGGCCGACGGAAGGGATCTTCATCTACGCGCTCGATCCCACCAGCGGGAAGGTCCTCTGGTGCAACGACTCCTCCGGCGGGCTCGAGATGGATCAACCTCATCCCACGGCCCGGGCCAGGAGCGGCATCTCCGCCCAGGGGTATCTGGCGGCCTGTGGCGACGCGCTATTGGTCCCCACCGGTCGCGCTGTGCCGGCGGTCCTGGACCGCGTGGGTGGCCAGCTTCGCTATTTCCAGCTCCAGCAGAACACCCAGGTCGGCGGAGCGGAGGTAGCCGCGGTGGACGAGTATTTCTTCAACGGGGGTGAGATGTTCGCCCTCGGCAGCGGCGCCAGACTGAACCGCATCGGCGTCCAGATCACGGCACATCCCGATTTCGTGATTGCCTCCCGGGAGAACAAGATCATCGCCTTCGACCGGCGCAAGCTGCTGGTTGACAAAGAGACGCCCGACGGCAAGGGTGGCAAGCGGACGACGAAGGCTCTCGGCCCGCCGGTGTGGAGTGTTGATCTTCCGCCCGGCGCGTTGGCGCCGGATACCACGCCCCCAGGAGCCGAGCTGCCGGGCGGTAAGCTCATGGGGTCCACGGCGTGGAGCCGGCCGGCATTGTCCGACGCGGCCGGCGCGCTGATCGTGGCGGGCGACCAGATCGTGGCCGCCGGGCGGAGCCAGGTGCTGCTCCTGGATGGGCACTCCCGCAAGATCGTGTGGGAGGCGGAGGTGGACGGCGCCGTTTACGGTTTGGCGGTGGCGGAGGGCCGGCTTTATGCGAGTACCGATCGGGGGAAGATCTATTGCTTCGGCAATGGGACTGGCAGGCCGGAAGTCCGGGAAGTCAGAAGCACGCCGCCGCAAGCAGCGGAGAATGCCATTTACGCGCGGGCGGCCCAAGAGATTATTGAGCGAACCGGTGTCACGGAGGGATATTGCCTGGACCTGGCCTGCGGAGACGGTCTACTCGCGCTCGAACTGGCCCGCCGCACGAAACTGCACATCTACTGTGTGGAGAAGGATCCCGCCAAGGTGAAAGCCGCCCGGCAGTTGTTCGACGCGGCCGGACTCTATGGCGTGCGCGTGACGATCCACCAGGCCGACCCGGCGCGGGTGCCGTATCCGAACTACTTCGCCGATCTGGTCGTCTCCGGCCGGTCGGTCACCGAAGGATCGGACGCTATCCCCATCGAACAAGTGCGGCGTGTGCAGTGTCCCGGCAGCGGCATCGCATGCGTGGGTGCCCCGGGGGCCATGCAGCAGTCTACCCGGCGTCCTCTGGACGGCGCCGGCAGTTGGACCCATCAGAACGCCATCAGAACGCCGACGCCGCCAACACGCTCTGCTCCGGCGATACCCGGGTGCGTGGACCCCTGCAGATGCTGTGGTTCCGCGACACGGATTTGGTCATGCCCAGCCGTCACACGCGGGGACCCGCGCCCCTGGTCGACCGGGGGTATATGTTGGCCGAGGGAATCAACGCCCTGCGAGCCACGAACATCTACAACGGACGAACGGTGTGGGAGCTGCCGCTGCCGGGGATCCACGGTGTGGGAGCTGCCGCTGCCGGGGATCCTCCTGTCGAACCACCGGGGCGAATCCAGCATCGGGGCGGCCTGGACCGGTGGCAACGTCTGCACCGGCAATGACCGCGCTTACGTACACACCCCGGACGCCTGCCTGTGCCTCGACCTGAGGACCGGACGAAAGACCGCCGAACTGCGGCCCCCGCTCCTTCCCAACGGGAAACCGGGAAAATGGGGATACCTCGCTTACCAGGACGGAACGCTGTTCGGCTCCCTGGTCGACGAGCAATACCTGGTCAAAGGGTGGGCCGCCAAGTGGGATACCAGCGAGCAGTTCACCGAATCGGTGCTGTTTTTCGCGCTGGACGCCCGCGATGGGACAGTGAAGTGGACCTTCGCGCCGCAACAGTCCATCCGCCACAATGCGATTGCCGTCGGCCGCGGTTGCGTGTATCTGATCGACCGTCCCCATGCCTCAGGCGATGAGGCCTTCGATCTGGAGGGGGGGCGCAAGGAAGCGAAGCAGCGCACCGCTGCCGGCGGTCAGAGCGAACACCAGGAGCTGCGCCAATTGCGAGAGCACCCGACCGGCCGGTTGCTGGCCCTGGACGCGGAGACCGGCAAAGTCCTGTGGACCAACGACGAGGAGATCTTCGGCACGATGCTGGCGTTCAGCACCGAGTGCAACGTGCTGCTGATGAGCTATCAGCCGGTCCATCAGGCGTCCCGGCTCTCCGAATGGGGTGATCGGATGGCCGGCCTGCGCCCGAGTGACGGGGCTCGCCTGTGGGACGTCGGGACTATCTATGCGTCCCGGCCGATTCTCAACGGTCGCACGATCTACGCCCAGTCCGGGGCCTGGGATCTTTGGAGCGGCAAGAAACTGCCGTTTACGTTTACCCGATCGTACGGTTGCGGGATTCCGGTCGGCTCGAAGCATCTGTTGGTGTTCCGCTCGGCCACGCTGGGCTACCGTGACCTGACGGGCGGCACCGGCGGCACCGAGAACTACGGCGGTATCCGGCCGGGCTGCTGGATCAACGCCATTCCCGCCGGTGGGCTGGTGCTGATGGCCGATGCGGCCAGTTGGTGCACCTGCAGCTACCTCAACCAGGCCACCTGCGCCCTGCAACCGGCGGAGTGAAGCGCAGGCAGGTAACACCCCCGCCCCCGGGGGTGATCCTCACCGGGCCGAACGCGCCGGGCAATCGCAACGTCCTGAAGAGGAACATGCAGAATGCACCTACCGGGTGGCGTCGTCAAGGCCGAAGGCCTTGGCGATGGTCCCACCCACGGAAAGTCCGCCATCGCCAAGCTCCGAAGACTGCACTTGACGATGCCACCCAGAGTATCTTGTGACTTTTCGTTTGCCTTTGCCGAACGCGACGGTTGACGGGGCGGGCGTGCCGTGATATCCAGTTGATCCGGCTGGTCGTCAATGTCATCGTGCCCAAGGGAGGTGATCCGATGAGAATGTCCAAAGGCATCAGCATCCTGATCGTGAGCACGGTTCTGTGGCTGCCGGGGTGGCTCGATGCCGCCCGGTACAGCCAGGAAATCGAACTTCTCGAGGGCGAGGGCTTCTGGGGCGGATGTGTGACGGACGGGCGGGCCATGCCCTATGGGCGGGAGGCCTTTACCCGGGACCTCTACGGCGATACGCGCGGCAACCAGGCCCAGCCCCTCTTGATCTCGGACCAGGGACGCTACGTGTGGTCGGAAGAGCCGTTTGCGTTTTCGTTCTCCGGACGGACTCTGAAGGTGACATCCGACCACGGCCCGATCCAGGTCGGCCGCAGCGGCACCACCCTGCGCGAAGCCTTCGCCTATGTCAGTCGTACGTTCTTCCCCAGCAACGGCCAGATCCCCGAGGAGCTGCTCTTTGCCCGGCCGCAGTACAACACCTGGATCGAGCTCATCTATGATCAGCGGGAAGACCGCATCCGCCGCTACGCCAACGACATCGTCGCGCACGGGTTCCCGACGGGCGTGCTGATGATCGACGACAACTGGCAGGAGGATTACGGGGTGTGGAACTTCCATCCCGGCCGCTTCTCCAACCCCAAGGGCATGATGAACCGCCTGCACGAGCAGGGGTTCCAAGTGATGCTGTGGATCTGCCCGTACTTCAGTCCGGACAGCGAGACCTTCCGCCTGCTGAACAAGCAGGGCTACTTCCTCAAGGACCGCCGGGGCGGGACCTTCATCGCCCGGTGGTGGAACGGGCACAGCGCGTCCCTGGACTTGACCAATCCCGCGGCCGTGACCTGGTTCCAGGCCAGGATGAGCCAGTTGGTGCAGGAATACGGCGTGGACGGTTTCAAGCTCGACGCCGGCGATGCCACCAGCTACAAGGACCCGGCGATCCGCGCTGTGAAAGAGGTGACGCCGAACGCCCACTCGGAATTGTGGGCCCGCCTGGGGCTGCCCTACCGGCTCAATGAGTACCGGGCCTGCTGGAAATGCGCCGGTCTGCCGTTGGCCCAGCGGCTGCGGGACAAGGGGCACACCTGGCCGGATCTGCGCCAACTGATCCCCGATGCCCTGGCCCTCGGACTGATGGGCTATGCTTATGTCTGCCCCGATCTCATTGGCGGCGGCGAGTATTCCTACTTCTACGACGACCCGAACAAACCCCTCGATCAGGAGCTGATCGTCCGGTCGGCCCAATGTGCGGCGCTCATGCCCATGATGCAGTTCTCCGTGGCCCCCTGGCGTGTCTTGAGCCCGGAGAACATGGAGATCTGCCGGCAGATGGCCCACCTGCACGTGAAGCTGGGCCCCGAGATCCTGGCGCTGGCGCGGGCCTCGGCCCAGACCGGCGCGCCGATCATCCGGCCCCTCGAATACCTGTACCCGCATCGGGGTTATGCCGGAATCAAGGACCAGTTCCTGCTCGGCGACAGCATCCTGGTCGCCCCCCTGCTGGAAAAGGGAGGCCGCGCCCGCAAAGTCGTCCTTCCGCCCGGCACGTGGCGCGGCGACGACGGCTCGGAGGTGAAGGGCCCCGGCGAGATCGAGATCCAGGTGCCGCTGGCGCGTTTGCCCTGGTATCGCTTGACCTCGGCCAACTGACCTCGTTCGCCTTTCCAGAGCCCTGGTGCTCGTGGGTTTCCGCGACATCGATCACGATGTGCCGGAGGCCCGCGCCGCTTCTTCCGCTTGTACAGTCCTGCCCCGCGCATTATGATTCCCTGGTGATCAAGGATCTGGCCGAGTGGCGGAAAGGCAGACGCTGGGGACTTAAAATCCCCTGCCCGCAAGGGCGTATGGGTTCAAATCCCATCTCGGCCACTGCGTGACTGACAATCTCCCTCGTCCGCCGATTCTCTCAGGATTTCTCAAGACTCGCGCCGTGGCTGTCCGATAAATGTATCGTGGGCGGCATTGCGGCGGCTCTCCAACGCGAAGGTGCGCTGTGTTGGGGGGTTCGTCGGTCCGCGGGGCCGGTCGCGAAGGCCTGTAAAAACCTTTGACAGTACCGACCGACACGTTACCATGGGACGCAGTAGCTCCAAGAACGGCAGGAGCGCGAACGTTGATAGGGTAGGGGGTCCCTGTGGTTTAGGAATGTGGGCGGCCTTTGGGAGACACTGTTTCCGTCTGGGGGACGGTCTCCGAGGTCTGGTTGGGCCTATTTGGACGCAAAGGACTGTGGCATGCATTTTCTGGGCGGTAGGATGGCGAGCAGCCTGAGACAATGCCCGGATCCCGGACTGTACCCACCGCGACTTCCCTCGGTTGGTGTTCCCGCGTTCTTTTGTGCGTGTCCTTCGTCGTGGCGTCCGGCGGTGGGCCGATTCACAACATGGAAGTTGGAAGGTTGAGGTACCATGGCGGATTCTCAGGGAAAGCCCCAGCAACCGGTTCCCACCCAGTGCGCCGTTGACGATGAGATCGATCTGCTCGACTACCTGCGCGTGATCTGGCGGTACCGCTGGCTGATCGCCCTGCTGTGCCTGCTCGCGATGAGTGCCGCGGTGGCACTGTCGCTGAGCAAGCCGCGGCAGTACCAGGCGACCGTCACCGTCGTGCCGCCCCTGGATGTTCTGCAAAAGGAAGCGGGCGGCGGCCTGGGCGCCATGAGCAACCCGCTGATTCGCCAGATGATCGATACGACCACGGCCAGTATCGCCGGGATGTACGTGGAGATCCTGGAGAGCCGCGAGGTCGCCGATGCCATCATCGACCACTTCCGCCTGATGGAGGTGTACGAGAAGATCGAGTATCGGGCGGATGCCCGCAAGCAGCTCCAGAACAACACCAGGGTCGAGACGACCGAAGGGGGCGCGGTCAAGGTCACGGTTCTGGACCTGGATCCGAGCCGTGCCGCTGCCATTGCCGGCGGCTATATCGAAGAGTTGGACAAGCAGAACAAGCGGCTCTCCGCCGGCCAGGCCACGAGCAAGCGGGTCTTTTTGGAGAACCGGCTCAAAGAGATCGAGGTGAAGCTCAGCAAGATCGACAACCTCCTCAGCCGCGAGGCCCAGACGCAGGAGCGGATCTATGCCATCCTGCTGGAGCAGTGCGAGCTGGCCAAGATCGAGGAGGCCAAGAGCATGCCGACGATCCAGGTGCTCGACGCACCGGTCGTGCCGGAACGCGGCGTCGCCCGGGGCACGGTGAGAAAAGGCGTCCTGGCCGGAATCGCCGCGTCCATGCTCGGGATCTTTCTCGCGTTCGCTCGTGAATACGTGATGCAGGCCCGCCGTCGGGAGGGCGCCGCCCTTTCGAGGTCCCAGCCACGGCCCAACCTGGCGCACCAGCACAACGAGCCGTGCCAGGCCACCGCGTCGGCCCGGTAGTATAGCGGGACCGGCGGGAAAAACCAGGTCGGAGGAGATGTACGTCGTGTGTTTGTGCTCGCGCGCAACCGACGGGGACGGAGTCCAGTCAGCGGTGGACGCTAATCGTGCAACAGCGGCAGCAACTTCCTGGCAACATTTGACTCGCCTATGAAGAAATTCGCTCTGATCGGTGCGGCCGGCTACATTGCCCCGCGGCACATGAAGGCCATCCAGGATACCGGCCACGACCTCGTCGCGGCCCTGGACAAGAACGATTCCGTCGGCGTCATCGACTCCTATTTCCCGGACGCCCGGTTCTTCACCGAGTTCGAACGCTTCGACCGGCACCTGGAGAAGCAGCGGCGCGAGAACGGCAACAAGATCGACTACGTCTCGATCTGCTCGCCGAACTACCTGCACGATGCCCATATCCGCTTTGCCCTGCGCATCGAGGCCAACGCCATCTGCGAGAAGCCGGTCGTCCTGAATCCCTGGAACCTCGAAGGGCTGCAGGAGATC
>JALORE010000125.1 GCA_025459125.1 Planctomycetota bacterium | reverse complement strand
CGGGACGACCCACCTCCTCCCGGGGGGACAACGTTCACGATCTGGCCTGGGGCGACGAAGCGATGGCCGGAGACAACGAGCTGATCGCCGGGTTTCAGACCGCCCGTCACCTGGATCTGGTCTGCCCGGATGAGGCCCAATTCCACGTCCCGGCGCTGGGCCCGGGAGGATTCGTCGACCACGTAGACGGTTTTGCTGTTCTCCATGGGAATCACGGCCAGCAGGGGTATCAGAATCGCCTTCTCGAACGTCCGCCGGGTCAGCCGGACGCGCACGATCTGGCCGCTCCGCAGCAGGTCGTCCGGGTTGGGCAGCGTGATCTCCATCCGTGTCGAGCGGGTGCGCGGGTCCGCCAGCTCGCTGAGGAACGTGATCGTTCCTGTCTGCGACTGTTGGCAGCCTTTGACGTCCAGGCACACCTCAGCCTTCTGGCCCACGGCAAAGAACAGGACATCGCGTTCCGGCACCTCCACCGCCACCTTGACCGTGGCCGTATCCACGATTTCCGCCACGGTCGTCTGCGGCATAACGGTGACGTACTCGCCTTCCTCGACCGGGATGTTGTTCAGCGTTCCAGTCATGGGGGCGGTGATGTGGGCCCGCGTCAGCCGAAAGCGCGCCTGCTCCAGTTGCGCCTGGTTGATCGCCAGTTGGGTGGCTGCCGCATCCCGGTCGCGGCTGGGGGAGGCCCCCTCCGCGACCAACCCTTTGATGCGCTCGAACTCGGTCTGACTGTTCTTGGCTTGGGCCTGGGCCATCTCGAACTGGGCCTGCAACAGCTCGGTATTGAGCCGGATCAGGGAATCTCCCGTCCGGACGTAGGCGCCTTTCTGCGGCCCGATCCACTCGACCCGGCCGTCGACCTCCGCGGAGACCTCTACGACCCGGTTGGGCTCGACGACGGCGGGCAGCTCAAAGCTGTCGGAAAACACGGGCTCCGCCGTCACGGTAATCGTACTGACGTTGACCGGCGGTACTTCGGCCGGCGGTATCTCCTCCTTGCCGCCGCTGATGCTGCGACCGACACCGATCAGGATGCCGATCGCCCCCAGAATGAGCACCAGTTTCACGGCGTTGCGCACCAGCCCGCGTGCCGTCTTCGTTCCACCATCACCTTTTGCAGATCTATTGCCCATTACCTGTACCTGTTCTCTCGTTTCTCCACAAACCATCGAATGCCGTCAGGTCCGCTTCCGAAACGTACGTTTCATACGACAGTTTAAAACATTTGTTTAGCGCGTCAAGACATCGCATGGAATTCTCGGCGTCCGTACGGCGTCGATTGCTCTATGTGCTTTATGAGAAATGAGTTATATCATTTCCTATCGCAGTGCTCACTGCGCCCATTTCAGCAGGTCCGGGTGTAGGTCGCGCAGGATCGGCGACGCCGGTCGAACCCGGGCGTTCATGCTGAGCAGACCGCGGCCGGCAATCTGGAAGGTGCAGACGAACTCCCCGGCGGTCCCCGCATCCCGCGGCTGCATTGGTACGACCCGGTGCTCGCTCCGGTCCTGCAGGATGTAAAACAACTCCACTTCGAGCAGCCCGGGCGGCAGCCCGTGGAGGTCCACCGTGCAGGCGACCTCCACCTGCTGGCCCTCGGTGACCACGTCGCTCTTGTCCACGCTCGTGGACAGGCCACCGATCGTGATCCTCTCCCAGTTCGCCAGGATCTGCTCCCCGTCGCGGAGCGCCTGCCGCAGGAATTCGTAGTTGTTGCGGGATAACTCGCGGGCGGCTACCCGGGAGGGCGTGTAGAACTTGTCGATATAGTCGGCCAGGACGCGGTTCATGTTGAACCGGCAGCAGATGGAGGTAATCGACTCTTTCATCCGCTGCACCCAGCGGATCGGTACGCCCGCCTCATTGCGGTCGTAGTACGACTCCGTGATCTCATCCTCGATCAGGTCGTAGATCTGCTCCGCTTCCGCGGCCTCCTGCATCTCGTATTGATGGTAGTACTCGGCGCCCGTAATGGCCCAGCCGTTCCGGCCGTTGTAGCCTTCGGGCCACCAGCCGTCCAGGACGCTCAGGTTCAGCACGCCGTTCATCCCGGCCTTCATTCCCGACGTGCCGCTCGCCTCGTTCTCCCGGACCGGG
Source organism: Planctomycetota bacterium (assembly GCA_025459125.1). Classification (GTDB taxonomy): domain Bacteria; phylum Planctomycetota; class Phycisphaerae; order Sedimentisphaerales; family Anaerobacaceae; genus PLanc-01. Next base: position 15,627 of record JALORE010000125.1, on the reverse strand, counting down.
TTGTTCAGCCACACATCGGCGCCCCAGGCCAGGTGCCGCGCGATGTTGATATCATAGTTTTCGAGGAATACGACCCGGTCCTCGATCTGGTAGTCTTTGGCGAAGTCGAGGATTTCCTTCACCATGCTCTTGCCCAGCGTGTCGGCCGGGTGGGCCTTGCCGGCGAAGATGAGCTGTACCGGCTTGGCCGAGTTCGTCAGGATCTTCGCCAGCCGGTCCTTGTCGCGCAGAATCAGCGTGGCCCGCTTGTAACGGGCGAAGCGCCGGGCGTACACGATCGTCAGGTACTCGGGATTGAGCGCCCGCGTCAGCCGGACGATCTTCGATCCGACGTAGCCCCGGGCCGCCAGGTCGTCGGCCAGCTTCTTGCGGACGAACGTGATCAGGCTCTGCTTGTTCTGGTGGTGCGCCTGCCAGAGCTCCTCATCGTCGATCGCGGCCACTTCCTCCCACCGTTGCCGCTTGCTCTCGCAACGGACGTAGTCCGGGCCGACGTAGCGATTGAGCAGCTCGACCACCGGCTCGCTCAGCCATGAATTGTGGACGCCGTTGGTGACGTGGTCGATGGGCAACTCCCGCTCCGGCGTGTTGGGGAACAGCCCGGCCCACATCCGGCGCGAAACGTCCCGGTGCATCTTCGAGACGGCGTTGATGTAACGCGCGTACCGGATTGCCAGGGCCGGCAGCCAGAACGTCTTGCCGTCCTGATTGATGAAAGCGTCCGACGCCAGATCCGCAAAGGACAGGCCCAGCGCCCGGAGGTCGTTCTCGAGGTACTCCCGCACCAGCGCCGTATCGAAATTCTCATTGCCGGCGATGACCGGCGTGTGTGTGGTGAACACGGTGGAGGCGCGGATCACGGCTTTGGCCTCCCGCAGGCCCAGGCCGCCGTCCCGCATCAGTCGTTGCAGCCGGGCCAGGATCAGGAAGGCGGCATGTCCTTCGTTGACATGGTAGATCTGCGGCGTGATGCCCAGCCGCTCCAGGGCGCGGGTGCCGCCGACCCCCAGCACCAACTCCTGTTGCAGCCGCTTGGCGCGGTCGGCTACGTAGAGCTCCTGGGTGATGTCCCGCAAGTGGGGAGGGTTCTCTTCGAGGTCGGTATCGAGCAGGATCAGCGGGATCTTGCCGACGTCGATCTGCCAGAGCTTGATCTTCAGCGGTTGGCCGAGGATCTGCATCTCGACGTAGGCCTTCTCCCCCTCGGGTCCCCGGCGCTCGTGCATGGGGATCAGGTGATTGTCGAATTCGACGAACTGCTCCTCTTGCTCGCCGTGGAGGTTGATCCGCTGGGTGAAGTAGCCGTACTTGTAGACCAGGCCGACGCCGACCAGGGGCAGGTTCAGATCGGACGCGGCCTTGAGGAAATCGCCGGACAGGACGCCGAGTCCGCCGCCGTAAATGGGGATGCACTCGTGCAGGCCGAACTCCATCGAGTAGTAAGCCACCGTCTCGCCCGGTGCGAGCGTGCCGCCCCGGCTGGTCCGGAACTGGTCGCCGTAGGCCATGTACTGCCGGAACTGCTCCCAGACCCTCTCCATCTCGAAGAGGAAGCCCTTGTCCTCGGCCAGTTGCGCGATCCGTTCGCCCGGCAGACTGGCGAGGAACAGAATCGGGTTGTGATGCACGGCACGGAACAGCGGCGCATCGATCCGGTAGAACAGGCTGATCGCCTGATAGTTCCAGGTGCACCAGAGGTTGTAGGCGAGCGCCTGCAGTTTGGCCAGGCTGTCGGGGAGTTTGGGATACACGAAGATGTTCTTCAGGTTCATGGGGATCGGTCCTCAATCGAACACATCCGGCCCTGGCGATTCCCGCTGCGTCTTCCGGCCTGACAGCCTGCTGTTCTTCCAGGGCATTCCCAGTCAGGACACCATTCTACCGCCCGCGACCGAAGGAAGTCCACCCTGGAAGCACACGGAACCGACATTCCTGCGTCGGGTCCGATAAGAGACTATCTCGGAACTCGCACGCCAAGTATGTCGTTGCGAGCGAAGCGAAGCAATCTGGGCTCCCAAACGCGATTTCTCGCGTTTGGGAACCCTCTGAATCCCTGGGTTTGAGATTGCTTCGTCGCTGCGCTCCGCGCAATGACATTCCGCGTTCTGAGATAGTTTCCAAAGGAACGCAGCCCCAAAGGCTGCCCTCGTGCATGCCGGGATACCGCGTGAAAGGGCCGCCGCACCTGCACGGACGGGGTCCGTAAAGAACGCATGACCGTCCCTGCGCTCCCGCAGGGTGTGCGGTGCACACCGCAGGTCGATGCGTCTTTGGAATTGGTGTGCACAGCACACCCTACCAGCCGGGCCTTGCCCCCTTCCCCTCGATACCCGCCAAGCGACAGACGCACCGCAGCGCAGGAGCCACCACACGCGCTCTGTGGAAGCCGCAAGAAGGGTCATTGCACCCGTTCGTAAACACGCTCTTGACGTGGATGCACCAAGGCTTTAACATGGCAGACTTCGGAAGAACTGGTGGATGTACAGGGATGGCCAGACGGGAGATTGAGGGAGCGTGTCTGGGTCCCGGGTGAAGATGGGAGTACGAGAGATGGCTTGTCTGATTGTGACCAACGGCAAACAGGAAGGTGACTACTATCCTTTGGGGCGTCGGACGAACGTCATCGGCCGGGACGAAGCCTTGCCCATCCAGATCCTGGACAATATGGTTTCCCGGAAGCATGTGCAAATTCGCTACGACCCGATGACGACCCGGTACTCCGCTTTCGACATGAAGAGCCGCAACGGCGTCTATGTCAACGACCGCCGGATCGTGGAAGAGACGGTCCTGAAGGATGGCGATATGATCCTCGTCGGCCTGACCCGGCTGCTGTTCACCGATCAGGACTTCACGGACAAGCAAAGCGCCCTGCAGCACTACAAGCGTGCCGGCGAGCGCATGCGCGTCACCACGTATGGTCCGGAGGAGCTCGGACGCGGTCCCATCAGCCCGGGGGAAACGGGCCACCCCGTCCCCGACCGCTAATACTCCTCCCACCCGAAAACGGTACGTTCCGGGGGGCATCGTCAAGCGGAGTGGGGACGCCACTCGCGATGGATCGCGATTGGGACCCTCTGCGGAGCCTGGCGATGGCGGATTGCCTGTCCCTGACCCATCGCCAAAACCTTCGGCTTTGACGACGCCACCCGCCGTGTGTTGAGACCGTTGCTGGCCTGACCGCCCGCGGGAGAACTCGCGGGCGGGCCTCTGCGCGCCCCGCTCAATTCACTTTCTTGCCGACGGCTTCGCGGGCGCCCCGGGAGGTTATGAATTCACCTTTGAGGGTCCCGCCCTCCAGTCTGCCCTTGAATTCCATGGGGACCTCGGTCTCGTTGTACTTCACGGTGACCTTGAAGCTCCTCTACGCCGGATTTGTTCGGCTGCGGATCTTGCTTTCCGTGCCGGCCGCCAGACGCCGGATGTTCTCGCGGTGGCGGACGACGACGAGTATCGGAATCACCACGGCCGCAATCACCAGGGGCCATAGATTCGTGAGTTGCCAGGTGGGGACGACGAGAATCCCGAGAGCCAGACTGATCGGGAAGACAACCGCCGCGCAGATGGATGCCAGCGAGACATAACGCCAGGTCAACACGACCGCGACCCACACGAACAGTGCGATCAGGGCGCTCACGGTGAAATACGGCCACAACCCCAGGGCGACCCCGAAGCTGGTGGCGACCCCCTTGCCACCCTTGAAACGCAGGTAGACCGGAAAGACGTGCCCCAGGATCGCGGCGATTCCGACCACCAGCCACAGGGACAGGAACACGGGGTGGTCGGCAGCGTCGGTCACGGTGCCGGTGACGGCCACCGGGACCAGGCCCTTCAAGACGTCGAGGGCGAAGCAGACGTAGCCCCACCTGCGGCCGAGGGCCCGGGCCAGGTTCGTGGCGCCGATGTTTCCGGAGCCGATCGTGCGCAGGTCCTTGCCGTGGGCCCACGCCAGGAGAAAGGCGAACGGCACGGCGCCGAGCAGGTAGGCGGCAACGATGGCAACGACAAAGAAGACGTACGTCATACGGGCCTTTCCCTTCTGTCGGCGCCAGTATATACGCCGAATCGTTCGTTGGCAATCCGGCTTGATCTTTTGCCGCGAACCGGGCAGGATAGGCGACGCGTAGTTCGCAGGACCGACGATTCACAGGCAGATGAGGCATGCAGGAAACCGGCAGTCAGACGTTGCAGCTTGAGGTCGCAGGGTACCGGGGTGTCTTCGACCGGCGGTTCGCCGATGGGGAGATGATGCGCCCATTCCTGCGGATGATCGATGGCTTGATGCAGGAAGGCCGGGTCCTCAAGAGCGACAGCGCCTCGTTCGTCAGTCGCGTGCTGTGGAACGGTCAGGACGCCGTGGTCAAGCGGTACAACCACCGGGGATTGTGGCATTCCTTCCGCCATACGCTCAAGGGCTCGCGGGCGAAGCGGAACTGGCGCCATGCACAGCGGCTGCTGGCCCTGCAGATCGCGACGCCGGAGCCGTTGGCCTACGTGGACCAGTACCGGGGACCGCTCCTGTGGCAGTCCTACTTCATCGCGCGGTACGTACCGGGCCCCGGCGTGCACGAGATTCTCCGGGATGCTACCATCGCCGACGCGCAGAAGCAGGGGCTCCACGAGCGGGTCCTGGCTCTGCTGCGGACGCTGGCCCGGCACGGCATCAGTCACGGCGACATGAAACACACGAATATCCTGTATGACGGGACCCGCCTGGTGCTGACGGATCTCGACGGCATGCGGGTCAGCCGGGTCGGCTGGCTGCGCCGCTATCGCTGCCGGCGGGACGTCCGGCGCTACCTGCGCGACGTGGGCGGCCGCACGGGGTGTGCGGAGAATCCACTTCAATCCGAGGCGCCCGGGAAATGAGCGGTATGACACGATTGGCCCTGGGACGTACCATCAAAGACCGGATGGAGATCATTGGTCCGCTCGTGCGCGGCCGCAAGACCCTGGATCTGGGCGTCGTCGACAGCCGGCGCGGCCGGCAGGGCACCGCCGAGCGGCTGGAGAAATCGCCGGGCTCGCTGTTCCGGCGCATTGGCGAGATCAATCCGGACACGGTCGGCATCGATATCGACGAAGACGGCGTCGAGATCCTCCGGCGGCAGGGCTTTCATACCCGGACCGCCGATGTGATAACCATGGATCTGGGGGAGCGGTACGACGTGATCGTCGCCGGCGAGATCATCGAGCACCTGCCCAACCCGGGCCAGTTTCTGGCCAACATGGCCCGGCACCTGACCCCCGGCGGCACCCTGGTCCTGACGACCCCCAATCCGTTCTATGTGGGACAGGTCCGCAAGATCTGGCGGCATGGCCGGCCGCAGGTGCACGAGGAGCACGTCTGCTGGTTCGATCCGATTACGTTGTGCCGTCTCTGTCGGGTGTCGGGGCTGGACCCGTACGGGGTGTACTGGATCAAGTCTGCCGGTCACAAGGCGTGGAAGACCTGGCCCCGGCTGTTCCGAGGGTACTTCTCCGAGTCCTTCATGCTCCTCGCTCATCCGGTCCTAACGGGCGAGTGAGAAGCAGGGCATCGTCCGGGTGGCAGCGGCAAGCGCCAGCTGGCCGATGGTTGGCGCCTTCGCCATCGGCAAGGCCTGCGCCAAGCCTCCGGCCTTGCTGCTGCCACCCGGTCGAGTCCGTCAGAACGTCTACCAGAACGAGCCTCAGCATGTGATTGCGAGGCGCGCGGCGACGAAGCAATCTCGACGCCCAGAATGGAGATTGCCGCGCTGCGCTCGCCGTGACATGCGCGGGGTTCGGCCCTGTTCTTCACTCTGCTGGAAGCTCTCATGCTGCGGACGCGATCAGCGATCGAGGGAGGTATCAGCGAGCAGGTCCTGGAACACGGGCATGGCCTGGACCTGGGCGACGAGCCGCTCGCATTTGCGGACGGTCTTGCGCGCCAGGCGGAACTCGTCGAGGTTGAGCGCCTGCGTGGCGTGGGCCAGGTGCACGAGGTACCGGCCCATCACGTTCGGCGGCAGTTCGACCGTCCGGTAGCCGCGGTCGACGAGCTCGAGATACAGTTTCTGGCCGGCGGTCAGACCGCGGTCATAGTCCATGGCGAAGGAGAGCCGCTCGCGCCGCAGGATGTCCGTGCGATAGAGGCAGCAGATGGTGCGATTGTAATAGCGACGGATACCCAGCGGGTCCGGCGTGCGTTGCAGCCGGCGCGCCAACCCGCGCAGATCGACGGCTTTCTTGAGCCACTGGCGCCAGGGGGCGCCGAGCTCGATCTTGCCGGAGCCGACGCACGCGAGGCCCGGGTCCTGGCGGAAATACCCGACCAACTCGCCCAGCCAGTCTTCTTTCCAGAGGAAGACGTCGGAATGCAGAGAGACGAAGAACTCCGTGCGGCAGTTCTCCAGGGCCAGGTCCAGGGCGGCAGCGTGGGCATAGCCCCCGACGGCTCGGTCGGTGTCGGCCGGCCTCTGGAGCAGCCGGATCCAGGGCAGGCTCCGCAGGTAATCGAGCGAGGCATCCCGGGAATCGTTGTCGACCACCAGCACCTCGCAGGGGTACCGCGTGAACTTGCGAATGCTCCGCAGACACAGACGCGTGTAGTCGAGCGTCTTGTAGTTGATGATGCCGATCGTGGCCTTGTCTGGTTGTAATGCACTCATGCCAGTAAACCGGTCCTAAACCTGCTACTTTGTCCATCTTCAAACAGCAAGTTCCGGGTGGCATCGTCAAGCGGAGTCCTCGGAGCTTGGCGACGGCGAGTTGCCTGTGCGATAGACCATCGCCAAGGCCTTCGGCCCATTCCACTTCGCTCAGGGCAGGCTCTGGACGATGCCACCCGACGCCATCGATTCATAGGTCTTATCTGCTCACCATCCCAGTCAGGACGGAGTACTACGTGGATAATCTCCGGTGCAGGGCGAAGGCGACACGCTCGACGTGCCGCCAGAACCTGCGGTGCTGTCGCACCGTTTCGCGGAGCGGTTTCTGCTCATAGGCCCGGATGAACCGCAGGCGGTCGGTCCGGGTCAGCCCCACGCCTAACGCGGAGAAGTACAGTCCCGCCAGATCCTTGACGATCCACCGGCGGGGTGTGCGTCTGCGGATCTGGGCCCGGTGCAGGTCGATCACGTGCAGGCGCAACCGGTCCGGGTCCACAGGCTCCCGGGCCCAGCCCGCGTCCAGGTGAAAGTGACACAAGTAGCAGTCCCGGTGGTTGAGGCCGTGCGCGTGCATCCGGCGCACGATCGATGCGAGTTGCTCGGTCAAGGCCTTCCGCAATCGGAACGAGGGAGGCTGCGCCGCCCACGTGGCGCCCAGGTCCTCCAGGCTGGTCGTTCCGGTCAATTCCTCAGTGATCAGGAACGACCACATCCGGGCCGGATTGCGTCCCCGCTGCCCATATGCCACCGGCGTCATGGTGGGCACCCCGATCTGGGACAGGAGCTCGAGGGCCCGCCACTCGTTCTGTGCGCCGAGCACCGGTCGTTTCAGATGCAGCAGTTCCTTGAGGATCTCACGCCAGCCGATGCCGTGGTGAATCTTGGCGAAGTAGTAACCCCCCTGAACGCTGATCCGGATCGTCCGACGCGCCGCCATCCGGCGGAAGACCTCGCCCTCCAGGGCGTCGGCCCGCTCGAACGGGTCTTGTCCCTGCCAGAGTGTGCGGAATGGCTCGGCCAGCCAGACGTGCGTCAATTCCGTAGTGTGGATCGCGGATGTCGAATTGGTATCGCATCCCGAATCCGCACTCCGCAAGCCGCACTCCGCGATGGCTTGCGTCGTCTTCTCGATAACGGCGACGGCGGCGTCCACCATGCCGTACAGGTCCTCTCGTCGGGCGAAGTCCGCCCCCCGGCGGCCGAAGTCGCTCAGGTCGCGGCGCTCCAGGGCGGCTTGCAGCCCACGCGTGAACCGGTCCTGCTCGAACGGTTCCGGCAGGACCCAGCCGGCTTGGGCTTCCTCGATGTAATGAGCGTAGCCGCAGACGCCGCTGGCGACGACGGGCAATCCCGCAGCCAGGGCTTCGAGCAGGACCGTCCCGGTGTTCTCGTGATACGCCGGGTGAACCAGCAGATCGGCGGCGACCAGGATGTGGGCAACATCATCGCGCGGACCCAGGAAGACCACACGGTCCGTGACGCCCAGCCGCCGGGCCAGTCGCAGGTACGGACGCCGATTGTCGTCTCCCACGACATAGAGCCGGGTCTTCGCCACCAGAGCCTGCGGCAGACCGGCCAGGGCACGGATGGACCGGTCCAGACCCTTCGTGCGGAATCCGGAACCCACCTGCAGCACGAGCTTGTCCTGCTCTCCCAGGCCCAGGGTCTGTCGAAAGGCCCGGCGGATCTCCGGTGCGTCCGGGCCGGCGATGCGGTCCCGGGCCACATTCGGCGGCAGGCGATGGATACGCTGCGGCGGCGTCCCGTAACACCGCACGTACAGTGACTCCTGGATCGGCGAGAGCATCAGGACTTGTGTCTGTGCGCCCGGACCGAACACGGCCTTCTCGAAAGCCTGATACAGGCGGTACCGGGGCCCGAGTCGATAGAGCGGGCCGTGCTGCTCCGAGGCCTTGGCCTGGTAACAGCCATCGGCGGCATAGTAAACATCCAGGCCGGGCATCTTGTTGAAGCCCACCACGCACGCCGGCGGGTTCTCCCGCAGGCGACCGGCCAGCCACGCGTGGTACTGTCTCATGCCCCCGTGGTTGGTCAGGGCCCGGGGCTGATGGATATGGATGCGCAGAGACTCAGGCCGCGCGCCGGCCCAGGAGCTCGTGTAGATTTCGACGGCATGCCCGCGTGCCCGGCAGGCCAGCGCGATCCGCAGCATGTCCCGCTGCAAGCCCCCGTGCGGGAAATACTTGTACAGGCAGAAGGCCAGGGGCGGAGCCGGATGGTCGATGGTTGAGGGTTGATGGTTGATTTCTGATGTTTGATTTTTCATTCTCGATAAGGACCGAAGGCTCCACGCGACAAAGCTCTTGCTTCAAACATCAAACATCGAACTTCTCACGTCTCTTTGAGGAAGTAATCCGAGATCACGCCCATGAACCGGTTGTATTTGATCGCGTAATGGGACAGGTTCTGCTCGCAGAAGCGGCGCGAGTATTCGGCGTCCCGGTCCCGCAGCCCGCCGGCGGCCTGCTGCCACTGGGCCTCGTCCATCCGCAGGATCTCCGCGACTTGGGCGCGGTAGAAGTCTGCGGTCGGCAGATCGGAATGGGCGTTCACAAACCACGGCATGATCCGGCCGATCTTCCGCAGCAGGAAATCGTGGGCCGGGCCGAACTCCAGGCAGGATTCGTCGGTGAAATTCTTGAGCCGCTCCATCTTTTCAGCATTTACGAACCCACCGGCAAGGCTGATCTCGTGGGCTCGCGTGCCCGGAAACGGGAAGAAGTAGGTCCAGCGGAATCGCCCGGGTTTGGCCTGTCCGAGCAGGCGGATCGTGTCGAACACGTCGGACCGCTGCTCGTGCGGAAAGCCGATGATGATAAAGACGGAGCTGTGCATGCCGTGACGGTGCACCGTGGCGATAGCCTCCACGATGCTGGCGTTGGTCATGTGACGGTTGAGGATGGTCCGGCGGACCCGGGAGCTGCCCGACTCGACGCCGAACTTGACGATCCGGCAGTTGGCCGACGCCAGGGCGCGGGCGCACGCGTCGTCGAAGAACCCGACGTGGGCGTTGACGACGAAGGGGAGGTCCGTGACCTTCCGGTACGCGGCGCAGAACTCCCGGACGTACGCCGTGTCGAAGGTGAAGAGGTCGTCGTCGAAGATGAACATCCGGATGTCGCGGTAGTTCTTCAGCAGATACTCGATCTCGTCAATCATCTGCCCCAAACGGAACCGCCGGATGTAGTGGAGGCCCTGGAAGCTGCAGTGCAGGTCCTGCTTGTACGCCTCGACCATCACGTGATTGAAGCAGTACGTGCACGAGAAGGGGCAGCCGCGCGAGGCCATCAGGCCGACCCAGCCGTTCTTGGCGTCGATCAGCCGCTGGAAGTCCATGCTCTCGTAGTCCTTCCGCGGCAGCTTCGTCAGGTCCGGCAGGGGGCCCACCGGATTGATCCGGACGTGCAGCCCAGCCGCCCTCCGCTGGGTTTCCGCATCCACCCCCGGGGGCGGGGGCGCTGCATAGGCGAGATTGGGCACGGTCTCGACGCTCTCCCCCCGCTGCAGCCGCCGGACGAATTCGAGAAACGCGTCCTCGCACTCACCGCGAAAGACATAATCGAAGAGGCCTGTTTGGAGGATTTCTTCGGCGTTCGCGAGCGTGTGAACGCCCCCGATCACGAACGGAACCGCCAGTCGCCCACGGGCCCAGCGGGCGAGGATTTGGGTATAGGCCCACTGGTTGGTCACCACGGAGAAGGCCAGCAGGTCCGGCTTCTCCCGTGTGACGCGCTGCACGAACTGCTCCTCGGTCGGCAGCGGCGCCAGCTCCTCGCAGAGCTGCCAAAAGCCGATCTGGTGACCCGCCTGCTTGAGCAGCGCCGCCAGGTGGGCGACGCCGTAGTTGAAGCCCGCCTGAGAATCCGTCGCAGGATAGATAAAGAGGATTTTCATCGGGATAGGCCACCTTGCCTCGACCGGTGCGGGCTTCTACTTCCTCGTGATCTCGGGGGCCGGTTTCGCGGGTGTCCGGCCGGTGTGCACCTCCAGCACCGGCTGGCGGGGCGGCTCGGCGGTCCGCAGGGCTCGCTCCAGCATGACCCGTGCGATCACCTCGTGGACATCGACGCGGGCCGGGTCCGACAACGTGTTGACGTGCACGATCCGGCAATCCGTGGCGCCGCAGGCGCTCCAGCGCCGGATGAAGTTCTTGTTGTTGGTACCGGCGAAGATGGTCAGCGTCGGTGTGCGCGCCGCCGCGGCGATGTGCTGGCAGGCCGAGTCGTAGCCGAGGTACTCGTCGCTGTGGCTGATGAGGGCGGCCATCTCGCCGATTCCGCAGGCGACCGCGATCACCCCATGCCCCACGGCGGGCCAGTCGGCGGCGGTGAATGAGGTCTCGAAGCCGCGGACGCCGCTTTCCCGGGCGTCCGCCACCAGCAGGGCGGAACGCTGCTCCTCGTCGATGCCCAGACCCCGATCCAGCAGGACCGCGGTACCCGGGACGGCGACGAGGGCCCGCACGAGGAGCTTCTCGAACTCCAGGCTCACGCGCTTGCGCGGATTCTGGCCGACGCCCAGGTTCATCGCGATCACGTGCCGTGCCCCGGCGGCGCGCAGCGCGGCGACTTTTGTCGCGGCCGCCTCCAGCAACGCGCGGGGGATCCAGACCGCCGGGTGGGCCGGGGCTCCGGCACCAAAGACCTCGCTGAGCCAGTCGTTGGTCCAGGTGGCCATGCAGTGCCCGTTGGCGGTGAGCACGTGGTCCCGCGTGTTGAAGAACAGGTAATTGTCCCCCTGCGTCAGCGGCAGGACGCCGAGCTGGGAAATCCGCGAATCCGGGTCGATCACCAGGACGTTCCCGGCGCCGATGTCGGCCTGCTCCTCGTGCAGGATGTCGACGGCGGCGTGCCAGCCGGCGAACCGCTCGAAGAGCCCGCCGTGCCGGGCGTAGCTCAGGTCCCGGAGACGCACCGCGGGATGGCCGCCGAACAGGCCGTGCAGCTTGCGGTTGCCGAGGATGACCAGCTCCGCCTCGGGGAACAGCCGCCGCAAACGCTGGACCATGACGCTCAGGATGGCGACATCCGCGCCGATGGTCACGCGGGACAGCAGCACGATCCGCCGGGGCGCCGCCCCTGGCATCCGGCGATAGGGCCGGCCGTGCACCGCGACCGCCCGCTGGTGCAACTGCTCGAGCGACAGGATGCCGAAGCTGCGCAGCCGCGCGTCGAGGCCCTGGCCCGCCGGCACGGCCCGGCAGTTGGCGACCACCTGGCACATGACCCGGCTGTAGACCTCGACCGGAAGGTCCTCGAAGTCGTCGCAGAGCTTCTCCACGACGAGCTCGAACAGGGCCCGGGCAGCGATGCCATTCAGATCGGCCCGCGTGTCGGCGGTGGCCATCTCGCAGAGCAGGTCAATATAGTCGGTGACGTACGTGCCGCTTTGCAGGTGCCGGTCGATGAAGGAGAACGCGACCTGGCGGGCCAGTTGCTGCAGCCCCTCCGGATCGGGCGGCCCGCCCCGGAGCTCGTGCCACTTCTCTCGATAGATCAACGGATCCACGCTATTTGCACCTGCCTAACACCTGCTCGGCCGCGTCCAGCACCTGGGCCGGCCGGATCTGCCGCATACATTCGTGCTGCCTGGGACATACTTTCCTGTGGCAGGGCGAGCAGTCAAGCTCTTTTCGCACAATTCTGGTCCGGTCCAGGCAGGTGTTGGTGTAGCGCGGATCGGTCGGTCCCATGATCACGACAACCGGGACATCGAAGGCCACGGCGTAATGCCGGGGCCCCGTGTCGTTCGTGATCAGCAGGTTGCAGCGTTGCACGAGGGGTTTGAGCAGCTCCAGGTCGATCGGGTCCGCACGCGTGTCGATGACGTTCGCACGGGTCTGTTCCAGGATCGCCCGGGCGATGTCGTCCTCGCCCGGCCCGTAGAAGAGCACGACCTTGGCCGCGAAGCGGTTCTGGCAGAGCTCGGCGAGCTCGGCGAAATACTCCGCCGGCCAGCACTTGGAGGACCCGAAGCTGGCGCCCGGGTTGAGCCCGATGAGAAAATCGTGGGGCGCGATCCCGTATTTCGCCAGGAAGGCTTCGCCCCGCCCGGCGGCCTGGGCGCCGATGAACAGTCTGGGCTTGAGATCGTGGGCCCCGTCTAAGCCCAGCCACCGGCAGATCCCCAGGTATTCGTGGACCGTGGGAATCGGGGCCGTGCTCCCGTCATGTGCGCGGGTGGGCCCGCCGGTCAGCAGCAGGTCGCGCCATTGCCGCCGGTAGCCATAGATCCGCCGGATTCCGCTGAGGCGCATGGTCAGCGCCGACCGCAGGGAGTTCGTCAGCAGCAGCGCCGCATCCGGCGCCAGGACGCGGAGTTGATGCCGCATACGCTGGAAACCCGCCCAGGACTTGTCGTTGCCGTCGACCAGGGCGTCAAACCACGGCGCATCCCGGACGATGGCCTGCATGTTGCTCTTGAGCACGCCGACCAGACGCGTGCCCGGCAAACTCCGACGCAGGCACTCGAAGACCGGGGTCGCCATGACGATGTCGCCCACCCAGTTCGGGCAGCGGACCGCCAATGTCTCAATCTGATCCAACCGGCACGTCATCGGCGGCCCTGCATAATATAGAAGGTCAAGGCCATCAACTGCAGCACCGCGGCGAACGCGAGTGCCAGCAAGATGCTGTCATCCTGCCGCCGCGCTCCCATGAGAAACCACAGCGCCAGCAGCAGGCAGAAGGGCACGAAGACCTGCAGAATGCCCGCCAACAGTCTCATCAGCGAGAACTCGCCGAACATCTCCCGTTTCTGCATCCGGCGCAGTTGCTCGAGGATATCCCCTAGGAGCTCGTCCGTTCGGGAAGAGACGGGGGCCGGCAGGGGGGCCGCCGCGGGGGAATCCTCGCGCCGCGGGTCGGCGTCGAGTCCTCCGGTCAGCGACAGGATTCCGGCGGAGGTGATGGCGAGAGTCGATTCTGCGCCCGTCCCCGGCGCCGGTGCAGCCGAGCGCTCGGGCACGGAACGATGATGGCGTTTGATGATATTCACCGCCTCCCGCAGATTGACGGCAATGTGATCCGGTCGGCCGGCCTGGGGCTGGGCCGCCGGCCGCGTGCCGGGCGGCACGGCGTGTTCCGTGGACCGCGCACGGATCAGGATGGTCTGACACCCGGCGCGGCGTCCCGCTTCGATGTCCCGGTCGCTGTTGCCGATCATCCAGGACCGGGTCAGGTCGAGATCCATCTGGGCCGCCGCGGCCAGGAGCATGCCCGGCTGGGGCTTGCGCCAATCGCTGTCCTTGGCATACTCGGGAACCACTCCCTCAGGATGGTCGGGACAGTAGTAGACCGCATCCAGCGATGCGCCTTTGGCCGCCAGCAGCTCGCGCAGGCGGTCGTGAATCCGTTCGAGCATCTCGATCGTGACCACCCCGCGCGCCACGCCGGACTGGTTCGAGGCGACCACGGTTTTGTAGCCCAGAAGCTGGAATTCCTTCAGGGCCTCCGCGGCTCCCTCCAAAAGGCGCACCTGGTCGGGATGGTTGAGGTAACCCGGATCGTGGATCAACGTCCCGTCACGATCGAAAAACACCGCTGCATGCGACATAAAGGCCTTGGATTCATGATTTACGATTCATGATTTTGGACTGCATCGAACAGCCGTCACAAATCAAATATCAAACGTCTACCATCAACCACCACCGTTCATTCTGCCAGGCTTCGCTCGACCAGGTCGCAGATGATGTGGTACGCCAACTGGTGGATCTCCTGGCTGCGGGCCGTCAGGGGGGCGGCGGCGCAGAGACAGCAGTCGGCCAGGGCCTCCAGGGGACTGTTCGGCCGGCCCGTGAAGGCGATCACCCGCGCGCCCTTTCCCTGCGCGGCCTGGGCGGCCTTCAGCACGTTGCGGGATGTCCCGCTGGTGGAAAAGGCCCACAGGACATCGCCGGGCCGGGCCAGGGCTTCGATCTGGCGGGCAAAGACCCGCTCATAGTCGTAATCGTTGGCGATGCAGGTCAGCACCGACGTGTCGGTGGACAGTGCCACCGCCGGCAGGGCCCGGCGCTCCCGGCGGAAACGGCCGACGAACTCCCCGGCGATGTGCTGGGCGTCGGCCGCCGAGCCGCCGTTGCCGCACAGGTACAGGGTCCCGCCGGCGCGGAGCGCTTGCACGAGCAACTCCGTGACGGCGATCACGGTATCGCAGGCCGAGGCTTCGAACACCGCGACCATCTGGCGGTGGGCCTCGACGGCTTCTTGAATGATCTGGCGATCCACCATAGGAAATCCGAAATCCGTGCTGCGAGCGCCTCCCCGGTCTGGGACCGTGGAGCTTGCTCAGTCTCCTTTCGTCTCTGTCTCCAACGCTTTCATCTTCTCGATGGTGGCGGTCGAGCTTTTGCCCTGCACCAGCGGCGCCAGCATCACCTTGCCGCCGTAGGACTCGACGAAGTCCCAGCCGACCACGCCTTCCTTGTTGCCCCAGTCGCCGCCTTTGACGATGACGTCGGGCTTGACCTTCTTGACCAGGCTCAGCACGCTGGGATCCTCGAAGATCGTGATGAAGTCCACGGTCTCCAGGCCCGATAGCACGGCGGCTCGGTCGTACTGGTTGTTGATCGGCCGCTCAGGTCCCTTGAGAGCCCGAACGGAACTATCGCTGTTGAGACCGACGACGACCACGTCGCCCTGGGTGCGACAGAAGCGCAGGTAATCGATGTGTCCGCGATGGATGACATCGAAGCATCCGTTCGTGAAGACGATGGTTTGCCCGCGGCTGCGCCGCCAATTGATCTCCTCCATCAGGGCGTCGAGCGTGCGGAGCTTGGTGTTGCGGCTGCCGAATTGAGTGGCGATCTCGTGCACCATTTCGGAGACGCTCACGGTCGACGCGCCGAACTTCTCCACCTCGATGCCGCCCGCGATATTGGCGAGCTGCGCCGCGGTCAGGTAGTCGCCATCGACCGACAGGCTCACGGCGAGGGTGGCCAGCACGGCATCGCCGGCGCCGGTCACGTCATAGACGTTGC
>JALORE010000124.1 GCA_025459125.1 Planctomycetota bacterium | reverse complement strand
TTGATCTTACCGGCGGCGACCAGGACCTTCTCCATCTTGCCCGGATTGCTCGACCGTACGATCGCCTCGTCCCGATCGATGAAGCCTTTGAAATACATCTCCGCAATGCTGGCATCCATGCTCTGCATGCCCATGCGGCGCGAGGTCTCGATGATGTTCGGAATCTCGTAAATCCGGTTCTCCCGGATGCAGTTGCGCGTGGCCGAGGTGCACAGCAGGATCTCCGTGCACGGCACCATGCCCGGCTGATCGATCCGTTTGAACAGCGTCTGGGAGATGACCGCCTGCAGCGTGTTCGCGAGCATGGTCCGGATCTGGTTCTGCTGGCCCGACGGATAGATATCGATAATTCGCTCGATGCTCTGCGGCGCGTTGATCGTGTGCAGCGTGCTGAGCACGAGGTGACCGGTCTCGGCGGCGGTGATGGTGAAGCTCGTCGTCTCCAGGTCGCGCATTTCACCGACCATGATGATGTCGGGGTCCTGCCGCAGCGCGTGCCGCAGCCCGGAGGCGAAATTCGGGCAGTCGGAACCGATCTCCCGCTGCTCGATCATGCACTTCTCGTTCTCGATGAGGTATTCGATCGGGTCTTCCAGCGTGATGATGCGCTTGCCATAGCGGGAGTTGATCAGGCCGATCATGGCCGCCAGCGTCGTGCTCTTGCCCGACCCGGTGTGCCCGGTCACCAGCACCAGCCCGCGGGGCAGGTCCGTCAGTTCCTTGACGATCGGCGGCAGGTGCAGGTCGTCGATCTTGGCCACCTGGTTCGGAATCACGCGGAACGACAGGGCGATCGTATCACGCTGCACGTGCGCATTGACGCGGAAGCGGTGGCCGCTGGCGACCTGCGTCGAGAAATCCAGGTCCCGGTTCTCGTCGAACCGCTTGACCTTCTCCGGGCCGACCATGGCCAGCAGCATGGCCCGCGCCTCCTGGTTGGTCACCGGCGGGCAATCCATGTCGATCAACTCCGTGTCTTTGCGCAGGACCGGCGGCATGCCGACGTTGATGTGCACGTCGCTGGCCTTGTTCTCGATCGCCGCCGCCAAGATCGTCTTGATTTCAATCATAACCCCTCGTGATCTATGATTTATGATCTATGATTCACAGATTCAGGATGCGAGATTCATGATTGGCGTCGGGCTGTCTGCCCTCTTCACATCATCCATCATAAATCGTAAATCATCAATTCAGGTTTTCCGTGAACTCCTCGTTCTCGTTCTTGCCGTACATCTCGGTGACGCGGAGGACCTCTTCGATCGTGGTGACCCCCTGCCGGATCTTCTTGATGCCGTCGTCAAACAGGGTGTCGCGGCCGCTCTGCCGGAATGCGCGCCGCATGTTGCTCACCGAGGTGTCCGTGTGGATCATGTCGCGGAACCGGTCGTCGATCACCAGCAGCTCGAAGATGCCGGCTCGCCCGACGTACCCGGAGCCGCGGCAGGCGTCGCAGCCGACGCCGCGGACGACCTCGCTCCCCTTGACGCCGGTCTTCTCGAAGTACTTCCGCATGTGATCGGGAATCTTGTACGGCTCCTTGCACTTGGAACAGACTCTCCGGACGAGCCGCTGCGCGACCGCCGCGTTCAAGGAGGCGGCGATCAGGTACGGCTCGATCCCGATGTTGACCAGCCGCGTGACGCTCGTGGCGGCGTCGTTCGTGTGCAGCGTGGACAGCACCAGGTGGCCCGTCAGGGCGGCCTGCACCGCGATGCGGGCCGTCTCGTTGTCGCGAATTTCGCCGACCATGATGATGTCCGGGTCCTGGCGGAGCAGGCTGCGCAGGGCCGCGGCGAACGTCAGCCCGGTCTTCTCGTTGACCTGGACCTGGTTGCAGGAGGCCAACTCATATTCGACCGGGTCCTCGACCGTCGAGATGTTCAGCCGCTGGCCGTCCATCTCGCCCAGGGCGGAATAGAGGGTCGTGCTTTTGCCCGAACCCGTCGGTCCGGTCACGAGGAGAATCCCGTGCGGCAGCGCCACCTGTTCCTGGAAGACCTGGCAGATGTCCGGCTCCATGCCGACGTGGTTGAGCCCGCGGGTGATGGACTTGCTGTCGAGAATCCGGATGACGGTCTTCTCGCCGTGATTGGTGGGCAGGATCGAGATGCGCAGGTCGATGGCCCGCCCGCCGACCATCGCGGACACCTTGCCGTCCTGGGGCAGCCGCCGCTCCGAGATGTCCAGGTTGGCCATGATCTTGATGCGCGAGACGATGGCCGGGTGCATCTTCGGGGGCGCCTGGGTGGTCTCGAACAGCACGCCGTCGATCCGGTAACGGACTTTGGTTTCCTTTTCCTTGGGCTCGATGTGGATATCGCTGGCGCCCTCGCGAACGGCGTTGCTGATGAGATAGTTGACAAACTTGATGATCGGCGACTGGCCGGCCATCTGCTCGAGATCCTCGCCGCCGTCTTCCTTGTCCTGGACGACCTCGACGTCCGTCATGTCGCTGATGATGTCATCGAGCACGCATTCGCCCGCCGGCTCTGCGTGGAACGTGTCACATAAGGCCGTGATGTCCTCGGGGGGACACACGTGCGCGCGGACCTCCATCCCGGTCTGGCGCCGGACGTCCTCGAGCCCAAAGATGTTCGTCGGCTCACTGGTCGCCACGATCAGGATGTTGCCCTCGACCCGGAGGGGGACAATGCTGCTGCGCCGGATGAAATCCAGCTCCAGTTTCTGGAAGGTCGCCTTGTCCACCTCCTCGGGCGTGAGACGGCGGAAGTCCAGGCCGTTGATCTTCGCCTTCGCCTCGAGAATGTCGTTGGCGCCGACGAGGCCCTCCTTGAGCAGCCAGGCCGTGGGATCCGCGCCGGGCCGGCCGATCGATTCCCGGCGCAGCCGCGCGTATTGCTCGTCCGTGATCTTCCGCAATTCCAGCAGGACATCCGCCAGATCGCGGATGTGCGTGCTGGTCGTCGGTTCCGGGGAGTACAGGTTGCACAGTCCGCGCACTTCCCCGTCGTCCGGGTAGATGGGGACCGTGGTCGCGGCGTCCGACCCCGTGCGGCGCGCGGCCGCGGGGGCCTTGCCTTTATCCTTCTGGTGCGATAAGAAGCGTAGCATTATTCCGACAACTTCAGTACGATTTTCATTTCGTCCGTGGTTGACACACCGGCACCGGCCGTCTCGTCCGGCAGCCAGACCAGCTCGACGGCACTGCCCCCGATCCGGGTGATCCGGAACCCTTCGATGACATCCCCCGACCGCAGGATCTGGTCATTGATCATGCAGCAGTCTCCCTGGTCGGAGCGCATGATGCTCAACAGCTTGAGGGTACTGGCCTGTTGTTGCAGGCGCTGCCGGCGGATCAGTTCCGCCTGCGCCTGCGGGTCATTGACCGGGCTCCCGGCGGAGAGTTCTTTCGCGAACCCTTCGACCTCGAAGGGATTCTTGACCAACTCGTCGACTTTCACCTGGACGACGTCCGAGAACTCGTAGAATTTCCTGACGATCTCGTCCATCCGGTCGGCCATTTCCGACCGGACGCCGGTGAGCCGGCTGATGGCCGCTTCGATCTTGGTCTGATCGTCTCTCACCTCGCCCGCTGCCGCCGCTTGGGGCTGGCTCTTGCGAATCATCAGCAGCAGGCAGACCAGACCGATGCCCACGAGCGCCGCGACCAGCGCCGTGCTGCGGCGCAGGTTCTTGCTGCTGGCCGCCACGGTCAGATACTCCTGCGGCCCGCCCCCCGCGGCCGCCGGCAGGTCCAGAGGACCCGCCTCCGCGGCCGGACGTTCTCCGGCGTTCTGAGTTTCCTGTTCACGCATGAAAGATAACATAGATCACTCCTCGTCAGGCTGCCTTGTTCTGAAAGAAGATGCTCACGATGAACTCGGCTCCGACCTGTCCGGCACCGTCTTTCTCCTTGTCCAGTTTCAGTTCCCGGAGCTTCATGATGCGCGGAAGCTTCTCCAGCTCCAGCAGGAACGAGTAGAAGGAGGTGAAGTTGCCGACCAGCTTCATGTTCATCGGCTGTTCGACGTAGCCGCTGTTGTTCTTCTGTTGCAGGGTCCGGATGGTCTTGGGCTTGAGTCCCTGCTTCTGGGCGATGACGGTGACCTGTTCCAGGACCTTGTGGACTTCGCTGGTCGGGGGCAGCTTGCTCTCGAAGAACCGCACGGCCTCCTGGAGTTGCTCCAGTTGCTTGTTGAGGTCGTCGGCTTTGGCCGTCGCCTGCTCGAATTCCATCAGCTTCGCACGCTTGCCTTCCAGCTTCTGCTTCGCCTCCGCCAGCTTGCGGTTGGCGGGTTTGATCATGCCCTGATAACCCAGGGCCGCGACACCGATCAACAGGAGGAAGAACACTGCTTGTCTGAGACCGCTGGTCATGGCCTACCCCACTCCAACTAGAACTGATATACGGATTGCTGCGCCTTGGCTCGAATCTGATCGACGTCGTCCTTCGTCAGGTGGACTTCCTTGCTGAGCATGGCGGTGAGCTTGAATTGCCGGAACGTGTTGTTGTCGATCTTCTTCTCCTGCGATTCCACCAGCGCCACATTGTCCACGAGCACGGAGTTGCCCAGGTGCTCAATGTAGGCGGCCACCTGGAGGTCGCTGGGAGCGATCCCCTCGATCTCCATCCGGGTCTCCAATCCCTTCTCCGCCGAGGGCCGCGCCTCGGAATCGCTGCCGCCCTTCTCCTGAGCGGCCTCGTACTTGGTTTTGGCCACGCGGTCCGCCGCCGCCTTGGGCGCCTCCTTCTGAATCATGTCGAGCCGGAGCAGGGATACTCCCGGCGGCAGACTGTTCGTCAGCGAGGCCAGGAGCACGCTGCGCGGCACCGGCTCCAGCAGATCCGCGGTGGTCAGAGCCGTGCGCATCATCTCCTTGCGCCGCGTTTGCAGCTCCTCGTATTTCTTGATGGACTCCTCCATGCGCGCCATCTTCTTGTTGACCAGCATTTCCTGCGCCCCGCAGGCGCGCTGACGGATCTTGATGGTCACGAACGAGCCGCCCAAACCCGCCATGACGACGGAGAACAGCACCAGGCACATCAGATTCGCCCGGCGGGATTCGTTGCTCTGGATATAATCGTCCGGTACGAAATTTATGTTGGACATCTGCTCATCTCCGAAGTTCTCAGTTGCCCGTTGCCCGTTGCCAGCCAGAGCAACTGTCAACCGCCAACTGACCACCGTCCACTAACTGAGGCTCAATCCGAACGCCAGAGCCCAACTGGCGGTGGCGTTACGCCGCTCCAGACCGAAGCGGTCGGGATCCAGGATCTCGATGGCCGCCATGCAATCGCCCATTTGCGCCTGGACCTCCAACTGCCGGGCGATCACGCGGTAGACTTCCGCATCCACGGCCAGTCCGGACAGGAAGATCAGACGCTCGATCTGAACGCTCTTGTAGAGGGAGAGAAACTCCCGGCGGCAGGCCGCCAGCTCCATCGCCAGCCGGCCCATGATCTGTTCGTCCCGAAGTTGCTTGGCGCCGACCGGCACCGAATGCGCGTACAGGGGATTCTTGTGCCGGCTGATGACCAGGTTGGTGCACTCCGGTTGAATGTCGAGCAGCAGAACGACCGCATCGAGATCGGTCTTGCGCCGGCCGAAGAACCGGGCATAGCACTGGGCCAACGCCACCGGCCAGACCCCGATGGACTTGATGGCCAGGTTCGCCCGCTCGTAGATCGCCAGATGGTGATCGATGACGGTCCGCTCCGTCGCCATGACGATGAGGTTGTCCTGCTCCGCCGGAATGTACTTGATCATCGTGTTCTTCTCAATGGGCTCGAACGGCAGCTTCTGCCGGACCTTGGCAAACAGCGCGTCTTCGATCTTGCCGTCGAACTTCTTCGGCCATTTCACGTGGTCGATGAACACATCGTTGGCGGGCAACGCCGCGACCACGTCCCGGCCTTTGAAGTGCCCGTCGGCGGTCGCCTCCCGCATGACGTCGATCGCCCACCGCTGCCAGCGTGCCGTGCCCGCGGTGACGTCGGCGGGACGGGTCACGCATTGGCCGGCCAGGAGACACGTCTCCTCCGTACCGTTGGCCAATTGGGCGAGTTTCACGCAGTCATTGCCCAAATCGACCCCAATGAGATAGGACTGTTTCTTGCCAAATCCAAACATACGAAGCTCACCTATCCTAGAAACCACCGGGTGCTTCGGACCACCTAAAGTATATGAAACGGAATAGCGCAGGCCCAAAAGCCGCTGGCCCGCCGGTTTCTTCCCAACATGTCGGCAATCTCGCGGCCCGACTTCCGATAACGCGCTCGCAAGAACAAGAGAAAGGAAGAGGATAGGACGGAGAGGAAGAAGGAGAGGGACATACGACCGTCGCGGCGGCGTGCTTCGCCGCGTCTGCCGGTGACACCCAGCCGCGTCCGCGCCGAGGTGCGCGGCGCCGCCCCGAGGAGTCTCGCCCCCCGGACCGTTGCCCGCCGTTGTCTTATGGGGCGTTGTCGCCGCACTCCGGCTTGAGCCGGCGGCTCATCAGGTGTTCAATGGCCGTGCGGACCCGCTGGCCCTCAAAAAGCACCGCGTAGACGGCCTGGGTGATGGGCATCTCGACGCCGTGCCGCACGGCGAGAGCCATGACCGACTTGCAGGTGGCGACGCCCTCGACCACGGACTCCGTGGCATGCAGCGCCTCGTCCATCGTCCGGCCGCGGCCGATCCTCTCCCCAAAGGAACGGTTGCGTCCCGTGGGCGAAATGCAGGTCGTCACCAGATCCCCCAGGCCGGTCAGGCCGGCAAAGGTCGGCTCGCACGCGCCCATGGCCAGCCCCAGCCGCGTGATCTCCGCCAGGCCGCGGGCGAGCAGAGCGGCTTTGGCGTTGTCCCCGGCGCCGACACCGTCGATGATACCGGCCGCGATGGCGATCACGTTCTTCATGGCGCCGGCCAGCTCGACCCCGATCAGGTCCGTATTGGTGTACACGCGCAGCCAGGGGCAGGTCAACGTATATTGGACCTTCCGCGCCAGGGTTTGATCCTCGGTGGCCACGCAGGCCGTGGCCGGCAGCCGCCGGGCCAGCTCATCGGCAATGGTCGGCCCGCTCAGAGCGGCCAACGAGCGCGCCTTCCCCAGCACGTCGCCGAGAATCTGCGTGGGCCGCAGCAACGTATCGTTTTCAATCCCCTTGGCCACCGAGACGACCGGTACCCCCTCCGGGACCCACCGGGCCAACCGCTTCCAAGTCCCGCGCATGAACTGGCACGGGACCGCAGAGACGATCAGTTCCGCATCGGCCGTCGCGCGATCGTCCCGCGGCTCGAACACCAGAGAATCGGGTAGCCGATAGCCGGGCAGGAATCTCCCATTCTCACGCCGGTGCTCGATCTCGGCCAACTGCCCCGCGTCATGACCCCACATGCGGGTATGAATCCCCTTCTCACACAGCAGGATCGATAACACGCTCCCCATGCCCCCGTCGCCGATGATGGCGACGTCGCGATATCCACTGGACTGCATGACCACCTCAACCTTGACTGCTCTGGGCACCTTCCCGCCCGACGCGGACCGTCCGAGCGCATTAGAACCGCGCCCCCTCGAGAAGTCAACCGCGCCCCCTCGGCAGATCATCGCCAGAAGACCTCGGCGGGAGCATTGTCAGGATTCATGACGTCCTGCGCCGTACCCGACGGGTTGGCCCGATAGTACAGGAGGGGCATTCCGGTCTTCTCGCCACTGGGTCTCATTCGCCCCTAGGGGTCGCACAGGACAAAAGGGCTCTCCAGAAACGGGCCCGCGTTGCCTTTGCCATAGATGTCCGCGAGCCGGCAGGCATTGGCGTTCTCCGCCTGCAAGAACGGCCCTTTTCGATCCTGCGGATCAGTTGCGTTGGCCGGAGCAGGCCAAGCGGTGTCCGGTGGATATAAGGAGACCCCTGCCGCATCCAATCCGTCCCGGCGAAAGATCGACTCGATGTGAAATCCGCGCAAGTCCTGGCCCATCGGCGCCTCGGCGAGTTTCATCGCCCCGCAGCAGGGCTGACCAATCGAATCATCAGCCTCGGAGGGAGGGTCACCGTCGAACTCATTCGCGAAGAGTTCAACAGCAGCATTCAGCGCACGGAGTTGAGCCTTCTATCGAGCATCCCAGTCGGGCCTGCATACGCATGATCTGCCCAGAACCAAGGCAAGCACGCAGAGCACAATCGCGATGAGCGCAACCAGCATGCCAGTCCCCGGCTTGCCATGCTGAGCACGTCTCACGGTGGTCTCCCTTCCTCAGATCGATTGCTACCCCTGGACGATTTCAAGCTGCTGGGGGCGGAGGCGTTCGAGGTCGGGCAACTGCCTCTGGCCCATCCGCACATCGAGGATCACGATGCTGTCGGTGTACCGCTCGCTGAGAATCTCGCCATGGGCGCGGAGGAAGCTCTGAACCTTGCCATCGGACAGCGGGTTCGCGACCCGGACCACAATCTCGCGGCCTTTGTAGTGCGCGATGACCCTGCGGCGCAGCTCCTCCAGGCCCAGACCGGTCTTGGCGGAAATCGTCACCGCCTCGGGATGCAGCGTTTGCAGCGTCTCCAGCGGGCCGATGTCCTTGATCGCGTCGACCTTGTTGAACAGCTCCAGCACCGGTTTACCGCTGCAGCCGATCTCCGCCAGGACCTGATTGACCGACTCGATCTGGCTCATCACTTCGGGGTTGGACACGTCGATCACGTGCAGGAGCAAATCGGCATTGACCGCCTCCTCCAGCGTCGCCTTGAACGACTCGACGAGCTGATGCGGCAGGTTCCGCACGAATCCGACCGTATCGCTCAGGAGGACTTCCATGCCCCGCGCGGGCATCCATTTCCTCGTGCGCGTGTCGAGCGTGGCGAAGAGTCGATCCTCGGCCAGGACGCCGGCATTGGTCAGCGTATTGAGCAGGGTGCTCTTGCCGGCATTGGTGTAACCGACGATGCACACCTGGAAGAAGTCCTTGCGGCCCTTGATCTCGCGCAGCTTGCGCAGATCGATTCCGGCCAGCTCGTGCCGAAGTTCGTTGATGCGCCGGCTGACCAACCGGCGGTCGATTTCCAACTGCTGCTCGCCCGGCCCGCGCGTACCGATGGCGCCAACCGCTCCGGCCGAAGGACCGCCGCTGGCGCCGGTCACCGTGTCCAAGTGCGACCACATCCGGGCCAGGCGGGGGTACGTGTACTCCAGTTGGGCCAATTCGACCTGCAGCTTGGCCTGCTTCGTCTGGGCCCGCGTGGCGAAGATATCGAGGATCAGCTCGCTGCGATCCAACACCTTGACCCCGACGACCTTCTCCAATTCGCGGATCTGGGCCGGCGACAGATCATTATCGAAGATGATGACATCCGCTTTGAAACGCTGGACGCGGCCGGCAAGCTGGAGAGTTTTGCCTTGGCCGATATACGTGGAGGGGTGAATACTGCGGATTCTCTGTTGAAACCGATCCACGACCACCGCACCGGCACTTTCGGCCAGCGCGGTCAACTCCGCCAAGTCATCCCCACCGTTCGAGCCTCGCACCCACGCACCGACGAGAATGGCACGTTCTTTCCTGACTGTCAGCGTCTGACGTGATTTCTCCAATGAAGACAGACCTCCTAATCACGCATTCATCATACCATATCCCCCACCCTTTTCAAGCCCCTGCCGGTGTTATGGGTCCCGGGAAGAACCCCGCTACGGCCGAGAATCCACTCGCGATTATGTCGGAAAAATGGGCTTGAAAGCATACGGTGGGTGTGTTACCTTAATAAATTCGCACAGTGCGACGAAAGTAATACGTGTCGCTACCGCGTGTGTTTGACCTCGGAAACAGATTTGGGTTTGAGGAGTACAGAGTGCTAAAGGTGAAGATGCGATCCGGCGAGTCCGTCCAGCAAATGATCCGGCGTTTCAAGAAGCTGTGCGAGAAAGAGGGTCTGATCCGCGACATGAAGCGAACGGCCTACTACGAGAAGCCCTCGGAGAGGGAACGACGACGCATGCGGAAAGCCCAACGCGTCATCCGACACTAGGCAACGGACCTGCCTGACTGCTGAACACAACTCAAGCGTAGACAAGGACTTGTCTCGCTTCTTCTGTTCTTTCCATATGGTGGACAACGGCCCAGGGACCGGCTCACGCCGGCGCCGTGTCTGGCGAGGCAACATCCTGGCGCTGGGACTGGTGAGCTTCTTCACCGACCTGTCCAGCGAGATGATGAATCCGCTGTTGCCCATCTTCATCGCCGGCCTGGTGCCGCTGGGGTTGGCTCCCGTCTTCGTCGGACTGGTAGAGGGGGTCGCCGAAACCACGGCCAGCCTGTTGAAACTCGCCTCCGGCCGGCTGAGCGACCATCTGGGCAAACGTAAAGCCCTCGTAGTGGCGGGATACGGACTCTCGACGGCGGCCCGCCCCCTGCTCGCACTGGCAGGCCTGGCCGGCACCGCCTGGGCCGGCTGGCAGGTCGTCGGGCTGAAATTCCTGGACCGGGTGGGCAAAGGCGTACGTACCTCGCCCCGGGACGCCCTGATCAGCGACTCGGTGGGCCCCGATGTGCGCGGGCTGGCCTTCAGTTTCACCCGCGCGATGGACCATGCGGGCGCGGTCGGAGGCTCGCTGCTGGCCATCGTGGTCCTTTTTGCCTTCTTGGGCCACGGCCTGTGGCGCGGCAGCACGGCCAAGCCCACGATGGAGGAGATCGCCGCCCTGCGCTGGGTCTTCGCCCTCGCCCTGATCCCCGGCCTGCTGGCCCTGCTCACGCTCGCATGGAGGGTTCGGGAGATTGCACCGAAGCAGGTAGGATGGGCTTCAGCCCATGCGGACCAGGGGACGGCCGCTGGACAAGCGGCACGGGCCAAAGCCCGTCCTGCACAGCTGCCCGCACGGTTCTATGCGTTCGTCGGGATTGTCGTCATCTTCACGCTCGGCAACAGTTCCGACATGTTCCTGCTCCTCTATGCGTGGGAGAAGTTCCATCTGGGGCTGCTGGCCGTGATCGGGCTGTGGATCGCTCTGCACATCTCGAAGATCGTTTTCAGCCTCCCGGGCGGGTTCCTGGCCGACCGGATCGGGCGCAGGCCGCTGATCCTGGCCGGCTGGGTCATGTACGCCCTCGTCTATCTGGGCCTCTCGCAAGCCCGGCTCGAATGGCAGTTCTGGGCCCTGTTCCTGGCCTACGGCTTCTATTATGGCACGACGGAAGGCGCCGAGCGGGCCCTGGTCGCCGACTTCGTCCCCGTCGAAAGCCGGGGAACAGGCTACGGCGTCTACAACGGCGCGATTGGCCTGGCGGCTCTGCCCGGCAGCCTGCTCTTCGGCGTTTTCTGGGCCACCATCGGGCCCGGCTGGGCCTTCGGCATCGGCGCCGGTCTGGCCGCCCTGGCGGCCAGCCTCTTGCTGGTGCTGTTGGCCGAAACCCGCGGTGACTCGACGATCAGGCCGGCAGACCCAGGAGCCGCAACAGATTCCCACCCATGACTTGGGCCTTCTCCTGGGGCGTCAGTTCGCCGTCGAGCAGGGCGTGGTATTCAGCGACGCAGACGTGCATCAGGGCGAAGGGGGTGTCGCTGCCGAAACAGACGCGGGCGGCGCCGAGGGTCTTGATCGCGTCGAGGACCGAGGTGTGCAGGACCATGCTGCCGACCAGGTGCAGGTTGGGGCACTCCTGGGCCATTTCGATCACGGCTTTGCTCATGTCCGGAAAGCCGACGCCACCCATGTGGACGCAGAGGATCCTGGTGTCCGGGAACTGGCGGGCGATTTTGGCGATGCGGAACGGATGGGTCCGCTCGTAGGCATCGACGCCGCAATGGAAGGCCAGGAGCTTGCCCGTCCTGGCAATCTCTTCGATCAACGGCAGGGACAGCTTCGGATCATCGAGGAAGTAGTCGTTCTGGGCGCCGTTGAGTTTGACGCCGTGGAAGCCGTACTGGTGGATGCACCGGCGGGCCATCTCGCGGGCCTTCTGCACACCCAGGCGCGGATCGGCCCAGCCGAAGCCCAGCAGGCGGTCCGGATGGGCCCGGACCGCCTGGGAGACATAGGCGTTCGATTCGTCGATCTCGCGACGGTACGGCGGGGTCAGCCAGACCAGCGCCTTATCCACGCCCGCCCGGTCCATGCGCCGGAGCAGCTCATCCGTCGAGATATTTGCCCCTTCCTTCAGGGGCGAAATATGGCAATCTGCGTCCACGATCATTGTCCACTCCCGTCGCGCGATGGTTGAAGTGTGATTTTTGATTTCAGAAGTAGGATGGGCTTCAGGCCATCGCCCATCTCGATCCTGGACAGGGCCTGATGGGCTGAAGCCCATCCTACCGTCTTCAAATCAACCATCAAAAATCAACCCTCAAACTCCGCTCCGTTACACAACCTGCGCCTTGAACCCGCACAATTGGCAGAAGTCCCGCATCTGCTCCTGGTAGTCGCCATAGAAGAAGATCTGGTGGAAGCCGGGGAAGCTGAGGACTTCCTGGGCACTGTCGAACTTAATCTTCACGGAGACAACGCACCCGCCGCTCGGCGGGACCTCCAGGTTGTCGATCACCGTGCCGGCCGAGATCAGGACGGTCGAAGGCTCCTTTGCGTTGCCGGGCAGCAGGTCGATATTGGTCACGCGCTGCCCTTTGCGCCAGAGGGTCCGCGGCACAGCGTCCCGGTTGCCATGATGATGCTTGATGTCGAAAGGCTCGGGCGGCCGGTCATAGCCGTTCAGACGAGTCGGGCACGAGCAGTGGGCCCCGATGACCGTGTTGTCCGCGGTATCGGCCACCGGGTCCTGCTGGAAGCCCGGCCGGTCGAAGAGGTACTGGACCATCAGGTGCGACGCCACCGCGCCGTAATCGGCTTCGCAGGCCGCCGGGATGCGGTCGTCATTCATCCGCGACCAGGCAATGCAGGGCAGGCTCACGGGGATCTTGCCCAGCGCCCCCAGGCAATCCATCGTAATCGCGTCGCCGCCTTCGCGCTCGAGGAACCGGCCGGCGACGTAGTAGCTCTTAAGGCCGTTGATGACATCCTGCCGGGTGGCCGCGATACGGCGGCGGGCGCGGCGCATGTACTCATCCGCCATCGCCAGGATCTCCTCGCTTTCCGGCGTGGCGTTGTACTCCTCGATGAAAGACGACGCAGGGACGTGCCGCAGGTTGATCCCGGTATCGGCCAGCGTCACGTCGTACCGCTTGTTGCCCTTGATCACGACGCAGCAGGTCCGCTGCATCTTGGCGGCGGCACAGAGCATTTTCATGCCGTAAACTGCCTGGCTGAAATCGTCGCTGGAGTACACCACACACCCGGGCGACGCGGCCATGCTGACGGTGTTGGTCGTGAACGAGGTCCCCAGCGGGGAATAGACAATCGACCGGATGCCGCTCTGGGCGACCTTCTGCGCCGTCGGCCAGGCATGCTGCTGCCGGTCGAGCATCACCAGGACCAGTCCATCCGGCTTGGCCGCTTTTGCCTCGGCGATCCAGGCATCGGCCTCGGCCAGGCTGTAAATCGGTTCCGGCCGCAGATTGAGCTGGGCCCCGAGCTTCGAGGCCGTCTCGGCCACCTTCGCGGCATACGTACTCCGGGCCGCCTCACCATCGTACACCGCCCCCGGCCAGAGCATGCCGTAGTCCCCTTTGCGCCGGACAAAGGCCGCCCACAGGACAGGCGTGTACCTGGATGCCGGTCCGCACTGCCGAATCGGCTGCAGAGAGGTGCGGCGGCTGCTCAGCGACGAGCACCCGGCCAGAAATGACGCTCCCGTCAAAACCGCCGTAGAGCTCTTGAGAAACCCGCGTCGGCTGACGCACTCGTGACCATCACAATGAAGCGGACATCTTCCAGCCGTCATGACAACCTCCCACTACCAGAGAAACCTCGTGATCCAACCGCCCGCGGCCGGGCGCACTGGGCCTACAGCAGGTATCTTACGCACCCGGCCGCCACAACTCAAGAACGAACCGGCTCCGCAAGGATGGTGCGTGACGCGCACCCAGTCCGGCAAAGGTGAGGAACAGGGGTGGCAGCGGCAAGCGGAGTCTTGGGAGCTTGCCGCTGCCACCCATTGTAAGAGCCTCTAACAGAATGGGCATTCAACCCTTTCTTGTCACCCCCGTGCAGGCGGGGGTCCACGAAGGTCAATGCGCTTCTGGATTCCCGCCTGCGCGGGAATGACAGAGAGCAGGAGCCATCTTCATTCTGTTGGAGGCTCTACGTCTTAAATCTAAAGGAGTCTGCGCACCACCTTTACACGGCTGGTGCTACGCACTCTACCGGTTCCCGACGCTCAATAGGCAGCCACAATCTCCTGCCGGCCGGTGAGCGTGCCGGGGAGGATGATCCACTCTTTGTCCCGGTCGAACTTGTCGTGCGTTGCGCCATTCAGGAGGACGCTCTGGAGCCGTTTGGCCTGCGGGTGGCGGAGGCGCAGGTAGATCGTCCCGGGCCGGTTCCGGGTGGGCGGATCGAGAATGGCCTTGATCGTCCCTTCGGCCGTCTGTGAGTCGTAGCGCAGGGACATCGGGCCGAAGTGCGTGGCCGCCCGCTGGATGCCGATTTGGTTGCCCTGGGCCAGCCAGTAGCGCGGGATGGCCTGGCCGAGGTAGAGATCGCGGCCCTGCTCGTTCACGAACATCAGGCGCAGCCAGTATGTGGATTGGGCCTCGTCCGAGGTCTTGAAGTGGTCGCCACGCGGGTAACCCAGTTCCGGCAGGCAGTGCTCGTTGCACATCCGGACCTCGGGGTAAAACGCCGAGGCGAAGCTGTTGAAGTAGGCGCGGAGGTAATGCTTGATCTCGTCCCGCCACAGATAGGGCAAGGGGCCATCGAGCAGATTGGACTGCATGGAGAAGCCGCCGCGCGAGAACCAGAACGCGTCGAAGGTGGGAATCGCGTAGCCGTAGCGGTCCGAGATATAGAGGTTGTCCTCGTAGTCCTGGAGAATCCATCGGGTCTCCGGAGCGGTCGGGGCCAGCAGGCCATAGGCCGGCAAGAACAGTGAGCCTTCCAACGTCTCCCGCAGCCAGCCGTGGGCCCGACCGCGCTCGTACAGGCGCGAGGGGATCTTGGGAACATACGTGCCGTCCCGCAACCGCACGACCGGACAGAGAATCCGCGACTCTGTCACACCGCGCAGGAAATCGTCGTAATAGGCCTGAGCCTCCTGCTGCAGGCGTTGGCCTTCCGGGTGCCCGAAATCGGCCAGGGCCTCCGCCAGGGCGCGGAAGCCCCATACCGTGGCGCTGTTGGTTGCCAGCCAATGCCAGTAGTCTGTGACATCTTCCAGGGAACCGGTCGGCAGCCAACCCCGATGCAGGGGCGAATAATCATTCGCCCCTACGGGGCGTCCGGTCATTGTGCCCTGCCGCTCGCGGATGACCCACTCGCAGGCTTTGACCATACCCGGGGCGGCCTGCGCCATCCACGTGCGGTCGCGGGTGTACCGCCAGTGCTCGGCCATACCCCACATGACATAGCCGTGGCTCTTGTTGTAGCCGCCGGTCTCGTGGCCGCCGGCGCCGTAGAACTGCCCCTCACGACTCCGGAAGTTGCCGGGCATGCCCACCGTGCCCTGATAATGGAGGAAGGCATCGTAGTTGCACCGGGCCTGGTCGTGGTAGCCCCGCCGGTCGAGGTCGCTGATCATCATGACCGATTCGTTGGGATAGACGCCGTAGTGGAAGGTCCCCACGTGGGCGTGGAGGTAGTCCGTGTCGAGCTCTTTGAAGCAATTGACCAGCAGGTGACGCGTGTGGGCCTTGTAGAAGTCGTTGATCCAGGGCTCGGGGGTCTCGATCTGTGTCCCGCGCACCGTCAACTCGCGCCAGAAGGCGCCAACCCGCTGGGCCTCGGCCTCGAAGCCCAAGGACCGGACGGATGCGATCTCTTGATCCTGCACCAGAGTGATGGACGGGATCGTCACATAGATGACCTTGCTCTCGCCCGGCTTCAGACTGGCGGCCCAAGTCAGGCCTTCGCCTTCCTGCCGGAGCTGTCCGTCCGCTTTGACAAGGAACCGCAGTCGCTCGCCCTGCTCCGTGACAGCCAGCGCCTGATCTTCGCGGAGGACAAGCCTTTCGCCCTGGCGGGCGCCGGCGCCGAAACGCAGGGTCGCGGTGCTCTCCTGTGCGTCCGAGACGTTCACGACGCGGACCTGCATCAGCAGAACGGTGGGCGTGTCCAAGGCCACGCGATTCAGGTCTCCCGCCGCCGTCAGGACGGTCTTTTGCTCGTAGTACATGGGGCCCTCCTGCCACCACGTTCGCAGCACCGGCAGGTAGCCCTCCTGTAACGCGCGGCCGCCGCGGAGTTCCTCACGCGGGAAACCGCAGGAGATTCGCAGGGTATCGCCGGACCAGAGCTTGCGGTCGCTGTCCCGGCCACTGCGCTGCACGTTGAACCAGCGTTTGACGGCGGTGACCTCGATCTCGCCGTTGGGGTTCTGGCGCATCGTGTTGCGGTTACCCGGCAAGCCGTGGACGAAGTACAGCGGGCGCTTCAGCGGCATGTCGTTCCAGGCCCGGTCCAGGGTCTGCTCCTCGCTCGCGGCGACCCGGTCAAACACCGTCCGGCCGCTGAACTCCCGCCGCAGGGCATTGCGATAGGCCTCCAGCGAGATCGGGTCCTCGGCGTTCGTGACCAGAACGCCCAGGTCCTCCACGAGAATGCGGTCGCCGCGTGCCACCTCGTCGGCGGCGAACGAGAAGGACCGCGTACCGGATCGTACGGTGACAATCGTGCGGTCGTAGCGGCCATCGATCGGGTCGGCAGCCATCACCAGGTCCGCTTCAATGCCGCCGGCGGTGGAATTGTCCAGGGTCCACCCCAGGTCCGGCTGAATGACGGCGGGACGGCCCGGGATCGGGCGGACCGCCGTCACGGCGCCGTTGAACACCTCCAAACGGCCCGACTCCGACTGGCCCGTCTGGAAGGCCGCCTCCCGGGGCGTGCCGAATTGAATGCGCGCACGCAGCATCTTGCAGACCGAGTCGGTGTACACCCGCACGCGCGACGGCACCGGCAGGACGCTTTCGCCGGCGATGCGCACCGCCAGCGTCTTGCGATAGGTCACGCCTTCCCCTTTGAGGGTGGGGATTTCTGCCGTAGAGGTGGGTTCGAAGGTGAACTCATACACGTTGCCGGCTCGCTCGACGCGACACTGGGCCGCGATCCAGCGGCCGTTGGTCCAGTCGTCCCTCGCGTCCCAGCCCACACCGCCGGCGCCCCGCTCGACCAGCAGCGGGTCGGCCCTGCCATCCCAGACCCGGTGCCAGTATTCCAGCCGCACTGGGGGCAAGGGCTGATTCCCCTCGAACTGGACCACCACACGGCGAACTTTGCGTGGCTCCGCCCAGCGGGGACCCTGGGACTTGCCGTCGCCATAGGAGATCGGAAAGCCGAACGGCGCGATGTCGAACGCCGCCCCGGGCGCGTATGTCTGGGCCGAATTGGCGTCCGCGGCAGAGATGATCGAGAATGACAACACCGAGGCGAACAAAAGACATGTCTTCATGCGTCCAATCCTTTCGCAGTGACCCTCGTCGTGGGAACGGATACCATCCTACCGGTTTGTCCCGGGACATCAAGGCCCCGGGTGTGAACGCCACGTCGCAAGACATTCCGGGTGGCATCGTCAAGCGGAGTCGGGACCCCAATCGCGATACCGCGCGATGGGCGGCCGAATGGCACTGCCGTGGGCAATTCCTTTGTGAGTATAGGGTTAGGTTTTGCCAAGTTCCGCCTGCAATTGCGCGCGGGGTCGCAGCATGAACGGATAGCCTTGGCGGCGGCGTTTGAGGACCCGCGGCTCGATGCGCCCGGGCCGGTTGGCCACCTCCTGGGCCGCGATATGGGCCAGCAGAACCGTAGACAGCGTCCGCACGTCCCGGCAGACTCCGGTGGCCAGCAACATCCAGGACGCCAAAAGGCACTGACACGCTCGGGTGAAGCCCAGTTGCCGCGGCTGTTTCTGATG
>JALORE010000123.1 GCA_025459125.1 Planctomycetota bacterium | reverse complement strand
CGGCTTGATTCTGATTCAATGGAGGTGCGGCGTGGCGTACAGGCACAAGGGGTTCACACTGATTGAGTTGCTCGTGGTCATTTCCATCATTGCCTTGTTGATGGCGATTCTCATGCCCGCCCTGAGCCGGGTGCGCAAGCAGGGCCAAGCCGTCGCGTGCCTGAACAACCTCAAGCAGATCGGCACCGCCATGCACATGTACGCCCAAGAGAATGCCGACTTCATCCCGCGGGCGCTGGACAACAAGGTCAAGTGGCTGCTGGCCTTTATGCCGTACATGGGCGAAGAGTTCCGCGACGCCTCGGACTACCAGGAAGTGGGCGTCTACCAGTGTCCCAGCTTCCCGCGCACCGGCCTGGGCACGGGCGGCCAGCGCAACGCCGACCAGACGGTCGATTACGTCGTCAATGCCTGGGACATGGACCAGCCCAGCCTGACCAACGGCAACCAGGGCCTGCAGAAGGACGACCCGACCAAGCTCAGCTCCATCCCCCGGCCCGCCGAGCGAATCTACATGGCCGACAACGAGGCGGGTGAATGGCGGCCGGTCATCCTCAATCGGCGGGATCTCGACATCGCCTCCGTGTTCAACCTGCTGGACGTGTGGTCCGTGACCCATCTGCCGGCCTCGGACCGGACCACCGCCGGCAGCAACCTGACCCGCCGGGTCGCACAGACCCGCCACCGTAACAGCGGCTGCAACAATCTCTTCTTCGACGGCCACGCCGACTGGCTGGACGCCGAGGACAACACGTCCCGTTACTGGTGCGGTGCCGGCTCCCACCGATAGCTCTGCCGTCCGGTTCACCGATCAACACGGGGCCTTACACCGGCTCATCGGGCTCAGCCGGTGCCGGCATCGATACTTCGACCATGAAGATTCCATAGCCGGAACCGTCCTGACCGAAACTTTCCCAGGCGGCCAGGAAGGAGCCCTCACCGATCGGGACCACGTCGGGATACCGCTGCGCATCGAGTATCGTGGTATTGAGCTGGAACTGTTCGCCCACTGGCACGCCTTCTGGATCGAAGTATCGACCGGCAATCTCCGTACTGTGGGCCCCGCCGCTGTCATGCTCCCATACGATGAGGAATTCGTTGGCGTCGCCAATGGCCACCTGGGGCCACTGCTGGGCGCCGGGGCGGCTGGTATTGACGAGGACCGGCTCGCCCCGGGGGACGCCATTGGGATCGTAGCAACGAGCGTGGATGTCGTCGTCGCTCGCCCGTTGGGGATCACCGTCCCAGGCGATAACGAAGGACCCGGACGCATTCATCGCGACTGCAGGCCGCGTGATGGAGGCGATACTGGCCGTGTTCACCTGCCATGGGTCCGTGAGAGCTATGCCGTTCGCGTCAAACAGGCGTGCGAAGATGGGGTGGCTGCTCCGGTCCCGCATCCACACGATGGCAAAACGCCCGGTCCTGTCCGTCGCTACTTCCGGATACCGTCCCTCCAAGGTCCCGGTGTCCACGAGAATCGATCCGCCGAGACCGGCGCCGTTCGGGTCGAAGCGCTGCGCCCGGATGACGGCGCGCTCGCCCTCGAGGGTCGTCTCCCGGCTCTCCCAGGCAACGACGAGCGTGCCGTCACCGCCGGCGGCAACCACGGGAGAGAGCTGCCGGCCGGCGACATCCAGGTTGACGAGCAGCTCGCCGGTAACGGCTGCACCGTCCGCGGAGAACAACCGCAAGAAGATGTCCTCCTCGCTGGGTCCCGGCCCCTGCCAGACAACGGCGCAACGTCCCTGCGGGTCCACGGCCACGGCGGGCTCGGTCTGGTTGCCTTCCACGGCCGTGTTCACCGGAAACTCACTGCCCAGAAAGGCGCCCGCCACGTCCAGGCGCCGGGCGAGGATGTCATTGGACCGCCCGGCGGTGCTGTAATAGCTGCTCCAGACGATGATCGCGCCGCCGTGGGGACCGGCGGCAACCGCCGCATTGGCCTGGGCGCCACTGGTTCGAACATTGACCTGTACCTCCGCTGCCAGGGCGACTCCGGGGACAACCACGATCGTCAGGCATGTCATGAACACGTTGCGCATTAAGACTCCCCTCCTTTTCTGATCCACTCGCACCAGTTTAGAACCTCCGTGGCCCGCGTACAAACCGAAACGGATACCCACGGAACCACTCCCCAGACAGGACTGCCGCACGCGGACGCCGCGATTGCTCTTCCCGCACCCGGAAAGAACAGAGCCGCAGCGTGACCGGTCGTCCGGTCCGACTCAAAGGCTTTATCCCTGGTGCAACTCTCGCAGTTGTCTCAAGCCGAATCCCACAGGCGGACAGCCTCGCCTGGTTCGGGTATCATTGTACCGCGTGCTGTCCTGCTGTCCAGAAAAACCACCGGATTCTCGATTCAGCGGCCTTCGGCACAGGAGTCCTGGGCGCCGGCGGGACAGACGAGCGCTTCGGACAGACGCTTGCGGCGGAATTTGCGGGGGACGACCCGCAGACCGTCGGTCTCGATCGCTTCGCCGCCTTTGAGGCCGTCGGAGGCATTCTGCCGCGTCCATTCCGCCAGGGACGGAACGCGGCCGGTGCCGAACTTGGTCGACCAGTTGAGTCCGGCGGTGGAGGCCACCGTGGTCATCGGCACACCTCCGCCCATAATCCAGGCGGCGCCGCAGGGGTGAATGTGAACCGGCAGACGGTCGAATTCATCCTCGATCTCACCCACCAGTTCCTCAATGACGTCTTCCAGCGTCACCATGCCCAGGACGGTCCCGTCCGCGGTCACGACCAGGACGATGTGCGTCTTCTGCTGGATCATCGTCTCCAACAGGCTCGAGAGCGGCAGGGTCTCCGGCACCTTGCGGATCGGCCGGGAGATGCCCTTGAGGCTCGGGTCCTTGGGGTTCACCCGCATCGCGGCGACGATGTCCTTGAAGTTGACATAGGTCTCCACGCTCTGCGGATCGTTCGGCCGCATGCAGACAGGAAACCGCGTGTGCATGTCCATGTGGGCCTGGATCAGGGCCTCCATCAGGCTGCTGCCCACATAGATCGTGGACATGTCCTGGGCGGGAATGACGATATCGCCGACCGGCCGGGCCGACATCTGTGCGGCCGCCAGCACGATTTTCTCTTCGCGCTCGCCGAGGAGCTTGGAGGTTCGGGCCAAGGAGACGGCAGCCCGCAACTCGTGCAGCCACTGGCTCTTCGCCCCGCTTTCCGCCCGCGTCTGGCGCGGCAGCAGATCCACGATCGCCTTGACGGTAGCCTCCGTGATCCAGACGACCGGGTAGGCCACCCGCGACAGAACCTTCATCACCGGCGACAGACGCAGCACCACCCACTCGTTGTTGTGCAGGGCGATCATCTTCGGAACCAGTTCGGCAAAGACGATGGTTACGAACGTCAAGGGCACCACGAGAAGCACCAGTGCCACGATGTCAGCCAGGGTGGGAGAAAGACCCCACTGCTCCAATGCGGGCGAGAACTGCTCCTGGACGCCGGCGCCGCCCGTCGCCGCCGCAACGGCTCCCACCAACGTAATCCCCACTTGGACGACGGCCAGGCTCGCCTCCATTCGATCCTTCATGAAGACCGCGTCCGCGGCCCCTTTCTTGTGGTCGTGCAGCAGGATGGCCAGCCGGGCTCGCGAAATCGAGGCCAATCCCATCTCGTAGGCTGCGAAAATGGCGTTCAGAGCCAGCATCGCGCCAATCACGATCAACTCATAAATGAACATCACAACTCGCCCAAAACCATCCCGGGTCCGAGGTGCGCCGGGGCCGGCCGGCGTGCAGAGTCGTGCGCGCGACTCCCGCCCTCACACCTCATCTCTCTGACCTCCAACTCACGTTCCACCTGCCAGGCCCGGTGCGGCGCCGGCGACGGCGACCAGGGCATTTCCGAACCACCGATCCCACCAAGAGTACGAATTGGATCGATTGATGCATCTCTCTTCCTTCGTGGAATCAGTGTCATGCGTTTGCTCTGTGCTCCGGATTAGCGCCGCCACCACCGAGGATCTGCCGCGCAGCTTGACAGTCCTCGGCAATCTGCGCGGTCAGTTCCTCGGGGCTGCCGAACTTGTGCTGGCTGCGCAGATGCTGGACGAAATCCATGGCCATCCAGCGACCGGTCATGTTGCCTACCTCACCCGTCAACAGGTGGGCTTCGATCAGCAAGGGGTGTTGATCACCAAACGTCCGGGCCTGGCCGATGCTGAAGACCGCCGGGAGGTGCTCACGCTGCTCCAGCAGTTCCTCCCGGCTCGCGGCGGTCTCAACCCGACCCGCGTACACGCCTTCGGCCGGGATGATCTGCTCGGGCTTGCTCATGTTGAGGGTGGGAAAGCCCAGTTTCCGGCCGCGACCCCATCCGGACACGATCGGCCCTATCAGCCGATAAGGTCGCGACAGGGCGGTCGCCGCCTCGGCCACGTGTCCGCCCTCAAGCATGTACCGGATGATTGTACTGGAGACCCGGAGGGTCTGCCCCGTGACCAGCTCAATCTGCCGGGGCGGAACGACCACAGTCTCCCAGCCCTTTTCCCGTCCCCAGCGGGCCAACGCCTGGATATCGCCGGCTCGACCCGCGCCGAAGTGGAAGTCTTCACCCTCAACAATGACACCGGGCCGGAGCGCGGGCATCAGGAACTCATCCACGAATCGTTCCGGCGATAAGCGCAGCAGGTCTCGGCTATCCTCCAGGACAACGACGCAATTGTCGGTGTAGTCCTTCAGCAAATGCAGTTTCAGCGGCAGCGGCGTGAGCACGGCCGGCGCCTTCTCGGGGTAGAGAATGGCAACCGGGTGCGGCTCAAAGGTCATCACCACCATCTCCACGCCCCGCGTGCGGGCGATCCGACCGGCAGCCCGGAGGATCTCCTGGTGCCCCACGTGCACGCCGTCAAAATTCCCGATCGTCAGGACGCTCCCGGCCGTGATCTGACGCAGCGACGACGATTCCTTTAGAATTCTCATGGTCGCCAGTATACAATGGAGCCGTGCCGGCGTGTAGCACTTCCC
The DNA here is from genome assembly GCA_025459125.1 of Planctomycetota bacterium. Taxonomy (GTDB): domain Bacteria; phylum Planctomycetota; class Phycisphaerae; order Sedimentisphaerales; family Anaerobacaceae; genus PLanc-01. Next base: position 12,781 of record JALORE010000123.1, on the reverse strand, counting down.
AAGGCAGACAGGAGAATATGTGCCGGGCGGGGGTGACACCGGGCGAAGGCGGCCACAGGGCGGCAGGTGAAGGTGTATCTTCGCGTGGCACTGTCAGGCGAGACTTGGCGTTCCTTTTTGCGACACCGAGCAGGCCATCCCCAACGCCTTCGGCGGCGAGGCTGGGGCTCGCCAACCCAAGGCATTGCGGTTGGGGACCCCCGCCACCCGCGGGCAAGGCCGGCGTCGTGGGAGTGTTCGATTGCTCCTACGAGCGGGCGGAACCGGCGAGAGCAGCGTCGCGCTGGCAATTGGGATAGAAGACGCGGATTTCCTCGCGCGTCATCTCGGCCTTCGCCGGATTGCCCACCTTCTCATAGCACAAAAGCAGCATGTGCAACGCAGCCCGGTGGTAGGAGTCCGCGCCGCTCTGGCAGGCCTTCGTCTTCTCCAACCCGAGCCGGCGGACCTGCTCGAGGTGGCCGACCGCCAGCGGGTGCTGCTCATCGTCTATGTACATCATCGCCAGCTCGAAACGGGCCGAGCAGTTCGTGGGATCGGCCTGCACGGCCTTCTCATAAGCTGCATAGGCCAGGGCCCGGTCGCTGCGGGCCTGGTGGATCCGCGCGAGTTGGGCCCAAGTGCGGCTACTGTCGTCATCGAGAAGCAGGGCCTTGTCGCACTGCCGCTGGGATTCTTCGAGCCGTCCAGCGGCGCGAAACGCTTCGGCCCGGCTGAGGATCTGATCCACCAGGAGCGGCCGGAGGACGAGCAGAGCCAAGAGGACGATAATGACACTGTAGCAGCTCTTGGCCGCCAGCTCCTTGTGCTCCTGCCGACGTTCCCGGCGCTGCGTTTGAATGATGAGGCGGTCTTCCATAGGACGCCGCTACCCTACAATCAGAAAATTGATTCCGAGCACGACCAGCATGTTCCCGGTCAACAACTGCAGACGCGGCTCCAGGGAGCACATACGTTTGCGCAACCAGGCGACGAGTTCCGGGCGCAGCATGGTTGTCAGCGCGCCGGCGATCAGGAGGACGAGGCTCTGCCCCGCCGCAAACCCGGCGGGCAGAACCAGGCCGCTCCACAGGAAGCCCGCAGGCGCAGCTCCCACGGCCGCCTGGAGATGGACCCTGCAGGCCGGGCAGGCCGGCGTCTGTAACAGACCCAGCACCAGGCCCAGCAGTACGGCGCCCGGCAGATCCGTTCGGACCAGCCGTCCACTGACGCCGCGCCATCTCTCCGGCAGCAGGCGAGGGTTGATCAACCCGGACCGGAGCACCCCGGCGACGATCATGCCGAAACCCAGCACCCAGAACGAGTACTTGCTCACCTGCAGGCTCCGGGGGATGCCGTCGGCGGGAGAGGCCGCCGTCAGGCCGAGCAGGATAATGCCGCCGACAAATCCGAGGACAAACAGGCCCGTTAGAATCAGCCCGTGCCTGCGGGAACCACCTACCCCGGTCACAAAAGCGGCCAGAATCGGCAGCCGAACTGCGGCGCAAACGTTCACCGACGACAACATACCCATTCCGATGGCGGCGGCCAAGGTGATCTCCTGCACCGCTGTCGGAACGGAATCGAGGATGGCAACCATGATGCTGTTCTTTCTGCGTGGACTTCTCTGTACGTCCGCTTTCTGACAAAGCGGTCGCTCGGCTACATGTAAAGCCTATGAAACAGCCGAGCCAAAGAAAAATATGCAACTCAGTTGCATATTCCTCCTATCCCCGGTATACTGGGAAAAACGCCAGTTGGCGGGCAGTCAGGAGTGTAGCCGTGATACCGAGGAAACTCGCGATCGTTCTGGGAGAGTTGAAGGCCCACGCCCCCTTCACACTGTTCGGTTCTCTGACCGGCATCGTGATGATGCTCCTATTCCGCCACCTTTCGGAAGATGCGACCTATCGGCTCTTCTACGTGTTCCATCCCCTGCACGTCGTTCTGTCGGCGATCGTAGCGGGGTCGATCTTTCGGCTGCACGAGCGAGCCCGGAGCTTTCTCATCGTGCTGCTGGTCGGTTACGTGGCTTCCGTGGGCACCGCCACGGTGAGCAATTCCATTATCCCCTTCTTCGGGGAGAGTATTCTGGGCGTGGCCGTCCCCACCGAAGAGGAGGCGCACGGCGGCCACGACGAGGAGGCACAGGCAGCGGAGCCCGGCGCTGCTCACGGACCGGAAATCCACCTGGGCTTCATCGAGGAATGGTACCTCGTCAATCCGGCCGCTTTTCTGGGAATCCTGATCGGCTTCCTCCTGCCGCGCACCAAGTTGCCGCACGCAGGCCATATTCTCATCAGCACGTGGGCTTCCGCGGCGCACATCATGATGAATACACACAGCGACGTGACGTTCCTGACCGTTCTCGGGATGTTCTGTGTGCTTTTCATCGCGGTGTGGGTACCCTGCTGCTCCAGCGACATCATCGTACCGCTGCTGTTTGTCCGTGCGCCCCACCTGCACCCGGAGCACCATCACCACCACCATGAGAAACAGGAGGCACCGGTATGACCCCCCCGCCGCAGGATGAGTTCCTCGACGCCGCGAAACGCGGCCGGGGCGCCGACAAGGCCCGCCAGATGCTGAAGGTCGCCCAGCTCTACTGCACGGAGGCCCGCATTGCCATTCTGCAGGTCCTGATGCAGGCGGCCCGGCCCTTGCGCCAGGATCAGATCGCCGGGCAGTTGACGGAGCGAGCGATGAGCAAGGTGACCGTCTATCGAACGCTCGAATCGCTCATCGAGGTCGGCTTGGTCCACCGTGCGTTCACCTACCAGCGCGCATGGTATTTCGAGTTGGCGGATCACTGCACCGAACACCAGTGTCACCCCCACTTCACGTGCACTAACTGCGGCGTGACCCACTGCCTCATGGACGTTCTGCTACCCCTGGCCAAGATCTCGCAGAAAGGCTTCGTCGTCGACCGCCAACAGGTGCGTTTGGAGGGCCTGTGCCCCGCCTGTGCATAGGGTGGGAGGATCTGTGGTTCACGATTCAGCACTTACGAATGGGCTCGCGCCTGCGGCAGACAGGATGGTTCAGACCGGAAATCCAAAAGCACGAATCTGCACTTCGACTAAACCCCACGTCACTCAATCTCCGATAATACTCCCTATATGACGACAAGAACGAATACACGCATCGTCCTGGTCCTGCTGGTTCTCGGTCTCGCCGGCTGCCAGACGCCGCAGAAGCAAGAGACGAAACTGCAGATCGGCGAGCACCTGACGACCATGGAGAACCTGGCGCGGAGCCTGGGGCTTCGCATCGAGGAACGGCAGGAGTCCTTCGTCGTCCTCAAGAACTCGGCCAACACGGTGCTGATCTTCACGCACCCGGACGGCCGGTTCTTCGTCAATGGCAAGCCCATCGGCGCGGTCGGGGAGGTCGCGCACTCGGGCGGTGTGGTCTATGTACCGGATCTGCTCGTCACCCAGATCCGGCCGCACCTGCGGTCCACGCTCCCGACACTCCCGCGTCCCACGCCGCCCAAGCCCCGGGCGCTCGTCGTCGTCGACGCCGGCCACGGCGGCCGCGATCCCGGCGCCATCGGTGCCGGCGGCGTATACGAGAAGAACATCAACCTGCAAGTCGCACAGCGGGTGGCCGGCCTGCTCGCCCAGCGGGGCGTCAACGTTGTCATGACGCGGCGGGACGACCGGCTCCCAGAACTCGAAGACCGGGCCGACCTCGCCAACCAGCGCAACGCCGACCTCTTCGTGAGCATCCACTCGGATTCCGCGCCAAATCGCCAGGTGCGAGGCTTCACGCTCTACGTCGCCAAGGCTGCCTCGGCCAATGCGATGCGGGCCGCCGGCTGTCTCAACCGGGCGCTGACCGCGACCGGCTCCGAAGGCCACGGCATCCGCGAAGCGGACTACGTAGTACTGGTGCAGACGAATTGCCCCGCCGTCCTGATCGAGCTCGGTTACCTCTCGAACACCCAGGACACCCTCCGCCTCAAGGACCCCGCCTGGCAAAACCGCCTCGCTCAAGCCATCGTCGAAGGCATTCTCGCCTATGTGCAGTGAGCGTGGATGCGCGCAGCGGTCACTCCAACGAGGACGGCGTTACGTCAGCTTCCTTCGCGTGAAACATAGGCCCACCAAGCCGATGGGCAGAAGGGCCCGAGTCCACGAAGTAGTCATAGCCGATCGCCACGAGCGGATCGATGAACACCGGTCGGTCAATGTCGCCGATGTTGAAGTGAAACCGCCACCCCTCGTCGATCGACACCGGCATCAAGGGGTTGTCCGGCGTGGTGCCGGGCGGGGTCCCATTGCGCACGGCAAACTCCCAGAGCCCCGGGGTGTCCACATCACCCCAGTACGGAGCGATCATCGGGAGGCTGCTGATCGGGAAAGGCTCGGGCGTGTACCACCCCAAGGGCCCCGTGAACGTAAGGTTACCATTGTTGTTCACCCAGACCTGATTGTAGGTGGTTCCGTTGAAATTGATCCCGAAAGGAAGGTTCAACTGATTGGGAGGAACCATCGTCATTCGACCGCATCACCTGCTCGCCGTATCCCGCGGGTCCGCCGAAATCTCCCAGCATCACGGCGTCGTCGGCGTTCGCCCCCGGAGCGACCGCCGCGATCACAGCCATCAGCAGAACCAACACCCTGCCAACCCTTCTCAGCGTTTGCTCCCTTTTACTCCCAAGTAACCATTGCTGCACACACCCAGATCGTTGCGAGACCACACCCATTGCTCCATGTTGTCTCTCCTACCTCGTACCCATGATCTCCGATCGTCTGCCCACCAGGCCCACCGTAGACGCCGCCATCTCCGGGAATGTTGCTCCGGCGGTCAGTCGAAACACACTCCATCCATGCCGGCATACCTTGCTTGGCAAGGGCCACGGGGGCGGGATGGGGCCACACCCCCGGTCTGCGGCACAGAGGGGTCTCTGCGCAGAGACCATCCCCTGGTGCACCGGGCAGCGCGAGAACGCCTCCGGCCTCGCGTCTTGGCGGTCCAACTCTCTCCGGTGCGCCGTTCCGTCGCTATTCAGGAAATGAGACTACACATGCGGAGCAACACCACCCTTTGCATTTCATGTCCCCTTCTCCTGCGGTCGCCAACCTCCCGGCGAGATATCATCCGCGACAAGAGGACCGATTGATCTCAACCGATGCTCCCACCGCGTGTCCACCAGAACGTGCGTACCTCCTTGTCTATTCGAAGACCTCCCCTCGTTTTCCTGCTACCGTGTCTTCCGACGGACGCCGTCGCTCGGGTATAATGTGCCGCATGAACATGTATCCTCTGAAATCGGTCCCGGTGTTCAAGGAGCGGATCTGGGGCGGTCGGAAACTCCAGGAGGTGTTTGGCAAGGATCTTCCGCCCGGCGAGAAGATTGGTGAAAGCTGGGAGATCGCCGATCTGCCGGAAGGCCAGTCGACGATCGGCAACGGGGCGTTGTGCGGGCAACCGCTGGGTGCGGTGGTTCGTCGGTATCCCGGAGACATCGCGGGCACCCGGGACTTTCCGCCGCGGTTTCCGCTGCTCGTCAAGTTCCTGGATGCCCAGGACGTGCTGAGCGTACAGGTACACCCGGACCCCCAGACCTGCCGGAGAATGGGCCGGGGTGATCCCAAAACCGAATGCTGGTACATCATCCGGGCCGAGCCGGGAGCGGTGATCTACAAAGGCCTCCGGCAAGGCGTGACCAAGGAGCGGTTTGCCCAGGCAATTGCGGACGGCACGACGGCGGACCTGCTGGCGATGGTCCCCGTGCAGCCGGGGGAGTGTCACTTCATCCCGGCCGGGACGGCTCACAGCCTGGGCGCGGGCCTGCTGATCGCCGAGGTGCAGACGCCGTCCGACACGACCTACCGGGTCTTCGACTGGAACCGCGTGGACGACACCGGCCACCCGCGATCGCTGCATATCGCCGAGGCGCTCGAGAGCATCCACTTCGATGTCACGCCGGACACGCTGCCGGTCACCACCGTCGGCAGACTGGTGGATTGCGAGTACTTCCGCCTGGATAAAGGCCATCAGGCCGCCGGCGGCGAGCGGTGGCTCGCCCGGGGCTGCGGGCGCGTGCTGATCTTCCTCACCGGCCGCGGTACGATCCTGTCCCGCCAGGCCGAACCGGTCGATTTCCGCGCGGGGGATTGCCTGGTCATCCCTGCGGTGTTCGAGGGCGCGATGAGATGCGCCCACGACACGGAGTATCTGACGGTGACGATCTGAGAAGAAAGTGTGAAGTTTGATGTTTGAGGTCGCAAGCAGGAGCTGTTGCCATCGCGTGCTTCTTACTTCGCACTTCGAACAACACACCTCGACCATCAGACTTCGACTTTCGTTCCCTTGAGGTCTGCCTCCTGGAGCCAGACTTCGGCGTCATAGCGCAGCATGGTCAGACCGTCGGTGAAGGCATCGCAGCCGATGCGCGGACGCCGGCCGGTCAGTTCCTGCAGGATCCACTTGGGGAAGTCGGCTCCGGCCTGGATGGACAGGGGTGCCCCACCGCCGAAGCGGGGGTTGATCTCGGTGAACCTGATCCGGCCGTCTCGTGTGAAGAATAGTTGCAGCGTGATCACACCGGGTCCCGCCCCCAGCAGCTCGATTACCCGCCGGGCACCATGCATGAAGTCCGGGTGCTTGACGATCTGGCTCTTGCTCACCTCGCCGGCACGGACCTCGATTCGCCGCCGGGGGACAACACAGCGGACCTTCTTCTCGAAGTCCACGTAGACGTCGCACGTGTACTCCGTCCCCTCGAGCAACTCCTGGCAGAGGGGGTTGGGAATCCGCCGGGCGTAGCAGCGCAGCTCGCCGGGGTTGTGCACCACGGCGTTGTCCCGGTCGGCGGAGCCATCCCAGCGTTTCAAAAAGCACGGCCAGTGCCATTCCCCGCGCCGGTCCGCCGCCAGGGCCGCACGCACGCTCATCGTCACCGGCGTGTCGAATCCGTTCTTGCGCAGGAAGCCGAAGGTCCGACGCTTGTCCTGGCACGTGTCGATCGCATCCGGATCGCTGACCAGCACGCGGCAGCCCAGTTCCTCGAACCGAGGCTTGTGCTCCGCCAACGACCGCAGGTCCAGGTCCACCGTCGGCACCAGCAGACGCACCGCCTGCCGGCGAACGATGGACAGGAGTTGATCGATATAGCCGGCGTGGGTCGTCGGCTCGACCAGGAAGGCTTCGTCGCACAACTGCAGGGCCGGACTCAGGGCGCAGACATCTGTTCCATAAAAGGAGGCGTCCAGACGCAGCTTTCGCGCGGCCTGCCGAAAGCTGCGTAAAAGCGACACCCGGCGGCCGATGCACGTGAACAACACGACAACCCCGGGCCCCGGACCGCCGCGGCGGGTCCGCCGGACCGTCCTCGTTCTGGCCGCCTTGGACTGTCCCATAATTACTCCTGCAAACCGTCGCTCTCCCGGCCTTCGCGCCCGCCCCTCGTAGGGAGAGCGGGGGCGACGGTCAAGGCACGGAGCCGGCGATTCCGGCGCCATTTGCTTTGACTTGCGTCGGGGACGCGAGTACACTATGCCCTCGTCCGAATGAATCGACTGAAAACAGACGCTGGTTTATGACTGGGGGGATGCGGGGCCACGGGCGGTCGCGACCCGGGCCCAACGATCCTGGCGCGTTCGAAATCGGGAGAGTACACTTGTTGAAGATGGGTGAAAATCCGCCGGTAGTCTGGCCCGAAACCGACTCCATCCGGCAGTTTGACGGCCTCTGGTGGGTCGCACATACCAAGAGCCGCAATGAGAAAGCTCTGGCCCATGACCTGATGGCCAAGAATATCAGCTACTTCCTGCCCATGACCCTGCGGGTGCACCGCCACAGCCATCGGACCATCAAGGCGATGCTGCCCCTGTTTACGGGCTACCTGTTTTTCTGCGGCAACGAGGCCGCGCGGATCGAACTGCTCAAAACCAACCGGGTGGCGAATCTCCTGGAGGTGAAGGACCAGGAGAGCCTCATCCACGAACTGGTACGGTTCGAGCAGGCGTTGCGGGCCGGGGCGCCGCTGACGCCCCACAACTACCTCCAGAAGGGACAGTGGTGCCGCGTGATCGCCGGCCCCCTGCTCGGACTGGAGGGCATCGTCGTGCAGACCAAGGGCGATACCCGCCTGGTGCTGCAGATCAACATGCTGGGCCAGGCGGCCAGCGTCGAGATCGACATGGTCATGATCGAGCCGATCGAGGAGCCGCCGCCGCCCTCCGCGCCAGAGCCCGGGTAGCTCTTGCACGGGGCTCATCGCCCGTCTAAACTGTGGCCCGGAATCAGCCGATTTGAACGAGTGCGAGCATCTCATTTCGTGATCCGGAGTGGCGCGTCTTCGGGAGCATGGTTGAGGGGCATGATGTGATTATTCGGACCAAGGCATATCCAAGAGCCGGGCTGGTGGGCAATCCCTCGGACGGGTACTTCGGCAAAACGATCTCGTTCGTCTTCAGCAACTTCCGCGCCGAGGTGGTTCTGTACGAAACGCCGGAATTGGCGATTCTGCCCAGTGAGAAGGACGCTTCCTGCTTCAACAGCATCACGGCCCTGGTGAACGATGTGCGGCTGCACGGCTACTATGGTGGGGTCCGCCTGCTGAAGGCCACGGTCAAGAAGTTCTACGACTACTGCCAGGAGAACCAGATCGAGCTGCACGGCAAGAACTTCACGATCCGCTACAACTCGGATATTCCGCACGGCGTGGGCCTGGCCGGTTCCAGTGCGATCATCACTGCCTGCCTGCGGGCCTTGATGGCCTTCTATGGCGTCAGCATCCCCAAGTACGTGCAGGCCAACCTGGTCCTGGCGGCCGAGGCCGGCGAATTGCACATCCCCGCGGGATTGCAGGACCGCGTCGTTCAAGCCTACGAGGGCTTGGTCTATATGAATTTCGCCAAGGAGATCATGGAGAAGCGGGGATACGGCAGCTATGAGCCGATGGACCCCAAGCTGCTACCCAGACTCTACATCGCTTATCGCGACGATTTGAGCGAGCCGACGGAGGTATTCCATAACAACATCCGGGAGCGCTTCGAGCACGGCGAACAGAAAGTGGTCAACGCCATGCGTTTCTGGGCCGAGCTGACCGACAAGACCAAGTGCTGCCTGCTCAGCGGTCAGCTCGACAAGATCGCCGGCCTGCTCAATGCCGGTTTTGACAAACGCCGGCAGATCTACCGCATCAGCAATGACAATATCCGGATGGTGGAGACCGCCCGGTCCACGGGCGCCAGCGCGACCTTCACCGGTTCCGGCGGCGCGATCGTCGGCACGTACGAGGAGGAACGCATGTTCACGGAGCTGCGCAAACGGCTGGGCCGCCTCAAGATCATGGTGCTCAAGCCGAAGATTGCCCCCGGAATGGGAAACGCCAGATGATCCATAAGGCCGTCATACCCGCCGCCGGATTCGGGACCCGTTTCCTGCCGGCGACCAAGTCGCAACCGAAAGAGATGCTGCCGATCGTCGACACGCCGGTGATTCAATATGTCGTGGAGGAGGCTGTCCACGCGGGGATCACCGATCTGCTCATGATCATCGGCAAGGGCAAGCGGTCCATCGAGGAGCACTTCGACCGCAGCTTCCAGCTCGAGACGCAACTCGCGGCCAAAGGCCGGACCGCCGAGCTGCAGGCCATGCGCCGCATCTCGCAGCTCGCCGACATCCACTTCGTCTGGCAGAAGGAGATGCTGGGCCTGGGCGATGCGGTCTACTGTGCCCGCTATCACATCCAGAATGAGCCGTTTGTCGTACTGCTCGGCGATACGGTGATCGACGCGGCCCGGCCGGCCGCGGCGCAGATGGTCGAGCTGTTCGAGGAAGTGCAGCAGCCGATCATCCTGGTCGAAGAGGTGGAGCCGGAGAAAGTGAGCCTTTACGGCGTCATCGACGGCGAGGAAATCCGCCCCGGCGTCTACCGCATTCGCGATTTCGTCGAGAAACCGGCGCCGGAGAACGCCCCCTCCCATCTCGTGATCGCCGGGCGCTACCTGCTGACGCCGGACATCTTCGACCTCATCCGGCGCACCCCACCCAGCAAGGACGGTGAAATCCAGCTTACGGAGGCCCTGAAAGCCCTGGCCCGCAGCCGGCCGGTTTACGGGCTCAAGCTCGACGGCAAACGCTGCGACATCGGCAACAAGGAAGGGTTCATCCGGACGAACATCGAATTTGCGCTGAAGCGCAGGGACATGGCCGACGGCCTGCGGCAGTACATCAAGCAATTGGCCGAGAAAATGGAATAGAAGAGAGGGAATAATGGAATATTGGAAGGATGGGATGTTGGGAAGGACGATTTGCACGCCACCCATTATTCCTACGTTCCCGTATTCCATCATGCCTTTGCCTTCCGGAGTGACGACACGATGAAAGCACTGGTAACCGGAGCAGCGGGGTTCATCGGCTCCCACCTGAGCGAGCGGCTTCTGCGGGACGGCTGGACCGTCACCGGCGTGGACAACTTCGACACCTTCTACGATCCGCGCGTCAAGCGGAGCAACGTCTCTGGTTGTCAAACGAATCCTCATTTCCGGCTCATCGAGGCCGACATCCGCGACCGAGCCGCGTTGGAGAAGGCGATCGGGGATGATACGGACGTCATCGTCCACCTGGCCGCCCGCGCGGGCGTCCGGCCGTCCATCGCCGAACCCGGGCTCTACATGGATGTCAACATCAACGGCACCGTCGCCCTGCTGGAGATCGCCCGCCAGCGTCACATCGGCCGGTTCATCTTTGCATCGAGCTCAAGCGTCTACGGCAACAATCAGAAAGTCCCCTTCTCCGAGGACGACAACGTCGATTTCCCCATCTCGCCTTACGCTGCCACGAAGAAGGCGGGCGAGTTGATCTGCCATACGTATCACCACCTGTACGGCCTCGCGATCACCTGCTTGCGGTTCTTCACCGTCTACGGCCCGCGCCAGCGGCCGGACCTGGCCATCCACAAGTTCGCCCGGCTCATCGAGCAGGGGCAACCCATCCCCATCTTCGGCGACGGCACCATGATGCGGGACTTCACCTACATCGACGACATCCTCAATGGCGTCGTCGCCGCCATCGACCACTGCACCGACTACCAGGTCTACAACCTGGGGGAATCCCAGCCAATCAGCGTCAACGACCTCATCGCCGAGTTGGAGAACGCCCTCGGCAAAAAGGCCGTGCGGAAATACCTGCCGGTCCAGCCCGGCGACGTCGAGCGGACCTACGCCGACGTCACCAAGGCCGAAGTCCAGCTCGGCTACCAACCCTCGACCGATATCCGGACCGGCCTGTCCCGCTTCGTCGCCTGGCTCCGGGCCTCGCAGAGAGTAATAGAGAATCCATGAACTGTTCGGAGTCCCGCGTCTACGCGGATCTGAATCCTCTCAGGCGCCTCAGGAGAGAACTTGATCGGAAGACCGGTCCGGTGCCACGACGTCCTTGGTCGGATCCCGATCCAGGGTCAGGCGTCCGACATGCTCCGCCAGTCGGGGGTTCTGTGAGGCGGAGCAAGTCACCGCATGGCCCGGGAGATCCCTGTTGTGCCGGTCGTACCAACGGCCTGTAATCTCGGGATTCGCTCCTCGGGCTCTTATCCAGCGTCCAGGAGCCAGGAGACCGTTACGCGAATTCCGGTCGGCGCACAGCCTTTTTTGCCCGGGTTCCCGCGCGCTGGGACGGGCGGCCAGAATCTGTGCCATGAGTGCGAGGAGGGCGTGTCAACGGGTGAGAACACGTCGCTTCCGCCTATCGTAAGACTCATGTGCTGATTCGATAAGGAATGACAGGTCTGCCGGGTGTATATCCGGCGCGACCATATGGTTTGGGAACGTAGTGTAACTTGCGCCCCAGACGAGAGTTAGGCTCACCGAGGCGCAACAAGCCGGGCCACGGGTCTTGCCGGGGCGGCGGGAATGTGGTACACTTGAGTTATGAAGACTATGCAGGACATCCTCGTTTGGTGGGGCGTCGGAAAGGAGGATGACTATGAACCTCCTCCTGGCGATGATCCTTTACCTGGCGGTCGGCTGCGGCGAATGGTATCTCGCGTTGCGGCGTACGCTGGCGTGCGCCCGCGGGGAGAAGACCGTCCTCGTCTGCATTGTCTTTATCGAAAATCTATTGGGGTTATGGGTACTGTCGAATTTCATCCGGACTAACAATTGGCTGTTGGCCGTGTGTTATTCCGCCGGGGCCTCGGCCGGCGCTCTGATCGTCGCCCTGAACAGCCCCGAGAAATCCGCCGAAACCGTCCGTCCCGCGCGACCCCGGTCGCGACGACGCACGCAGCGTCAACCCCGGTCGTTGGTCTCGCGCGTCATCGAGCACCTTTCGCACATCCCTTCACGCCTGCCGCACCTGTCCCTGCACCGGAGCATCGGCCGCGTCGAACACCCCGGTTGACGCTGAGAGAAAGCCATTCTACCAGGGAATCGGGAAACCGATTTCCTGGTATCATCCAGGCCCAACGTCCGTCTTGCAGAAGTCCCCGGAGAGCTTCAGCGGAACAAGGCTCTGGGGCGGAAAAGAGGATGCTCAAAGGACAGGTACAGGAAGATCCCGAATTCGCCGGCGGAGGGACCGACGCCGATGGGAACGCCCAGACCGGGAACGATCTGGAGTTCGGAATCGAAATCGATGGCATAGCGTAGTCCGGGATTGATGAAGAACGAGCGCGCGCTCTCGATGTTCCCGTCGTCGCCGATCACGTCGCTAGTGCCGCCGACAAACTCCAACATCAGGTTCAGGTTGCCATTCGCGAGATAAATCACGCTTGCCCCGTAGTTGATGACGGTGAGGTCGGCTTCCACGCCCGCGAGGCTCCGGGCGCCGGGCACTGCCCGGC
>JALORE010000384.1 GCA_025459125.1 Planctomycetota bacterium | reverse complement strand
CGGTGCCGGGGTGTTGGCTCGGAATCCAGTACTCACACCTCTTCTTACTCTCACTCACAGGTCTCTTTCTGAGTGAACACGCCCGGCACTGCCCACTCTGTCAGAGCACCTCATTCGTGCGGATTCCATCATTCCCTTATTCTACTTGCTCCCCGCCTCACCGGCGGACGGAAATATCCGCGGACAGCCGACGGGAGGCGGGCTGGTACGCGGGCCCCCGATTCATCCGCGCGATCTCGAAGGCGATGACGTGTTGTCGCGGACTTCCATCCGGCGCCTGTGTCGGCGTGTGGAACAACAGTACCTGGCCTTCCGGATAGGGGGATTCGAAGAAGAGCTTCGATTCAATCAGCTTCTGGCCCTGCGGTCCCCGGTGGTTAACAAGGTAGTCGAGACGAACCTCGAGGTTTCCCCAATGCTGGCGCACGCCCAAAGAGCCGGTGCCGCCTCCGGTGCGCAGGGTGTCCGGTCCCGACCCGGCCTGGCTGGGGGAGTAGACCCAGGTGTCCATGACCGCCGGCCAATCATCGACGACCCGGGTCCTCTCCGCCAGAAGGCGCGGCGTGGGGCGGGAGGAGCGGAGCATCGCGTTGAGATCGTTGGGGCTCACGACGGACAACAGATACGCCGAACTGGGAAGCTTGTACAGGTTCTGCTCGGGCGTATGCCTGCGCAGGGTCTGCATCGGCACCTCAAAGACCCGCAGATGGACCCGCGCCTGCAGGTTCGAACTCTCACACCCGGCCGCCAGGAGCCCTGACAGCACCAGGGCAATGATGGACGTGGTCTTGCTCATCCCGATCCTCTATTACTAAGGCACGTGAACGGGGCGCCATGTCTACGCTCGCGTAGACATATTCTTCGGCCGAGACATGCTCACGCGAGCGTGACCATGCCACCCCGTTGGTCCCTATCGGCAGGATCAGGACGCGGCATGAGTTGACGCGGCGCTCAATCCGGCACGGTAAACTCGAGGAACAGGTCGTCTTGCACCGTGTTGTCGAGGAACCGGGCCCACTCCGACGCCGAGAGCGCACAGTCCCGGGGTCTCTGCTGTGGGACAAGCTGATCCATGCGGAGGATACGGTGCCGGGCTTTCTGGCACAAGGCTTTGAGGATCGGCTCATACGGATGCTGCCACGGCGGGTTGTTCGCGCTGAGGGCCCACTCCTCGTGGGCCGGAATCATCGCCACGAACTGATCACAGAATTCGTCCTGGGCCATGTCCCGCAGGCCGCCGGCATTCAGCGTGGCGTTCTCGCTGCCGTGGTGCCCGACCTTGTAGAAGACCGTGCGCCGCAGCAGGTCCGCTACCGCGACGGTCTCGCCCCGAGCCAAGCCATTCCGGGAGGTCCACCCGTCGTCGTTCCACGACGTCCAGTTGCCGCGCTGGGCATCCCCGACGAACAGCAGGACCTTCTTTGTCCGCGGCAACTCAATCGCCAGCACGAGGCTGGTGTTGTTGACGTAGTCATTCATGCGCAGCGCGAACTGCTCGCTCGCATGCAGCCAGTCGCCGTCGATCCGTCTCCAGGCCGGCGTATCATAGTGATCCCGGAAGAACCTCTCCAACTTGCTCCCGGCGGCGGTCTGGGAGGCGATGTCGGCGCGGGCCACGTGATAATGGGGATCGAACGGTGGCTGCGCCTTGCTCTCTCCCTCCCGGCTTTGGACCGCCGCCAGGAAGGCCTGCTCTTCGGCCGCCCGGGCCGCCAGCGCAAACTGCTCATCTCCGGTCGGGTCCATCTGCTTGAGCTTGTCCTCGTCGTGGGGAGGGCCCAGCACGAAGACGCGGACCCCGGGAACCTCCGCCAGTTCCTGGGGTTTCATGTACGGCAGCAGATAGTCGGTGCCCTGACGCCGGTCCGCGCGCTTCTTCACGACCAGGATGGCCTCCTTGTTGGTGATGCCTTCGATCTTCTTGGTGTCGTGCGCCGCCAGCGCGAGCGCCGGGTCTGACACCTCGAATCCCAGCAGGCTCTCGACAATGCGCCGCACGCGCTGGCTGGAGGCGGCGTTCACCCCCTGCAAGCGGTTGGCCGCGGCGGCCAAGCCCAGCAGGGTATCGTGGTACTTCTCCCGCAGGTCGTTGGCCAGTCTGTCCTCAGGATTCTCGGTCCAGGCGAGCCAGAGACGGTCGATCGTCAGGCTGCCGAAGATGTCGCGCGCCGAGCGGAATCCGGATACGTGATCCTCGTGCTCGTGGGTAATGGCCACGAGGTGCAGATGACCGCCGGTGGAGTCGCGGATGTGTTGCGCGACCGTCTGCATATCAATCTGGTTGTCGAACCCGGAGCCCCGCTTCATACCGCAATCGATGAGCATATAGAACGGCGCTCCATCGGCCCGTCGGAAGGCCAGCAGAAAGCAGTCGCCATGTCCCTGCCGGTACATGCGGATCCGGACCCCGGATTCCGGCGCTCTCATGAGATCGGTGGCCGGCGTCGTGGCGGAGGTTGACGCCGAGCTGTCGGCGCCGTTGCCGGCCCGCCGCCGGGCGGCTCCCGGTCTCTTCTTCCGCGTCGTCCTTGGTCCGGCGTTTCCCGTTGTCTTGTCCATTCTCCTGGTCTTGGCCATGATCATGTCCCCCTGGAATCAGAACTCCGGCGCGATCTTGCGACGGCTGTGCAGAGCGGCAAAAACCTCCTGGGCAGGATCGACCCCGACCGGTCGCCCGTAGAACGCGTTGTCGGGCCGGCCCGCCTCGCCGGCCAGGAACTGGCGCACGCGCTCCAACTCTCGGTCGTCGGCGATGTTCCCCCGGGTCGGGATCACGTACCGGACTTCCCCCCGGATCGGGTCGATGATCAGCGTGCAACCCCGGCGGAAACGGAAATCGCCGTCGCTCTTGCCGAGGCGACGTGTGCCCTGGTCAAATTCCTTCTGGACCTTGGGGTCCAGGTATCCCCGCCGGCGCTGGCAAAGTTCGACGACCAGGTCGGTCAGCATGGTGTCGCGCGGGCCGCGCCGGCGCGCCACCCGCACCGAATGCACTTCGATGGCCGGCAGGCGGTCACGATCGCGAAAGACGGTGGGGGGCGCGTTTTCGTCCAGCGTGAGACCCAGTTTCGACAGGTGCTTGCGGATGGTGCCGGTATTCAGCCAGGCCCGCACACAAACCGCGTTGCGTTGCATGGACGCGTAGACCTGGGCGCGGCTCGCATCCAGGTCCCAATCGAGCGACACGTCGTCGAGCGAAAGCGTCTCGAAAGCCGTCTGGGTCGTTGCCGTGCGAAGAGAAGCGGTCGCGCGGCCGTCCCCGGGCTTGGCCACCACCATCCGGGCGAACAAGGGTCGGGCCGACTCCCGCACCTCCTTCTCCGTCTTGCCTTCCCGACGGGGAGCACCCTCGACCTCCAGCCGGGCCATCCGGGGAAAACGCAACACGCTCTCCGACATGCTGTGAATTCCCTCCGGATAGATGCCCCATTGGCGGAACGCTTCGATGAAAGCCACGCGGTAGCTGTAGCGATCCTCCGGATAGAGCTCGGCGTCGGCCGTGATGATCGCGCGGAGGTAGACGCCGAAATCGACGTCGACCGGCGGACAGTAATCCAGGCCGCGGATGCACATCGTCAGCGCATCGTCCGCGGCATCGGCCGCCTCCCGGGCCAGGCGATGCACCAGGTCCGGGTGCAGGTTGCCCTCCGGCATGACCCCGGTGCCGTTGGAAGCAATGCGGAACAGATCGGCGCTGCGCGCCTTGTAGATGGCCAGGAAGGCCGAGAAGACCGCCGCCACCAGGATGCCCCCCCGGGCGTGCGGCTCCGTCGTCCGCGCCAGCAGCTCGGGCTTCGGCGTCAGGGGCGTCCATGCTCTGGTCTGGCGCTCGGTGGTCCCCAGAAAACTGCGGAGGGCGCCGCGCATCCCCAGGGCCAGCCCCAACTGCTGCGCCACCTGCCCGAGCATGTTCTGACGGTCCAGGTGACCGCCGGTCTGCGCGATCTGATGCTCGAGGATTTCCGGATGCGCAAACCTCTGCAGCAGGGCCACAAGGTCGGCGAACGCCTCGTGGAGAGCGTACACATCCGGATTCGTGGCCTCGTTGAAACGCGGGTGCAGGCCGTGGAGCAGGGCGTGGGTCGTCTCGTGCGCCACGATATCGTAAGACAGGCACGTGAAGACCGTGCCTCCGGGCAGTTGCCCGGGGCCGCCGCCGCGCGTCGGGCAATAGCCGAACAGAATGGCCCTCTTGGAGGGGCAATAATAGGCGTTGGCCTCGCGCAGCGCGTGGGGATAGATCCGCAGACGCGGGACGTACTCGGCCGAGAGGAACCGGCCCTGCTTGTCACGGATCAGACGCGGCGCCCACAGGGCGACGCGTCCGAGGGCCCGTTCGAAATGGTCGATGGTGTTCATGGCCACGGCGTACACCATCTGCTGGTGAAACTGCGGGATTCCCTCGGCGGGAGCGAGGCCCTCCTGGGCCAGCAGATACGAATGGTTCAGATCGACCGGCGCGTAGAATACGGCGCTGGCGGGATCGTAGTCGACCACTTCCACATACTCGCCGACCGGGCCCATGCCCAACTTATCCTCCCAACCCAGGGCGAGCGTCAACTCGCTGATGGGGAGGGTCTCCAATTGTGCCCCCAAGCCGGGGTCGAAGGCAAAGACCCGCAGCTTGCGCCGGGCAGGTCGTTGCTCGGTGTAGCCGGCCGAAGTCGCCGTAGCCATGTTCTCACCTCCTGGACCAAGGTTGTCACGCGGTCTCCCGGACCATGATCCCTCCGTCGCAACGGAGAAATCCGGCCGTCCGTATCCTCATGCCGGCGGGGACATGCGCAACGATGGGCACGCGGTCGGGGCTTACTCGTGGGTCTCAAACGTCCCCGGCCATCCGTTTCGTCTCGGCCGCACCGCATCGGTCCGGCCGCCGGGCGTTCCAACTGGCTCGTCGCAGCTTCGTCAGAGGTGTCGATCTGGGTGCGATTATCGCCCACGCGTACGCACCATGCAAGAAGAAAAACGCATTTTCTTGTAGAGACCTCCTTAATCTTTGTGACGCAAGGCGTTCGGTAGCATGGCAGGAAGGCCGCGGAGTTCCAGGGCCTCCCGCGCCGTGCGGCGACAACCCGCGACGAGGAGCCTGTCGGGTGGTCCGGGGTCCGCCCGCAAGGACCTTCACGTTGGGCGGTCCTTATCATGCTACTGGCGTAAAGCGCAAAATGCCGGGGTTTGGGCCGGAGCCCCAAGAAGCACCGAAGTACGCAAGAACCGGACGGCGCCGGGAATTGGCTTTGTTTTCCCGGGCGTCTTTCGGGCGCCATCGTTCCTAAACCTCGTGTCGGCAAGAACTTGTCTCTCTTCTGCCTTGATTCCGATTGGG
>JALORE010000383.1 GCA_025459125.1 Planctomycetota bacterium | reverse complement strand
TGAGCCGGGCCGAATCGCGCTCGACATCGGCAAGGCCTTCGAGCTGCCGGCGGGAGCCGCACAGGCGTACGCGCTGAAGAGTCCCTGGAAGAGCGAGGCAGGCACCACCCCGCTGGCGCTGACGGCGGGTGAAGAACACCCGTTCGAGCTGAAGCCCTTCGAGGTCCTCGTCTTCGACGCCACGCCCCGATAGACGCCGAACGCAACGAGACCGTGTGACGGCCGTTCGGAGTTCCGCCTTCCGGCGGGTCAGGACCGCGTAAACGCGGAACTCCGAACAGCGCACAGCAAGCACCATTGTGCTGTGTGAAGCAGTCGTGTGGGGCGGCATCGTCAAGACCGAAGGCTTTGGCGATGGTCCAGGGCACAGGCAATCCGCCAGCGGCAAGCTCCGCAGACTCCGCTTGCCGCTGCCACCCCGAACTCACTCTTCTGGGTTGGGCGGGGTGCTACAGTCGCTCGGCCAGGCGCACCATGGTCTCGTAGTTCTGCAGGGTGCGGGCGGTGATCTGGCGGCCGTTGGGCGCGGCGGAGGGCATCAGGACAAAACCCCGGCCCGGCCCCCGCGTGCCGTCGGCGAGCGTCCGGGCCACGAGCCGTTCGAAATCGGGGGGCTCCAGCGCTTCGAGGTCGGAAAGCTCGATATTGCCGAAGAGGACCAGCCGGTCGCCATATCTGCTGCGGACGTATTCCAAGCTCACGTCCCCCTGCGGCGGCGGCTCGACGGGGTCCGTCGCATCCGCGCCCATCTCGCAGATCAGGTCCAGAATCGCGGCGAGCCGGCCGTGACAGTGCACGCGGGCGAAACCGCCGTGCTGCTTGATAACCCGGACCATCGGCTCGGTGTAGCGAACGACGTACTCCTGGAACAGCCGCGGGGGCAGAAAGGGCTCGGCGGCGTACTCGGGGCCATAGACCCGCCAGAGGTGGCCCGGGAAGGCCTGCGCGACGTGCTGCGTTCGCGCGTACAGAGACGGGGACAGCTTCTCCAGGAGCCGGTGCAGCAACGCCGGCTCCGTCAAGGCTACCGTCAGGAAATCTTCCATGCGGAAGAGCGAGGCCGCGGCGCAGATGGGATCCTCGGTGTCGACCATGACGATCCCGCGGTCGCCGACCTCGGCGTCGGCCTCCAGGAGCCGGGCGAGGTCTATCTCTTCCGCGAAGAACTCTTCCGGCAGTCCCAGGTACGCCTTCAGGTCATCCACGTTCTTGAGCAGATGCTCGGTCGTCCAGGCCGTGTCCACCTCCGGACTCCGACGCGTCGTCGAAGACAGCAGCCGGTCACCCGCCTGGATCGTCACGCGCGTGCAGTGCCACGGGCCCTCCACGTACCGGTGTACCCCGTGGGAAGCCCCGCGTGTCCGCGGTTCTGACCCGCCGGAAGGCAGAACTTCGAACGGCGCCTCCCAGGAGCGGACGCGCACGGCGCTGCGCATGCGGATCAGGTCGGTTCGTTCCTCCGCGAGTTGCAGGAGCGGCCGCCACGAGGGATCGCGGTAGACGTTGAACTCATCCGGGTCATCGGGGTCCACGTCGAAACCGCCGATCTCGTAGAAGTTCACCGCCGGGCGATCCACCGGCTCGCCGCGTAACGTCGCCAGCAGCCGTTCACGACCGGTTCTCATGGAGCGCATCGCTGCAAAGCTGGCGGTACTTGTCCTGTTCGGAACGGCCTTCCGGTGCGGTCGCGCCGGCCTGCCAGGCGGCGCGAGCCTCTTCCAGGCGGTCGAGCGCGTGCAGGGCCTTGCCGCGCCAGTACTGCGCGGCGGCCACCCGCGGCCGGTTCGGCCGGCCGACTCCGATGTTGTCCGGGTAGGTCAACGCCGCTTCGAAGTCCTTCAGAGCGGCGTCGAAATCCTTCGCCTCGAAACGCTTCTCGCCGCGGCGCAGGTGAGCGCGATGGAAGAGGTCCCACGTGATGGTCTGGCCTTCCCAGTTGACGAAGTACGGCGTGGATTCCAGCAGATCGATCGCACCGTCGTAACGCTGTTCGTCCAGGTACGCCTGGGCGAGCATGATGATGATCTCCGCCCGCGGCAGACCGATGGTCGGCATGGCCTCCAGCAACTCGATCGCGTCGGGCCGTTTGCCCTGCGCCATGAGAATCTCCGCCAGGTCACGGTAGAGCGTCTGGTCCTTGGGCCGGGCCTCGATCGCCTGGCGGTAGGACTTCTCGGCCTGTTCCAGATCGTTCTTCACCGCCCAGGCGTACAGACCCAGGTTGCGGTGCGCCACGCTGAGCGAATGGTTCCGCTCGGCGGCCTTCTGCCAGTGGGTCACCGCCTCCGCGGGACGGCCCAGGTGGGCATAGAGATTGCCGAGGTGCAGGTGGGCGCAGGCATCGTCAGGGTTCTGCTCCAGGGCCGAGGTGAGTATTTCCAGCTCTTCGGGACGCGACGGGAAGACGAAGTCCCTGTTCGTGGTCGCCGCCTGGCGCAGCCAGTTCTGCGCCGTCTCCGTATCCTTCTGCCGCCCGGCCAGCCAGGCCAGGCAGTACATCGGCAGCGCGCTGCGCTGCGCCGGGGGCACCGGCTCCACGCAGACGGCGTGCAGGAGCCGGGCGGCCTCTTTCGCCAGGCCCACGTCCGCGAAGGTAAAGCTCGTCTCGAGCATCTCGAAGTCCGGCTCACCAACGAGACGGCGGGCCTCCTTGACGAACTCGCGCAGCTCCCGCTCGCCCTGCAACGCCAGCACGGCCCGGGGCACCAGGTCGGTGGGATCATCGGCGACCGCCTGCCGGGCGTATTTGAACGCCGCCGCGGTGTCCCCGCTCGCGTACAGGGCCAGCAGCCAGTGATCGCCGGCCAAGGCGTCCCGCGGATTCAAACGCACCGCCTCGCGAAAGGCGCCGAGGGCCGCCCGCGTTTCGCCCAGCGCCGCGTGAGCCCGGCCGGCCAGGTCAAACGCCAGGGCCCCGGTCCCCGTGCCGCGGGTCGCCTCGCGGGCACAACGCAGTGCCTCCCCGGCCCGATGGGTGCGGAGGTAATTCACGCCCAGGAAGTACCAGGCGACGCCGTCGCTCGGGTCCCGCCCCACCGCTTTCTGCAGCCGGGTGATGGCCTCTTCGTAGAGTCCGGCCTCGGTATCGAGCACCGCCAGGCCCCGCAGGGCCGGCGTATGACCGGCGTCGTCCGCCAGGGCCTTCTCGTAGAACTCGCGGGCGCGCTTGCGGTTCGTGGACAGGTCGTGTTTCTGGGCCCGGAGGAACTTCTCTTCCAGCGTCAGCTCCCCTTCCGGCTTGTTCATGAAGTCGGGCCGTTGGGGCGAGTCGGTCTTGGGAATCGGCAGCGGCGTCGTGAAGGCCGCCAGCACCGTACCCCGGGCGGTCCGGACGGTCACGTCCACCGCGGCCCCGGGGTCGGGCGACAAGGTGACAATCTGTGGTTCCTTCGGGGACAGATCCAGCCGCTTGGCGATCAGCACTTTCCCCGTGTCGCGGGCCTGCGGCCCGCGCTCGGCACCGGGCCGCGACACGACACACGTGGCGCCGGAGAACCGGCCGGTCGCCAGCAGCCGTAACTGGAGGCTGCCGCCCACGCGGATCGTCTGAGCCGCCAGGTCCTTCGTTGCGAACTCGAAGCCTTCGCCCAGCCCGTGGACCGGGTACCACCACTCGCGCCATGCCACCTGCTGTCGCGGCAGCAGCATGCCATAGTCGGATTGCGTCGGCAGCGGCCCGCTCTGGACCTCGATGTATGGCCCATCGTCGTCGGTCAGGTTCTTCTGGCACACCAGGGCGAACTCGGAGGTGCCCCACGTCCAGGCCTTCTTGCCGCTCAGCTCGTAGTGATCCGCCACCTGGATGACGCCCCGGTCGGCGTCCACGTCGTAGGCCCCGAAGAAATCGAAGACGCAGTCCACCGAAAAGATCGACGACGCCTCCGGGTAGTTCTTCAGCCAGGACAGGTCCCGGCCTTCATGGACGGGCCAGTCGAAGAACTTGACCCCATTGTGGTCGGTCCCGAGCGTCATGGGGTAGATGAAACGGGTCCCGGCGCGGCACGGGAACGCGGTGCAATTCCAGAAGTAGTAGGGATTCACGGCATCGACCGGGTTGAAGATGCGGATCTGCTCGTCGAGATAGGCCCGGCCCGGGTGCAGGGTCACGCGGACGGTCCAGCGGGTTCGCAACGTCTGCTCCAGGTTGCTGACCTCCACGTACGCGGCGCCGTCCGCGCCCGTCCCCAGTACGGCGTTGACCGGCGACACGATCGTCACGGTATGCACCTGCGGTCCGGCGTTCCATTCGACGCCGCCGCTGATGAAGGCCCCGCGCATCGCGATCATGCTGGGCTTGATGACCTTGTTGGCGTGGAAGGTCTCTTCGCCGGTGGTTTTATCCAGGACGGAGTGGAGCCGTCCGCCCAGTTCCGGCAGGCAGATCACCCTGAGGTACTCGTTCTCCAGGAACAGGGCCTTGTACGTGCGGTCCGCCTTGGTCCGGGACAGGTGGTCCTGCATGGGATACGGGTATACGATGGCCCCTTTGACGGTCGTGGAGAGCTTGATCTGGTCCTCCAAAGCCCAGAATTTGGGATTCACATCGTCCGACCAGCCGTAGGTCGGAATCGTGATGGTGCCTTCCCAGGCCCGGGCCTGGCCGGCACCCCGCCCGGTCTCGCGCGGAGCGGGCGCCCGCGCCCCCCCCGCCGCCGGCAGGGACACGGCGCACAGGATGGCCACGAAAGAAATCAACCGGTTTCGCTTGGAGATGCCCATAGTTCCTGCCTCCCAGTTCCGGAGATCGCAAATCCCAGATTACGAATCTCAGATCCCACATCGCCAATCCGCCAGCGGATGACCGCCACCTGGGTCACAGACACCCATGCCCGGCCCGCGGCAACCCGACAGCTCTGCCCGCCATGGTACCCTCGGCCCGCCAGGATGCAATCCTTTTCAGTTTGTCAGGTGTCCGCGTACGTCCTGATCCGGGCACGCCCCAAGGCGGGCGGGCGCAGGAGGTTTTCCGCTTTGGGCCAATAGCATGGTAGAAGGAGAACCGCATGGTCCCATCGTGCTAGGGTCGTGGGCCTTTCTTGCTCGGTTTGCTCACGGCACCAGCGGGGTCCTTTCGTGATCGCCTGCCGGAGAGCGAAGACGAGAGTACTCTGGACCTTGCCGTTGGGGAGGATAATGCCCTGCTGAGAAGCAAGAGTTCCCAAACTCGATGTGTCGCGTTTGGGGGATTCCGCTGAAGAACCCCCGTTTTTGGGGAAAGGGTGTAGCTCCCCCGTAAGGCGTGCGCGAAGGCGAAGAATCACCGGGGTGGCGGCCGGGGCAAAGCGCGGGAAGCCGTTTTTCCTGAGTTTCTATCCGAGAGCCGAGGGCTGGGCGTTTGCATACGAGTATAGATCTCCTTTGTCCTTATATTACAGGCTGGCGGCGCTGCCCGCACCGAGGCGGTACTGCAAGAGCCGAATCCAGCGCTTGGCGTTGATCGCCGCTCCCTGGAAATAGTTCGCCAACGCCGTCTTGGCCAGGCCCCGGTAGCGGCTGCGCCGCCCGCCGTTGCGCGTGAACTCGCTGATCGTGCCTTCGATCGCGTTACGCCGGTGCATCTGTTCCTGGAAGGCCGGCGTCTGCATCTGGCGGCGGCGGGCCTGCAAGAAGTCGTGATGTTCGCCGACCACCACCGCCCGGCGGCCGTTGCCGGCCCGGGTGCATTGCGCGTGCAACGGGCACGCGTCGCACTGCGCGCCCCACTCGAAGCGGTACTCGATCCGCCCGGTTTCCTGATTCTCCAGGCGGCTGCACTGGGTGCTGGCCTGGCCCGCCGGACAGACCGCCCGCCGCTGGGCGATGGAGATGTCGAACTGGTCGGTGGCGAAACCTTGGCTCCGCGTGTTGGTCGCCGGGTGGGCCGGACCGATCAGTTCCCGCCCTTCGGCAGCGGCCTGCGCCAGCGTCTGGGCCGTGACGTACGCCCCGTCGGTGTACTTCGTGGCCGCCCGGCCGAGGCCGTGTTCTTCCTGCTGCTGTTCCAGACGCTCGCAGCCTTCCAGGTCGCTGATAATCGCTTCGGTCGTGGTCACTTCCGTCAGGAACGCCCGCGTCGGCTCACCGGGGGCCTTCGGCCCGGACTCCTCCGGCACCGTCTCGGCGATCTGGGCCTTGTAGCCCACCCAGGTCTTGGTCTTGTCCTGATCCTTGGCGGCCCATTGGGCCTCGGGATCGTGGGGGTTCTGGACCGTGCCGCTGTCTTCCTGTTTCCGCACGGCCGGACCTGTCGGCGTGACCTCGAACTGCTCGCCGAAGACCCGTTGCAGCAGTTGCGTCTTCTCGTGCGCCCGCAGGTCCTCGTGGTTCTCCACCCACGCCAAGAGCGTCTGCATATCTTGACCGGTCTGCTGGAACTTCGCGGCCAGAACCTCTTTGCTGAGCTTGTGCCAGAGCACGTCGCTATCGAGATACCGCTCCCGCCACACCGTTCCTTCCGGCAGTTCTCCCAGCCGCCCGGTCCGCTCCAGCATCTCCAGAAACAGCCGCACCGTCTCGCGGGTCTTCTCCAGCCGGCTCATGTGGGCCACCTGGGCCAGGATGTGCGTCGAATCCAGCCGCTGCTTGCCCCGCCGGGCGATCAGCCCCTCCTGCTCCAATCCCTGCAACAGCGCATCGAAGGCCACCCGGCCCTGCTGGTGCTCCAGCAGCCGCTGGCGAAAATATACCAGCGTCGTGGCATGAAACCCCCGGTCGTCCACCGCCAGACCCAAGGCCTTCTTCCACCCCAGATTCATCCGCAGCCGCTCGACGGCCTGGCGGTCCGGGGCCTTCTCCATGAACTGCAGCAGCGTCACCCCCGCCACCAGCACCGGATCGATCGGGGGCCGGCCGTTGGTGGCACAGTACATCGCCTCGAGCGGATCCCGCTGGGCCTCCAACGCCGGCAGCACCTTCTGGCGAAACACGTAGTAGGGGTTCTTCTCGTCGAACAGGTTCGAGGCCAGGAAGGAAACATCGAGGAAACTCAACTGCCGGTCGCGAAGGGAAAGCGTCATGCGGGGCCCTCCAGACACTCCATTGGCTGACCCCCGCAGTCTACCCGACCTCGTTATAAAAGACAAGGACAATCTTGAAAAAGAGAGGGGGTTTTTCAGCGGAATCAAATGTGTAGGTCTGACCCCGTGATAGGGCTGGAGGGCGTGTCGGCCGGCGGGCCGGCGTCCCGGTCTTCGTCCGGCGGCGGCTCACGGTTCGGAGCGCCCGGCTCGGGGGCGTCCTTCGTCCCCTTCGGCGACTCCGTGAAGCCCATGCCAAGCGCACGCTTGACGAGATCCACGAAACACGTGGCCTGGAGTTTCCGCATGATATTCTTGCGATGCACATCGATGGTGCGCTTCGAGCGGTGCAGCTCGGCGGCGATGTCATGACTGGTCCTGCCGGCCAGGATCAGGTGCAAAATCTGGATTTCCATCGCCGTGAGGGCCTTGGGGTGGCGCGTCGACACGGTGACCCGTGCCAACTGGTTTCCCACGGCCGCCAGCAGCCGGTCCGGCTCCACCGGCTTGTCCAGGCAATCGCCGGCTCCCGCCTTGATGGCCCGGATGGCGCACGAGACCGCGGCATGCTCCACGATGGCCAGGCTGGAAAGCCATGGGGTCATCCGCCGGGCGTGCTCGAGCATGTCGAGGCCGTCCTGCTCGCAGGCGCCCAAGTCGACAATCAGCAGATCGCACGGTTTGGCCGCCAGAGCCGCCAGGCATTCCTGAGGCGAGGAGAAACCGTTGACCCGCGCCTCATCCGGCGTCAGCCTCTCACCCAACATGGTCCCAAAGTGCGGCTCTCTCTCAAGCACGCAAATGCATTTGCGGGATCGACTTGTCATTGCTCCTGCCACAAGGGCAACGGCTGCCCGAGACGACCATCATCCGACTCTCGCTCAATCGCAGGTGCCGGCCCGGGCTCATCCTCACCCGAGGGCAACTGCACACAATCCCCTGATTCGCACCACGGCCCGTCACGCGAAACCGCCTATACCTCTACGCAGGGGTCCCGTCCAACCCACAACAAGCGGCCCCTATATTGGCGATTGTCGGAAGCCGAGTGTTGATGAAAAAATCCACATTTTTCCCCAGCAAGTGATTTTAAGTGGAGCCCACCTGACCTGACGCACGGGCTCGGGGATACATCCCGGCGGAGAGTATCACAGAGATGAAGGGACTTTTCTATCCGTACAAATACGTATTTTGCATCCCGTCGGCGGCATGACTATCGTTTCTCATTCAGCCGGCGGGCAACGCGCGTGGTCAGCCGGCGGGGGGACAGACGCAGCAGACCGTGGGTCGTGATCTTGTTGAGCAGTCCCGGCACCACGAGGGGCTTGCCCCGGCGCATGGCTTCGTAACCGATCACAGCCACGCGGCGGGCGGAATCCATCCGCCGGGTGAGGTGGACGTCTCGCATTTGGGGTGTTCGGGCGAACTCGGTCTCCGTGGGACCGGGACACAGGGCGGTGACCGTGACGCCGGTGCCGGCCAGCTCGTTGGCCAGGGCTTCGCTGAACGATACCACGAACGCCTTGCTCGCATAGTAGACCGCGTGGAGCGGCCCGGGCACGAAACCGGCCATGGAGGCGACATTCAGGACCCGCCCGTGACCGCGGGCGACCATTTCGGGCACAAAAATGCGCGTCAGCGCCGCCAATACCAGGATGTTGACCTTGATCAGGGCCTCGTTCACAGACCAGTCCTGCTCGTGGAACGGCCCCCAGTACCCGAAGCCGGCATTGTTGACGAGGACATCGACAGCCAGCCCCAGCGACCGGACATGATCGTGCACCTGCTGCGCGGCCCCGGCTTCGGTCAGATCCTGCACCAGTACGTACGCCGCGATTCCATATGTCTTCTCCAACTCGGCCTTCAGCGCTTCGAGCTTTTCCCGACGGCGTGCGATCATCACGAGGCTGCCGCCGTGCGCAGCATGAATCCGCGCCAACTCGGCCCCGATGCCGCTGGAAGCACCGGTCACCACTGCCGTTTTGCGTTCCATCGTCATGGTCTCGCCCTTTCCTTCCCGGTGGAGAGCTATGGCGCACCGCGAGCCGCTCCCGGCGCGGAGTCCCCTGCGACTACCATGTCCGCCGGTTGTGAGTTCGCTCCCGGTGCACGCGGCCGAATCACCGGGCGGTTTTGCCTCTTGCCAGAGGTGTCCTTCCACCCGACCCGCTGACGGGAGCAGAACCCCTCCCATCCGGGTCGACGAACGGTGGCCGCCCATGCGGAGAGACGGCGGCACCACTCCGACCTCCGTGAGTAGGGTTCGCAGGTCCGCCTGAGGCGATCGGGTCCCGGCGGCTCTAGCGAGCCAGGCCTGGAGGGGGTCAGAAGCGATAGAAGAGAGACAGGGACAGGACCGGATAGAACTGGAATTTCTCCAAGTCATCTTCGATGTCCTGCTCCTCCCGGGCCAGATCCCCGGCCAGTTGGTCCGCCAGAGCCTGGTTCGGACTCGTGGCGGACAGCGTCACGTCGGGAGACCCGATGAAGGCGACGCCGATCTCCAGCGCCAGTCCCCACCGCCGGTCCGGCGACAAGGGGTTGCCGAAGCCGAGGCCGACGTAGGGCGCGACCGCATTGAACTCCACTTCTCCGCGGAGGCTGCCGAGATCCTCCGGCTCG
>JALORE010000382.1 GCA_025459125.1 Planctomycetota bacterium | reverse complement strand
GGTGAAACAAGGGCATTTCTCGGGAGGTGCTGCCGTGGTGAGCAGTCGTCGTGAGTTCCTCAAGCACGTGGTCGCCGGATCGACGGCCGTAGCGGTCCCTGGTTTGGCGCAGGCCGAGGAGAATCCGGCGGCGAAATCCAGAGCGCAGACCGCAATTCCCCGCTGGCGGGGGTTCAATCTGCTGGAGATGTTCACCATGCGGAGCCGCGGGGATTTCGCAGAGGACGACTTCAAGTGGATGCGGGACTTCGGGTTTGACTTTGTCCGATTCCCCACGGTCTACCGGCTCTGGATCGAGGACGGGGATGACTACAAGGTCAAGGAATCCATGCTGGCCAGGCTCGACCGGGGGATCGAGCTGGCGAACCAGTGCGGCCTGCACGTGAGCCTGAACTTCCATCGCGCGCCGGGGTACTCGGTCAACCGGGAATTCACGGAACCGCACAACCTGTGGCAGGACAAGTCCGCCCTGGATGCTTTCTGTTTCCACTGGCAGTTGATGGCCAAGCGGTACCAGGGCATCGGGCGCGCCAAGCTCAGCTTCGATCTGGTCAATGAGCCACCCTCGATCGGCAAGACCATGAGCCGCGCAGACCATGAGCGGGTCGTCCGCACGACGGTGCAGGCGATTCGCGAGATCAATCCGGACCGGCTCGTCGTCGCCGACGGTATCAGCTACGGCAACGAGACCGCCCCGGAACTGGCCGACCTCAAGATCGCCCAGAGCACGCGGGCCTATCAGCCGATGTTCATCAGCCACTACGGGGCCTCATGGGTCAATAGCGCCAACTTCCCCCAGCCGGCTTGGCCGGGCAACGGCTGGGACCGCAAACGCCTGGAGGAGCACTACCAGAAATGGGCGGACCTGGCCCGCCTGGGCGTCGGTGTTCACTGCGGCGAGGGCGGAACGTTCAACAAGACGCCGCACGACGTCTCGCTGAAATGGCTGCGGGATGTGCTGGAGATCCTCACCGGTCACGGCATCGGCCTGGCCCTGTGGAACTTCCGCGGCTCGTTCGGCATCCTCGACTCCGGCCGGACCGACGTCGCCTACGAGGACTTCCACGGCCATAAGCTCGACCGCAAGCTCCTGACCCTGCTCCAAGAGTTCGTGTAGAAGCCTTCCATAGAATGGGTCTTCGGCTGCCATGGCGGACAGCGGGCCTACCACGAGGTATCGGGCCGAGGCCGCGCGAGGCACCACGCTGCTGGATTCTCGCCCCCGATCAGTTGGGGGAAAAGCTCTCCGCGGGAATGACAGAAGAGGATCGAACGTCCATTCCGTTCGAGGCTCTGATCGTTGTCGTGCTCATTGCGTTGCTACACTCGCCATGGTATGCCGGCGGTGTCTACCGTTCGCTTGCTTCTGTTGGCAGCCTTTCGGTTGGATCTCGTTGCGATCGTGAGGCCGTGCGGATGGTCTCCAGGGCGGCCAGGACGGGCGCGAGCTTGAGCGTCGTCTTGTAGACCAGGATGTTGTCCGTGAGGACGGCGTCGGCGCGGAGGGAGCTTGCCGACACCGCCAGCAGGATCTTGTGACGCCGGAACCGGCGGAGCGTCTCGCGCCGGCCGGCCAGGTACTCGGGCGTCCAGAAGCCGACGATCTCCAGCAGAACCTCCGTGCCGTCCTCGTGGCGGAACGTGAAGTCCGGGATGAAGGTCTTCTGATGCTCGTGGAGGATATCGCCTTCGCGGATCAGCCGCCAGCCGTCGCGGGTCGGACCGAACTTGGTGGCGAACGCCTCCTCCACCGTGGAATCGAATTCTTCCGGCGGCGGCAGATGGCTGGTGAAACGGTCCGCCGCGGAAACGATGAGCTTGGCCGGGGTCTTCCAGGGTGTGGGCACGGCCGCCTCCAGGGTCCAGCCCCGGCAGGCCAGCAGCGCGGGCAGGAACCGCGCGAAGTTGACGCCGTAGCGGCGCGTCTCGTGCAGGACCGACGCCGGGCCGGAGAAGGTGATCCGATACGTGGTATGGGCGTCCCGCCCATCAGTAGCACGGGCATCTGGCCCGTGGATGCCTGGGCCCGTCATGGGCGAGCCGCCCATGCTACGGGTAATCTCGTGCAGCAGCTTTGCCAGCTTGGCGTATCGAACGATCGTCTTGAGGTCGCGCGTGGCGGTGACTGTCATGCTCTCGGCCCGGTATAGGCACGTCTGAAGCTGCGCGACGTTGTAGCGGGACAGGAAAGCCGCCGCATCCGGGTAGCCGGTGAATTGCTCGAGCTGCTGATAGGCCATGACATCCGCGTAGAGGCACTGGCGAATCACATCCCACGGCGTGCCCAACTCCTCGGCCACCTGGCGCTTCGCCGCCTTCTCCTCGTGCTCGAAGAGCCGGTCCGGCTCCTGCACGAGCGGGTGCAGCCGGGCGGCCCGGGAAAAGACCTCCAGCCGCAGCTTCGCCGCCCGGCCGGCGGCATCGGCCTGAAAGACGCTCGCGTCGTCGAGCAGCTTGCAGAACGCCTCGATGCGCCGGAGGGGGCAGTCGGGCTCATCGACGAAGATGTCCTCCACCTGCCGGTGCAGGAAACGGCGCTGCTGGCCGAGGCCGTCCCGGTAGATCGCCAGCATCTTCTCGGCGTGATCGAGATAGTGCCGATGCGTCTGCTGCGTCAAGCGGTCGGGGATGGCCCGGCCGGCCTTATACTCGACGATGGACTGTGCGCTCGTAAGCATCGCTTTGCCGCCTCTTGCGGGAGCGGTGGACCTCTTTCGTATCCTCGCAGACCACTTCGTACAGCGTGGCCCGGCTGTTGCCGGAGCGGCGCAGGACCCGCCCGAGCCGCTGCTGGGCCTGGCGTGTGGAGGCCTGCCCGCCGATGACCACCGCCACCTTGGCCTCGGGAACGTCCACGCCCTCGTCGAGCACGCGGTTGGCAACGAGGACAGTGAACTGGCCCTTGGCAAAACCATCAAGCACGGTCAGCCGCTCGCGCTTGCGCGTGTGGGACAGGATCGTCGGCACCAGGAACCGCTGGGAGACTTCGATCGCCATCGCGTTGGAGCCGGCGAAGACGAGGGTCGGCTGGCCGTGATGCAGCCGGAAGATGTCTTCCAGCACGCGGAGCTTCTCGGCGGCGCGATTCTCGATGGACTGCTTGAGATAGTACGCCTTCTGGGCATGGCGGGCCTGCGGGTCTTTGCCGGTCTCCTTGCACAGGTCCTGCCAGGTGTAGCCCGGCGTCTCCTTGCGGCGGGCCGCCAGGAAGTGGCGCACAACCCGGGTGCACTGGTCGTACGTCGCCTGCTCAACCTCATTCAGTGCGACGGGCACGCGCACCACGTCGAAGTCGGCGAGCGTCGAGCCGCGGACCGTCTGAAACGGCAGCCGATACGCAACCGGACCGATGAGCCAGTCCAGGTCCGTTTCCAGGCCATCGGACCGCTCGGGTGTCGCGGTCAGTCCCAGCCGCATCGTCGCGGCGCTGAGAACCGCGGCCTCGCGCCGGCACTTGCCCGGCAGATGATGCTCCTCGTCGAAGATCAGCAGGCCGAACCCCGCTCCCATCTTGTCCATGTGGATATAGGCGCTATCATAGGTGGTAACCGTGACCGGCCTGATGTCGAACGTATTGTCGCCCACAATCCCCGCATCGTACCCGAACGTCGCCAGGATCCGCCGATGCCATTGATACATCAGGTCGCGGACGGGTGCGACGACCAGCGTGGCGATCTGCGTCTCGGCCATTGCGGCAAACGCGACTTCCGTTTTGCCGGTCCCGGTCGGCATGACGATCTGCCCGCGCTGTCCGCCCTTGATCCAGGCCTCCAACGCCTCCTTCTGCTCCACCCGCAATTCGGGCAGATCTTCTTTCGGCCACGAGACCGACACGGGCGCCGGCACCTCGTCCCGGAATTGCCGCCTGAAACGCCCGCTCAGCGCCTCGCGCACGGCCCGGTAGTGAATCGCCTCGCAGCGCCACGCCCCCACGCGGGTATCCCACGTCCACGTGGCACGGGCATCCTGCCCGTGATCCGGCGTCCATGGACGGGACGCCCCCGCCACGGAGTCCCCGCACGGCCGCGGCCCCGTCAACAGAAGCGTCCCGCGGTCGAAAGAAAGCCTGATTTCCTGCAGTTGGCTGCTATCCATCATCACCGGTCATCATAACACGACCGCCGTCTCCCCGCCACGCTTCGCTCGAGGCTGCCACCCTGAGTATGGAACGATGCGCTCCACCCCCGTCCGGGTGGTATCGTCAAGGCCGCAAACCTGGCTTGGTGGTGTGCCCGCAAGGGCGCACAGGACAACGCCTCACGGCGTCACTACGAA
This sequence comes from Planctomycetota bacterium, assembly GCA_025459125.1. Lineage (GTDB taxonomy): Bacteria > Planctomycetota > Phycisphaerae > Sedimentisphaerales > Anaerobacaceae > PLanc-01. Next base: position 1,077 of record JALORE010000382.1, on the reverse strand, counting down.
CCCGCGGCCGCCATACCCCTGGGATCTTCTGCCCTGGGCCAGCAGCATGCTTGCTGTTTGATTCTGCGACGGACCGGGACCATAATAGTGTCCAAGGCACTGGACGGAACGCAACCAGTAGAATCGAGGAGAAGGACCATGAATGAGCGTTATGACCGCCGCGCGTTCCTCAAAGCCACGGCCGCGACTGCAACCACGTGGGCTGTAGGGCACGAGGTCCCGGCGGGCGGCACGTCCGACGTGAGGCCGCTGGAGAAAGTACGCATCGGGTTGGTGGGGATCGGCGGGCGGGGGACGGTGCTGCTGAAGATTCTGCTGGAGCTGGAAGGGGTCGAGGTCAGGGCGGTCTGCGATATCATCGAGGAACGCGTCGTCCGGGCGCAGCAACTGGTGACCACCGCCGGCCAGCCTCAGCCGACCGGCTACGCCCGCGGGGAGACCGACTTCCAACGGCTCTGCGAAACCGAGGAGCTGGACCTCGTGATCAATGCGACCCGGCCGTGGAACTGGCATACGCCAATCTCCGTGGCTGCCATGAACGCGGGCAAGCACGCGGCCACCGAGGTCCCCGCCGCGGAGACGATCGAGGAGTGCTGGCACCTGGTCGAAACCGCGGAGAAGACGCACAAGTACTGCGTGATCCTGGAGAACTGCTGCTACTTCCGCAACGTGATGCTGGTCCACCACCTGCTTCGCCGGGGCCTCTTCGGCGAGCTGCGCCACTGCGAGGCCGGCTACCAGCACTACATCGGGTACGACCGGGTCACGAACACCCGCGTCTGGGGCGACAAGGTCCGCACGGCCAACGCCTACCCCACGCACCCCCTCGGGCCGATCGCCCAGTGGCTGGACATCAATCGCGGCAACCGGTTCGAGTATCTCGTCTCCATGAGCGCCGCCGGCACGCGCGGCAACCGCGACGCCGATATCAACACCAGCCTGATCCGGACCGTCAACGGCCAGACGGTCACGCTCTATTACGATACGAGACTGCCCCGGCCCTACGACCTCATCTATCGCGTGCAGGGCACCAAGGGCATCTACTCCGGCACGCTGGACCAGATCTACCTCGAGGGC
>JALORE010000122.1 GCA_025459125.1 Planctomycetota bacterium | reverse complement strand
TGGAAATCGGCATGTAAAAGGGACCCACGTCGGGGAGTAAAAATCGGCATCGAAAATGGACCCACCGCAGTGATCTCCGTAGGCTGAGGGTTTTTGCAGGCCCTCGGATAACGGAGAAGAAGGGATGCTGACGGTGGAAGATTACTGTAGGATCCGGATTGCGCATCGGGATGGGATGAGCATTCGGCAGATCGCTCGGCGGTTTGGCCATTCCCGGCGAAAGGTCCGAGAAGCGCTGACGGAGAGCGAGCCCCGACCGTACACGTTACAGCAGGAGCGACCCGCCCCTCGGCTGGGCCCGTACAAGGCGTGGATCGAGCAGATCCTGGCCGAGGATCCGCAAGCCCCCCGCAAGCAACAGCACACGGCGGCCAAGCTCTATCGTCGCCTGCGGGACGAGCATGGCTACACCGGCGGCTACGACCAGGTCCGGCGGTATGTCGGCCAGATTGGTCGGGTCCAACGCGAGACGTTTATCCCGCTGACGCATCCACCGGGGCGGCGGCTGGAGGCAGACTTTGGCCATATCTACGTGGACTTTCCGAAGGGCCGCCAGCACGTCTCGGTGCTGCTGCTGACGTGGAGTCACTCGGGCTATCGCTTCGCCGTGGCGTTGCCGAGCGAACAGACGGAGGCGATTCTGGCGGGGATGGTCCAGGGGTTCGAGTTTTTCGGCTGCGTGCCCTGGGAAGTCTGGTGGGACAATCCCACGACGGTGGCCACGGCGGTTCTGGAAGGGCGCCAGCGCAAGGTGCAGTCGCGGTACGCCGCCTTGGCGAGCCATTACTGCTTTGATCCCCGGTTCTGCATGCCGGCACGGGGCAACGAGAAGCCCTACGTGGAGCACAGCGTTTACGACCTGCAGCGGGACTGGGCGACTCCCGTGCCTCGGGTGCAGGACCTGGCCGAGTTGAATGTGTACCTGCGGTCGTGCGCTTTGGCCAAGCGGGATCATGTGATGGCCAGCCGGACGCAAACAGTCGGGGAGCTGTTCGAGCAGGATCGGCAAGCGGCACTGCCCCTGCCGGCGCGGGCCTTCGATCCGTTCGTCCCGGAGACGGCCAAGGTGGACAAGTACCAGACGGTGCGGTTGGATACGAACCGCTACAGCGTTCCGCGCCGCTGGGCCTTCGAGACGGTGACGATCAAAGCGTATGTGGAACGGATCGAGGTGGTGTCCGGCACGAGCGTGATTGCCCGCCACGCACGCAGTTACGCCCGCGGGGAGTGGATCGTGGAGCCCCAGCACTACCTGGCCATCCTGGGTCGCCGGCCCGCCGCCCTGGACCATTCCTTCGTGTTTACCGAGTGGAAATTGCCGGCCTGCTTCGACCAGTTACGGGCCGAGTTCGAACAGCGGGAGGGGCTGGCGGCCGGCGCGCGGCAGTACGTGCGGGTCCTACAACTGCTGGCCGAATACCCGGTGAAAGTGGTTCAGGAGGCCATCACCCACTGCTGCCAGAAGACGACGTTGAACCCCGATCACATCATCGCCACGGTCCGGCGGCTGGGGAACCGTCCGGTCGCTGGCGGGGTCGATGTGCCCGCCGCGGCACACCCGGATCATTCTTCTGTCCTTCCCCTTCCTAAGCTGAACCACTTCGATCTTTTACTATCTCAGAGACAAGGAGCCCGCGATGACGATGGAAAACGAACAACGGCTGTTGGCGGTACATTTGAAGCGTTTGCGTTTGCCGACGATTCTGGCCGAGTACAAGAAGTTGGCGCAGGAGGCGGCCCAGGAGAACGCGCATTATCTCCAATACTTGCTGCGTCTGGTGGAATTGGAGTCGGCGCAGCGTTGTGCCCATGCGCTCCAGGCGCGGATCAAGCAGGCTGCGTTCCCAGTCTATAAGGACCTGGACAGTTACGACTTCAGCCTCGTGCCGAACCTGAACAAGCAGAAGCTCGTGGAACTGACGCGTTGCCAATGGCTGGACCAGCACGAGAACCTGTGCCTTATCGGGAGTTCAGGGGTCGGGAAAACACACTTGGCCATTGCCTTGGGTCTGGCGGCGTGCCGGGCCGGCCGGCGTGTCCGGTTCTACACGGCGGCGGCTTTGGTGACACGCCTGGAGGAAGCCCAGAAGCAGTACCAACTCGATCGCTTCTTGCACCAGCTCGACCGGGTAGATCTGCTCATCTGTGACGAGCTGGGCTATCTGTCCTTCAGCCGAACCGGCGCCGAACTCTTGTTCCAGGTCTTCGCCGATCGGTATGAACGGGCCAGTCTGCTGATCACCGGCAACCTGCCCTTCAGTGAGTGGGGCCAGATCTTCCAGGGCGAACGGATGACGGCGGCGCTGCTGGACCGGTTGACCCATCACTGCCACATCTTCGAGATGAATGGCGAAAGCTACCGGTTCCGCGAGTCGGTGAAGAAGAGCAAATCAGGACAATGACAATCCCCTTGACGACATGATGTAAGGGTATATAGTATGCCTTAGGTGGGTCCCAATGACAATCCCCTTGACGACATGATGTAAGGGTATATAGTATGCCTTAGGTGGGTCCCAATTCGGCGCCGACGTGGGTCCCTTTTACATGCCGATTTCCATCCGAAGACTCCGCGTGCCGCGGCCACCCACGTTACGAAATTCTCAGGCGTATTCCGTATGAGCCAGTTCCTACGCCGCACGGGTGTCCATGAGGCGGATGAAGTTCTGGAAGAGATACTGAGAATCGTGCGGGCCGGGGGAGGCCTCGGGGTGATACTGGACGGAAAACGCCTGCAGGCGGTCGCAACGGAGACCCTCGAGCGTATTGTCGTTGAGGTTCATGTGGGTGAGCTGCACGTCCTTGTCCGCGAGGGAATCCAGGTCCACGCAGAAGCCGTGATTCTGGCTGGTGATCTCGATCCTGCCGGTGTCAAGGTTCTTAACGGGGTGGTTGGCGCCGCGGTGGCCGAACTTGAGCTTGTAGGTCCGGCCGCCCAGAGCCAGACCGAGGATCTGATGGCCGAGGCAGATGCCGAAGATGGGCACCTGGCCCAGCAGGATCTTGACCGTGTCGATCGCGCAGGTGACGGCCGCCGGGTCGCCGGGGCCGTTGCTGAGGAAGACGCCGTCGGGCTTGCGGGCCAGGACCTGTGCCGCGGTCGTCTGCGCAGGCACGACGGTGACCTGGCAGCCATGCGAAACCAGCAGCCGCAGGATGTTGTGCTTGATGCCGAAGTCGAACGCCACGATCTTGTGCCGCGCGGGCGGAATACCCGTGCGGTGCGCGCCGGCCGGCTGCGACACGTCGATGACGCCCTGATTCCATTCATAGGGTCGATCGACCGTCACGTCCTTGACGATATCCCGGCCCACGAGCCCGGGATACTCCCGGAGTTTCTCGGCCAGTTTCTGCGTATCCGTCTCCGTCGAGGAGATGATGCCGCGCAGGGCCCCTTGCGTGCGGATGTGACGGACGAGCCGGCGCGTGTCGATGCCCTCGATGCCGACGACGCCCCTTTGCTGGAGATAATCAGCGAGCGTGCCGCCGTTGCGCCAGTTGCTGGGATAGGGACAATTCTCCTTGACGACGAAGCCGGCCGCAAAGAGCTTCCGCGACTCCCCATCCTCGGGGTTGGTGCCGTAATTGCCGATGAGCGGGTAGGTCATCGTGACGATCTGCTCGTGGTACGAGGGATCGGTGAGGATTTCCTGATACCCGGACAGACTCGTATTGAACACGACCTCGCCGCACCGCTGGCCGCGGGCGCCGAACGCCCGGCCGGCGAAGTACGTTCCGTCCTCCAAGAGTAAGGCAGCTCTCACTGGCAATCTCCCTGCAAATTGATGATTCATGAATTACGATTCATGATTTGAAGAAGGCCCCCAATTCTCATTCAGTCCTCATCTTCCGCCTGCAATCATCAATCATAAATCGCAATTCATCGATAATAGAGCTGGATCGGCTTCACCGTGGTCCGCTTGGCTTTGAGAGTCTCGATGGCCCGCACGACGGCTTCGGCGCCGCGTATCGTCGTGACGTAGGGCACCTGCCGGTCGACGGCGCTGCGCCGGATCGAGAACGAATCGAGGATCGACTGCTTGCCCACCGCCGTGTTGACGATCAGGTCGACCTGCTTGTTGATAATCGCGTCGACGATGTTCGGCCGGCCTTCGGTCATCTTCAGCGAGAATTCCGAGGGAATGTTGTTCTTGATGAACTCGATGCACGTGCCCTTGGTGGCGATGATCTTGAAACCGAGGGCCCGGAGCCGCCGGGCCAGGCCGACGGCCTTGGCCTTGTCGGCGTCGCGCACGCTGAACAGCACGTTGCCGCCGGTGGGCAGCGTGTTGCCCGCGGCGATCTGGGATTTCGCGTAGGCCGTGCCGAAATTGTCCGAGAGGCCCATGACTTCGCCGGTCGAGAGCATCTCGGGCCCAAGCAGCACATCCGTGCCCGGGAACTTCAGGAAGGGGAACACCGCCTCTTTCACCGCATAGTACGTCGGCACAATCTCCTGGGTGAAGCCGAGCTCTTCCAGGCTCAGGCCCGCCATGATCTTGGCCGCCAGCTTCGCCAGGGGCACGCCGATGGCCTTGCTCACGAACGGGACGGTGCGCGAGGCCCGGGGATTGACCTCCAGGATGTAGATCCGGTCGTCGCGGATGGCAAACTGGATATTCATGAGTCCCCGGACCTGCAGGTGCCGGCCGAGCAGCTTGGTCTGCCGCGTGAGCTCGGCGATGATCTCGGGCTTGAGGTTGACCGGCGGGATCGAGCAGGCGCTGTCGCCGGAATGGACGCCGGCCTCTTCGATGTGCTCCATGATACCACCGATGACCACGTGCCGGTCGTCGCAGATCGCGTCGACATCGATCTCCGTCGCGTCGCTGAGAAATTTGTCGATCAGGATGGGGTGTTCGCCGGAGACGTCGATCGCTTCCAGGACGCAGGCCTTGAGACTCTCCTCGTCGTGAACGACGCGCATGGCGCGGCCGCCCAGCACGAAGGAAGGCCGGATCAGCAGCGGGAACCCCAGCGTCCGGGCGATCTGCAGCGTCTCGTCGTAGCTGGTCGCGGTGCCGCTCTCGGGCTGCAAGAGGCCGAGCTGATTGACCAGTTGATTGAACCGCTTGCGGTCCTCGGCCAGATCGATGCTGTCGGGCGAGGTGCCGACGATCTTGACGCCCGCCTTCTCCAGCGGAACCGCCAGCTTCAGCGGGGTCTGGCCGCCGAACTGGACGATGACCCCGTCGGGCTTTTCCTTCTCCACGACGGCCATCACGTCCTCGAACGTCAGCGGCTCGAAATAGAGCCGGTCGGACGTGTCGTAGTCCGTGCTGACCGTCTCCGGGTTGCAGTTGATCATGATGGATTCGACGCCGATCTCCCGCAGGGCCAGCGCCGCGTGGCAGCAGCAATAATCGAACTCAATGCCCTGGCCGATGCGGTTGGGCCCGCCGCCCAGGATGACGATTTTGCGGCGGGTGGTCGGATGGGCCTCGCACTCGGTCTCGTAGGTCGAGTACAGGTACGGCGTGGCGGCCTCGAACTCCGCGCCGCAGGTGTCCACCGTCTTGTAGACGCAGTCGATGCCAAGCCCCTGCCGGTGCCGGCGGAATTCCAATTCCGGTACCCCGGCGAGGGAGGCCAGGTACTTATCGCTGAAACCATACTGCTTGGCCTGCTCCAGCAGGTCCTTCTCCGGCAGCCGGCCCTTGCCCGCGACGAGCTTCGCCTCCAGCTCGACGATGTCCTTGATGTTGTTCAGGAACCACGGGTCGATCTTCGTCAACGCAAAGATCTCCGCCACCGGGATCTCCCGCCGCAGCGCCTCGGCAACGTACCAGAGCTTGTCCCAGCCGTTGTGGCGCAGCTTGTCCTTGAGCCGATCCGACGGGAGGGACCGGTCCACGCGGCGATCGTCCAGGCTGTACCGGTCGATCTCCAGGGAGCGAATCGCCTTCTGCATGGCCTCCTTGAAGGTCCGGCCGATGGCCATGGCCTCGCCGACGGACTTCATCTGAATCGTCAGCTCGGCGGGCGTCTGCGGGAACTTCTCGAACGTGAACCGCGGCCACTTGACGACGCAGTAGTCAATGGTCGGCTCGAAGCAGGCCGGCGTCTTTTTCGTGATGTCGTTGGGGATCTCGTCGAGCGTGTAGCCTACCGCCAGCAGCGAGGCGATCTTGGCGATGGGAAAACCGGTGGCCTTGGAGGCCAGGGCCGAGCTGCGGGAGACGCGCGGGTTCATCTCGATCACGTAGAGCTTGCCGTTCTCCGGGTGGACCGCGAATTGGATGTTCGAGCCGCCGGTCTCGACGCCGATGGCCCGGATGATCTTCAGGGCCGCATCCCGCATGAGTTGGTATTCTTTGTCCGTCAGGGTCTGGGCGGGAGCAACGGTGACACTGTCGCCCGTGTGGATGCCCATCGGGTCGAGGTTCTCGATCGAGCAGACGATGACGACGTTGTCCTTGCGGTCCCGCATCACCTCCAGCTCGTACTCCTTCCACCCGATGACGGATTCCTCGATCAGCACCTCGCTCTTGGGACTGAGGCTCAGACCCCAGCGGATGTACTTCTCATACTCCTCGGCGTTATAGGCGATATTGCCGCCGGTGCCGCCGAGGGTGTAGGAGGGACGGATGATCGCAGGAAAGCCTACCTGCTCGACGATCCGTCTGGCCTCCTCCCAGGTGTGAGCGCAGCCGCTCTTGGGCACCTGCAGACCGATATTGAGGATGGTCTTCTTGAAGAGGTCGCGCTCTTCGGCCTTCTTGATGGCCCGCAGGTTGGCGCCGAGGAGCCGGACGCCGTATTTCTTGAGCACGCCCCCTTCCGCCAGGGCCACGGCGGTGTTCAGGCCGGTCTGCCCGCCGAGCGTCGGCAGCAGACTGTCGGGCTTCTCCCGGCGAATCACCTTCTCCACGACCTCGGGCGTGATCGGCTCGATGTAGGTCCGGTCGGCCAGCTCCGGGTCGGTCATGATCGTCGCGGGATTGCTGTTGACCAGGACGACCTTGTACCCTTCCTTGCGGAGCACCTTGCAGGCCTGTGTTCCCGAGTAGTCGAATTCGCAGGCTTGGCCGATAACGATGGGCCCGGAGCCGATGATCAGTATCTTATGGATATCCTTGCGTTTGGGCATACTTCTATCCTGTGGAATCCCGGCCCGGAAGCGCCTGCACGTCGACCGCCGCGGGTGGTCCTCATGTACGGTGTGGAACCCACACCCGACCCGCTCTCAATAGCCTCCTGTTGCTGCACGGAGCGTGCGGGCAGGGAGTTTGGCGCGTTGCTGGGGAGGGAGCACCGAAATGCGATTCATCGCGTTGGGGGTCCCTGACGCAACCAACGGTCCATTGCCGCCGCCGCCTCGCGCCCGCTGTTGATCGCCCGGACCACCAGCGCGGCGCCACTGATTGTATCGCCAGCCGCGAAGACCCACGGCTCGCTTGTCTGGTAACCGGACGCTATTACATTACCTTTTGCGTCAAGTTGCAAGCCTAAATCCTGCACTAATCCGTGCTGCGTGACGTGCAGAAAACCCAGCGCCAGCAACACCAGGTCGGCCTTCAGCACAAATTCCGTCCCGGGCAGCTCCTGGAGCTTCCAGTTGCCGTCCACGTTGAGCCATTCGACCTCGCAGCCGTGCAGCTCCTTGACGTTGCCGTTGTCGCCGGCAAAGGCCTTCGTCAGGACGGACCACCGCCGTTCACAACCTTCCTCGTGCGAGGACGAGGTCCGCATGAGACGCGGCCAGGTCGGCCAGGGCGTGTCCGGTGGACGCATCTCGGGCGGCTTCGGCAGGATTTCCAACTGGTAAATCTTCTTGGCCCGCTGCCGGCGGGCCGTGCCGACGCAGTCGCTGCCGGTATCGCCGCCGCCGAGGACGACGACAACCTTGTCCCGGGCGTTGATCCGCGGCAGGCCATCCAGCGGCTCGGCAGCGCACAGCCGGTTCTGGGCGGCCAGGTAGTCCAGGGCGAAGAAGATATTGCCTTTCTCCCGGCCCGGTACGGCCACGTCCCGCGGCTGACGGGCCCCCATCGCCAGGCAGACGCAGTCGAACATCTTGCGGAGATAATGGGCGGAGATGTCGGCACCGACCAGGACGCCGGTCTGGAACTCGACGCCCTCGGCCTGGAGCTGGGCGAGCCGTCGGTCAATGATGGCTTTGCCCAGTTTGAAGTCGGGAATGCCATAGCGAAGCATGCCGCCGGCCCGCTCATCCTTCTCGAAGACCACCACGCTGTGGCCCGCCCGGGCCAACTGCTGAGCCGCGGCCAGCCCGGCCGGTCCCGAGCCCACCACCGCCACGCGCTTGCCGGTCTTCTTTGCCGCCGGCAACGGCTTGATCCAGCCTTCCTGGAACCCGCGCTCGACGATCTGGTACTCGATGTGCCGAATCAGGACCGGCTGATCGCTGATGGACAGCGTGCAGGCCGATTCGCACGGCGCCGGGCAGATCCGCCCGGTGATCTCCGGGAAGTTGTTCGTCTCGTGCAGAATCCGGCAGGCCTGTTCCCACTGGCCCTTGTAGACGGCCTCATTCATGTCCGGGATGTTGTTGCCCACCGGGCAGCCGGCCCCGTGACAAAACGGGATGCCACAGTCCATACAGCGAGCCGCCTGCCGGTGGATCGCCTCCGGCGTCAACGGCAGGTCGGTCTCCTCGAAGTCGCGGATTCGCTCTTCGACCGTCCGATGCCCGACGGGCTGACGTGGATGTTTCAGAAAGCCCTTTACTTCACCCATGAACCACCTCGTGGCGAGGGCGTCTCGCCCTTGCGTGCCGCGGGCATCCTGCCCTCGCTTCTTCGTGTCGAGGGCGTCCCGCCCTCGTCTTTTCGCCGGGCGGCAGCGGCAAGGCCGAAGGCTTTGCGCGGGCCTTGCCCATGGCCCATGTCGATGCGCCCACGCCATCGGCAAGCTCCGAGGACTCCGCTTGCCGCGGCCACCCGCCGTGTAACCGACGGACGACTGACGATCATCGGAACACCTCCTCGGTCGCCGGGGTGGTTTCGGTGTCGCGGTGCTCGACGGCCCGCATCCGTTCGAGGGCCTTGCGGTAATCGGTCGGAATCACCTTGACGAACTTGCCCACCATGTCGGGCCAGGCCCGCAGGATGTACCTGGCCCGGGCGCTGCCGGTCCACTGGAGATGCCGCTCGATCAGGTCGTAGAGAAGGGCCTTGTCCTGCTCCTGCCAGACGGTCTCCAGCTCGACCAGGTCCAGGTTGCACAGCGTATCGAACAACTGCAGCTCGTCGAGCACGTAGGCCAGGCCGCCGCTCATGCCGGCCCCGAAGTTGCAGCCGGTCTGGCCGAGAATGACGACGGTGCCGCCGGTCATGTACTCGCAGGCGTGGTCGCCGACACCTTCGACGACGGCGGTCACGCCGCTGTTGCGGACCGCGAACCGCTCGCCGGCCATGCCGTTGATGAAGACCTCACCGCTGGTGCCGCCGTAGAGCAGCGTGTTGCCGACGATGATATTCTCGTGGGGCACGAAGAGCGAGTTCGGCGGCGTCTGGACCACGATCCGGCCGCCGGAGAGCCCCTTGCCCAGGTAATCGTTGCTGTCGCCGATCAGACGCAAGGTGACCCCCGGGGCCAGAAACGCGCCGAAGCTCTGGCCGGCGGAGCCGCGCAGGACGATTTCGAGCGCGCCGTCCGGCAGTCCCTGCGGGCCGTGCTTCTCGACGATCCGATGGCTGAGAATCGTCCCGACCGTCCGGTTGACGTTGCGAATCGGCATCTCGATCCGGAACGGGGTCGGGATCTGGCCCTCCGCCACCGGCATACCATTCTCGGGTGACAGCCCCACGCCGGGTGCCATGCCCGCGCTGGCGTGGTCATGCTGATGCTGGGACAAAGACGTGCCTGCGCGAGCGCAGGCCTGGCACCCATCGATTGCGGCGCCCGCTTTGTCCAGGATCTGCCAGTCCAGGTGGTCGGCGAGCCGATCCGGCGGGCAGACGATGCAACGTATCGCCCTGCCGTCCGAGATGTCCGGCTGGTAGAAAACGCCGGTGAAGTCCAGGCCTTTCGCTTTCCAGTGCGAGATGGCTTTCTGCATGCGGAGCCGATCCGACCGGCCCACCATGTCGTCGACCTTGCGGAAGCCCAGGGCGGCCATGATCTGGCGGACCTCCTCGGCGACGAAGTGCATGTACCGCTCCAGGTACTCGGGCTTGCCCGCGAAGCGCCGGCGCAGTTCGGGGTCCTGGGTCGCGATGCCGAAGGCACACGCCCCCTCGTGGCACTTGCGGAGCAACGTGCAGCCGAAGGTCACGAGAGCGACCGCGCCGAAACCGAACCGCTCGGCCCCCAGCAGCGCGCCGATCACCACGTCCCGCCCGGTCCGCATCTGGCCGTCCACCTGGACGCGGATGCGGTCCCGCAGGTTGTTCATCACGAGCACCTGCTGGGTCTCCGCCAGGCCGAGTTCCCAGGGGCAGCCGGCATGCTTGATCGAGGAAAGCGGGCTGGCGCCGGTGCCGCCGTCGTGACCGCTGATCAGGACCTCATCCGCATTGCCCTTGGCGACGCCGGCCGCGACGGTGCCCACCCCGACCTCGGCGACCAGCTTGACGGAGACCTTCACGCCGGGATTGCTGCACTTGAGGTCGTAGATGAGTTGCGCGAGGTCCTCGATCGAGTAGATGTCATGATGCGGCGGCGGTGAGATCAGCGTCACGCCCGGCGTCGAGTAGCGCAGGTTGGCAATCTCCGCCGTGACCTTGTGGCCGGGCAGCTGGCCGCCCTCGCCGGGCTTGGCGCCCTGGGCGATCTTGATCTGCAGCTCCTTGGCGTTGGCCAGGTAATGGATCGTGACGCCAAAACGGGCGCTGGCGATCTGCTTGATGCCGCAGTTCTTCGAATCGCCGTTCGACTCGGGCCGGTAGCGCTGCGGGTCTTCGCCGCCTTCGCCGGTGTTGCTCATGCCGCCCAGCCGGTTCATGGCGATGGCCAGGCACTCGTGGGCCTCCTTGCTGATCGAGCCGTGGCTCATGGCGCCGGTGCGGAACCGCTTGACGATTTCCTCGACCGGTTCGACCTCCTCCAGCGGCACGGGCTGACCCGGAACAAACTCAAACAGCCCACGCAGCGTGCACAGGGCCCGTGACTGGTCGTTGATCGCCTGGGCGTAGGTCAGGTAGGAACTGCGGTCATTATTCTGAACGGCGTGCTGCAACTTCGCGATGGTTGTCGGGTTCCACAGGTGCCGCTCGCCCGAGTGGCGGAAATGGTAGTCGCCGCCGAACTCCAGGTCCATGGCACCCGCCGGACGCGGCGCGAAGGCTCCCTGGTGCCGCTCGAGCGTCTCCCGGGCGATCTCCTCCAGGCCCACGCCGCCGATGCGCGAGCTGGTGCCGGTGAAATAGGTCTGCACCACGTCGTGGTGGAGTCCGACCGCCTCGAACAACTGGGCGCTCCAGTAGCTCCGCAGAGTCGAGATGCCCATCTTGCTCATGGTCTTGAGGATGCCCTTCTTGACCGCGGCGATGTAGTTGTCCGCGATCTGCACCGGCTCCAGGTCCGCGCCAAGCTCACCCTGCCGGTGGAGCTCGTCGAGAGCTTCGAACGCCATGTAGGGATTGATCGCGTTGGCGCCGTAGCCGACCAGGAGACAGAAGTGCATGACCTCGCGGGGCTCGCCGCTCTCGACGATCAGCCCGGCCTCGTGCCGCAGGCCCTGGTTCAGCAGCGCATGATGGACCGCCGCAGTCGCCAGCAGCGAAGGGATCGGAGCCTGCGTTTCGGACACGTCGCGGTCACTCAGAATCACGAACACCGCCCCTTCCCGGACGGCCTTCTCGACGGCGGCAATCAGCATCTCCAGACCCCGGCGCAGGGCCTCGCCCAGTCCTGTGGCATCGGCATCCTGCCGATGCTGCATGGGCTGGAAGGGCCCCCCCAAGCTCATGCCACGGCGCGGCACATCGAACAAGGCCGGCACCGTAACCACGCGGAAATCCTCGCGCCGGACCGAGCGGAGGCGTTCGAGGTCTTCATCCGTCAGGATCGGGTGCGGCAGCTTGAGCTGGCGGCAATGCTGGGGCGTCTCCGCCAGCAGATTCCGCTTCTTGCCGGTGAAGGCCATCAGGCTCATGACCAGCCCCTCGCGCAGCGGGTCGATCGCCGGGTTCGTCACCTGGGCAAAGAGCTGCTTGAAGTAGTTGAACAGCAGCTTCGACTGGTCCGAGAGAACCGCCAGCGGCGTGTCGTTGCCCATGGAGCCAACGGGCTCTTGGCCGTGGGTCCCCATCGGGGCCAGGACCATTTTGAGCTCTTCCCGGGTGTAGCCGAAGGCCCGCATCCGCCGGGCGATGGTCTGCGGATCGCTCTTGACGAGCTTGGGGGCATCGAACAGGCCGCGCAGCTCGATACGGTTCTCCTCCAGCCAGCGGCGATACGGCTTCTGGCGCGTGATCTTGCTCTTGATCTCGTTGTCCGAGATGACCCGGCCCTCGACGGTGTCGACCAAGAACATGCGTCCCGGCCGCAGCCGGCCTTTGACCCGGATCTTCTCGGCCGGGAGGTCGACTACGCCCGCCTCGCTGCCGATGATCGCCAGGCCGTCGGTGGTCACCAGATAGCGGCACGGCCGCAGACCGTTGCGGTCGAGGGTGCCGCCGAGGAGACGGCCGTCCGTAAAGAGCATGGCGGCCGGACCATCCCAGGGCTCCATGATCGAGCAGTGATATTCGTAAAACGCCCGCTTGTCGGTGCTGATGTGATACTTGGCGCCGAAGGCCTCGGGGATCATCATCATCATCGCATGCGGCATGCTCCGCCCGGCCTGCACCAGCAGCTCCAGGGTATTGTCGAAACAGGCCGAGTCGCTGCCCCCCGGCGTCAGAACCGGGTGCAGGTCCGCCAGGTGCTCGCCGAAGACGCCACTGGCCAGCTTCGGCGCGCGGGCCCGCATGGCGTTGCGATTGCCGCTGAGGGTATTGATCTCGCCGTTGTGGGCAATGCAGCGGAAGGGTTGCGCCAGCCGCCAATTCGGGAACGTATTCGTGCTGTACCGCTGGTGGACAATCGCCAACGCCGACTTGACCCGCTCATCCGCCAGGTCCGGATAGTAGGCGAACAACTGCCAGGCCATGAACATGCCTTTATAGCAGATGGTCCGGCACGAGAGGCTCACGACGTAGAAATCCTCCGCCTGCGCGCCGAACCGCTCACTGACGAGCCTCTCCGCACGTTTGCGGGCCAGGTAGAGCCGGCGCTCCAGGTCTTCCTGCTCCAGGCTCCCCCCGTCAACAAAGACCTGCTTGATGGAGGGTTCCGCCGCCAGGGCGATCTTGCCCAGGCAGTCGCTCGCGGTCGGCACGTCGCGCCAGCCGAGCGTCTTGATTCCGTAATAGGCCAGTGCCTCTTCGAGAACACGGTCGCACGCGGCGCGACGGGTTGCGTCTTTGGGTCCGAAAACCATTCCCACGCCATAGCTGAACGGATCGGGCAGCGAGAAACCCCGCTGGTCGCACTCGGTGACAAGAAACTCGTGCGGAATCTGGAACAGGATGCCGGCACCGTCGCCGGTGGTTTCGTCCGCGCCGGCCGCCCCGCGATGCGTCAGATTGATGAGAATCTTCCGGCCGTAGTCGACGATGGCGTGGTCGCGCGCGCCGTTGATGTTCACCACGGCCCCGATGCCGCACGCATCGTGCTCGTACTGCGTCTCATAGAGACCCTGATTGTGTTGTCGTATGTCCATCCGTATCCTCAAACGCCCTCCCGCACGCGGGGGCCGACCGCACAGGCGGCTTTTGCTTAATATCATACGTATCGGGGGCCGTCGCGCACACAATTTCCCGTAATACCTATCATAAGACATTCTGAATTCATCATCAGAAACTCTTATCGTTCTTTTTCGCCGCGACATATTGCGCTTGCACTTTCGCTCGAAAAAGATTATCATGATAATGAGTGAATTTTCGGCACATGGATGTCGGGCGATGAGTTTCGAAGCAGGTACGGCATTTGTCTGACGGGGGTTCATAAGCGAGCAGGGAAGCCCACCAAAATGCGGCGGCACAATCCAGCGATTCTGTCTGCGCGTACGTGATGGCAGCACGAACACGGAGTGTCGAAACACGACTCGGAATCAAAAGAGAAGGGTGAGCTGATGTCCCATGACGTGGCGGCGCTGAAAAAGGCCAAGGACGTAAGAGGGTTGATCAGGGTTCTGCGACGCGGCGATCCGCCGGAGCAGCAAGAAGCGGCCAAGACACTGGGGTTGATGCGAAGCGAGCGGGCCGTCCGCGCCCTGGCCAGGTCGCTCAAGCGCCGGGACGCCGCCCTCCAGGTGTTCGCCGCCGAAGCGCTCGGCCGAATCGGCGGACCGAAGGCCATTCGGCGCTTGGCCAAGGCGCTCCGGCACACGGACAGCGCGGTGAACCAGGCCGCCGCCTTGGCCCTGGGACAAACCTCAGATCCGCGGGCGATCGACCCACTGTGCGAAGCACTGGCCGGAGGTGACCGGCACGGACTCGTCGGAGTGGCCGCCCAAGCCCTGGGGATGATCCGGGATCCGGGCCTGGTCCATCCTCTGAGTGCAGCGCTGCCCCGCGTGGGGCCCCGAACGATCATGGTGATCCACACCCTGACGGAGACGGACAATGAATACGCCCTCCAGGCGATGACCACCTTCGTTGCGAGCGAACCGTCCCCCGTCTGCCGACCCTGGCTGGACGCAATGGCGGGCAGAATCCTCAAGGAAAGAACGGGTTCCCCCTCGCCCCGGCGGGCCGCCATGCCGATCGAGTCGGTACGCACGAAGCACCGCGACGGCCTGGAATCTGGGACCGGGCCCCTGGAACGACCGGGATAGCCGGGATTCCGCTTGCCCCTCCCAGCCGACGGGGCCATAATCCACGACACGGGGATGCCCCGGGAGTAAAGGAGTGTGGCCATGTCGCAATTTGACGCGCTGGAGTTCGCGGAAGTGGAAGTCCCGCCGGTGCTGGCGGCGCAGATCCCGGGAACATGCGGCCCCGATCCGGCTGCCATCGGCCGGGCCATGCGGACCACCTTCGAGCAACTGGGCGCGTTCCTGCCGCAGCACGCCCTGGTCCCGTCCGGACCGCCGCGGTCCATCTACACGTCCTATGACCCGGACGGCGTCAAGTTCGTCGTGGCCATGCCCGTGGCGGCGCCGGCGCCGATCCCCATCGAAGGCGGTGCCGGCTCCGTCGAGTTCCTGCCCGGCGCCAAGACCCTGCGTTTCACCCATCGGGGCCCCTACCCCAACCTGATGATGACCTACGGCCGGATCACCGAGTTCCTCAAGAGCAAAGGCCTGATGAAGACGGAAGCAGATTGGGCCCGCTACATGCCCATGTGGGAAGAGTACCTCAACGACCCTCATACCACGCCGGAGGCCGAGCTCGTGACCTACATCTACCTCCCGGTGCCGTAGCCCGGCCGGGAGATTCCCGCAGCGACCACAGGGCAGATCGAGATTTCTCAGAGAAATCCTTGCGGCGGTTCTCTCCACACGCTAAACTACTTTGTGTAATAGAGTGATTCTATTAGTGGAGGTCGCAGCCATGGATCACGATGAAGCGCAAGTTCGAATGCAGGAAATCCAGCGCATCATGGAGCGGGCCACCCTGTGGACGATTTTGCCGGGCACATCGGCCATTACCGGCGGACTGATGGTTCTCGGTGGATGCCTGGTCAGTTATCTGATGTTCCGCTCGGTCAAAGACCCCAGCTTCGCGCCCATCGACTTCGCCTCCCTGCTGGATCTTTCTCTCAACGGGCAGATCGCCTTCTGTGTGATGTGGTTTCTGATCGGGGTCGGGGGCATAGTGGCCGAGATTCACTTCGCCCAACTGCAGGCGAGAAGACAAGGCATCTCGCCAAAAGGCCGCTCGGCCAGGCTGGCGTTCTTCTCGCTCACCCCCAGCGTGGTTATCGCAATGGTGCTGACAGTCAAGTTCCTGGCCCCCACCAACTTGCGCTCGCAGGAGATCCAGTATATCGCGCCGGTCTGGATGATGCTCTACGGCACGGGCGTGTATACGGCCGGACTGTTTTCGGTCCGCGCGCCGAGAACCCTGGGAAAAGCCTTCATTGCGGCCGGCGTGGCTTCCATCGGTTTCTTTCAACAGTACGGCGTGATCACGGCGGCGTTGTCATTCGGCTTGTTCCACATCGCCTTCGGCCTGTACGTGATCGGCAAACGCGGGGCGGGGTTAGCGACATGAACGATTCGATCAAACCCGACGATATCGACCCGGTCATCCACGAACGCGTGCGACTGGCCATTGTGTCGGCGCTGGCCGTAGCGCCCGAGATGAGCTTCAACGAGCTGAAGTCGACCCTGGGCTTGAGCGACGGCAATCTCAGCGCGCATGCCACGAGCCTTCAGAAAGCCGGATACATTGAGATCGCCAAGAGCTTCAAGGGACGCCGGCCGTATACGGCCCTGCGCCTGACCGCCGTAGGACAGGAAGCCTTTCGTCGCTACGTCGAGACCCTGCGCAAGATCATCGAGAAAGGAACCCAGACCATGGACGAACCAAAATGACGATGGCGCATATATTTTTTAGAGCACTACTTTGTGGTACAAAGTGCACTACAACACAAAGGATAAGCCCATGAGACGCCGCCTGCTATTGATTCTGCCGTCGCTTCAGCAACTGGACAACTATGCCTTTCGCCTGATCAAGTACTCGCGTTTTCCGCCGTTGAGCTTGCTCACCATCGCCGGGATGACGCCGCCGGACGAGTGGGAGATCCTGGTGCGGGACGAGCATGTCGAAAGCTCCGAAGTCGAAGGCCACGTGGACCTGGTCGGCATCCAGACGTACATCTCCTGCGCCAATCGGGCCTACGCCCTGGCGGCGTATTGGCGCGCGCGGGGGGCCAAGGTCGTCCTGGGTGGGCTGCACCCGACGAGTCTGCCCCAGGAGGCCCTGCCACACGCCGATGCGATCTGCATCGGGCCGGCCGAAACGGCCTGGCCCGAGATCCTGGCGGACTTCAAGAGGGGCCGACTCCAGGGAACCTACCGGGGCCGACGCGAGGGTTCGGCCGCACTGGTTTCCCTGCCGCGGCGCGACCTGATGAATCCGCGGGCCTATCTCATCCACAACACGATGGTGACCTCGCGGGGCTGCCCCCATGCGTGTGACTTCTGTTACAAGAGCAGCTTCTGGGGTTCCCGGTACTACGAGGCGCGGCCGATCGCCGAGATCGAGCGGGAGCTGGAGACCGTCGCGGACGGCCTGGTCTTCTTCCTGGATGACAACCTGCTGGCAAACCGGCCGTCTGCGCGTGCCTTGTTCAACGTCCTGCGCGGGTCCGGTATCGTGTGGCAGGCGGCCGGCTCGCTGGATGTGACGCGGGACCCCGCGTATCTGGATGAGGCGTATGAGGCCGGTTGCCGGAGTCTTTTTGTCGGTTTTGAATCGATTGCGCCGGAGAATATGCGGGCGAACAACAAGGGTGTCAACGCCACGACGGACTACCTCGAGGCCTGTCGGCGCTTTCACGAGGCGGGCATCATGATCAACGGCAGCTTCGTCTTCGGCTTTGACTGTGACGGACCGGACATCTTCGAACGCACCGTCGAATTCGCCATCGAAGGGAAGATCCTGACCGCCACCTTCCACGTGCTCACCCCCCTGCCCGGCACGCGGGCCTTCGAGCGTCTCGAGGCCGAGGGCCGTCTCCTGCATCGCCGGTGGGAGTACTACGATACCGACCACGCCGTATTTCGTCCGCGGCGGATGACGCCCGAGCAGCTTGAGTCGGGCCATAAGCGCGCTTATCGCGAGTTCCTGACCTACCGTTCGATCCTGCATCGCTCCTTCGGTCTGCCCGGCACGGCCAAACGCCTGGCCTACAACGTCGCATGGATGAAGGTCGATCCCCTATGGGTGGCCATCGTGCGCCTGGGTCTGATGCCCTTTGCCACGCGCATCTTCAACCGCGTCCTGCGCGCCAGGACCAAACCCAAAGCCTCAGGTCGTCTGGCCGAGCCCGGTTTGGTGATCGGCTCTCCGGGAGAAAGCTGAAGTGATCTGGGCGTTCAATGTCGCTGCCGTCCGCAACCACTCTCGTGAGGACCCGACCTTGCCGAATAGACCGGGAAGGGTCCTGCAAATTTAACATCGAATGTTAAATTTGCAGATACAGCTGCGTTGCTGGTATCGTCTTATCTTAAACCGGGTGCGTCCCCAGCTTCCTTGTCCGGTTTGCCAATCACATTGTCTCGGGATCAAATGCCCGCAGAGCCTTCTTGGTTTGCGGATTTCGAGCGACGATCATGTCGTAGATATACGGCCAGTATTCCGAGACGAGGAGATTGCCCTGAAATCGGGTGCGGACAAACCATGCAGTTCGCAAGATCCGATGGTTTCTGAAATCCTCAAGGAACACAGGCGAGCCCAACAGGCAAAGCCGCTTGATCCTCGCCGCGTAGCAGTCCCCTTTGCGCCAGTCTGCTTTGCTGCGTTCCATTTCTCCGACTACCGTGTATAGATCGCGGATGGCCTTGTCCGGACGGCACCGGTACATGAGCAGCAGGTCACCAATTGTCGCACGCTTGGACAGACCCCAGGAGACGCAGTTCCTGCCTTCCAGCCAATTCCATTGGTCTTGCCTGGCCGGCTGAATCCAGACCTTCGGCACTGCATGAAAGTACTTCTTCAATTCTATTACTGCTATGCGGTCAGGACAGTCAGGCCAATCATGGTGCCAGCAGACTATGCAGTCACATTGTCGCGGGTCATGGCCGTGTGCCCTGAAGCTGCTGGAGCGGAACTCAAACTCAACGCGCACGAGGCGCTCATGGTCTCCCGTTCGCTTGTAGGCTATGCAGTCGGGAAAACGCGGCCGGATTTGTTCAATTCGGAACTGCAGGCGGGAGGCCACGCGTGCAAAGAGGAAGACGACACCCAGTTCGTTCTGTGGCGCGTACTGCAAAGGTGCCCCGAGCAGACTGTTTGGCCGTGCCCTCTTCATTGCGTTCCCATGTGACCTATCTCACCCGGTCGAATCTCAGCGTCTAATATGGGATGGAAGCATCAAGCCCCCGAATCACTTCGGCAGCCGTTATGACCAACCGGCCGCTTCCCTTGTCCCTCATGGTCCCCACGTGGTTGTCGTCTGGATAGAGCTGTTTACATTCGGGGTGATTCTCCCTGAGGTTCCACCCGATGCAACCCTCAATGTGTTTCCTGAGGTTGGTTTCCACATTCAGTTCCGCGAAGAATATGCTGACAGCTTCAACGTACCGGACCACATGCTCACTCAGGCGCGGATACGCGGAAAGCATCCGACCGGGACCATCTGCTGTGTGATCCCGCCACAGCCCTTTCCACAGCAGTTCGCAGACTCCGCGCCGAGCCTTGGCGGGATCGAAGATCCCATAATTCAATCCAAGGATCTGAACCAGATGCTCGCGCTGTCGATTACCGAGCTGAACTGTCTCCCCAACGTAATGTATCAGGTGAGTGCTGTCGCTGACCTGCCGAATCGTCCACAGATAGACTCCGGCTGACCTGCAAAATCCTGAGCAGAACACAGAGTCTGGTCCATCACAAAAAGTGAATGGCCCGTCAAAATGAAGTTGAAGATCAGTCATGCGCAAAGTCTGAACCATGCCCAACGAGACAGAGCTATTGTACCTGCGAGAGTCACGCTGAGCAAAGAGATCTCTGCTGGCGTCAGCCATGACCATCGAGCGGCCTTCGTAGGGAGACAAGGCACCGGTTCAATGAAACCGAGTTGCGTCAACACCTCGGTTACAGGGCGACGGAGTACGAAGGCAGTATGGCCTGCAGAAATTCCGGGGACACCGCGCGCAATTCCGGATCGCAATAGGTCCGCTGTCCCCGGAATCTGCGGAATCCCCAGGGTGTCGGGGAAAGCACGGAGATGGGAATCGTTGCACGTCGCCCCCGGGCGCGGCAGTACCGCGACAAGAAGGTGCGCCGGTGACACGGGTCGGGAGCGTCCAGTCAATGGTCCGTACTTTGCGGAGGGAACAAGAGAAGAGGCGGTTCAGGGGGCGGGAATGGTGGTGGGTTCCGGCACCGGGAGCCGCCCAGACGAACGCCTGGGACCGACAGTGCGGTTGGGAAGATCACACGTGCCCGGAGTAAGAGGAAACCGGGCACAAGCGGAGGAAGCCCGAAACTGGAAAGCGAAGCTTGTCACCTACGAGCCTCCGAAGGAATCCGCTTATGGGCCGTCCTCCAGAAGGGTCCGGCCCATGAACCGTCTCCGGAGAACGTCGGAACCAGCCGCGAGGTTGTTGGCTTACGGGACCGGCGGCGAGGACGTGGGTATCGCTTGCCCCCTGAACCGCCTCCGGAGACCGTTCGTGGCAGACGCACCGTTGAAGTGCAAGGGAAGCACGGATCGAGCGAA
>JALORE010000121.1 GCA_025459125.1 Planctomycetota bacterium | reverse complement strand
TGCAAAAACCCTCAGCCTACGGAGATCACTGCGGTGGGTCCATTTTCGATGCCGATTTTTACTCCCCGACGTGGGTCCCTTTTACATGCCGATTTCCAGCCGTTTCGACCGCGTGGTTTCCATCGAGATGTTCGAGCACATGCGGAACTTCAGGACGTTGCTGGGCCGCATTGCCCGGTGGCTCAAGACCGACGGCGCGCTGTTCGTGCACATCTTCACCCATCGGGAATACGCTTACTTCTTCGAGACACAGGGCGACGACGATTGGATGGGCAAGTACTTCTTCACGGGCGGGATCATGCCTTCCGACGATCTGCTCCTCTACTTCCAGGACGATCTGGTCCTGCGCGACCACTGGCGTCTCAGCGGGACTCACTATCAGAAGACAGCCGAGGCATGGCTCCAGAACATGGACGCCCGCCGGGACGACATTGTGCCTATTCTCAACAAGGTTTATGGATCCGACGAGGCGGCGCGCTGGTTCCAGCGGTGGCGGATCTTCTTCATGGCCTGCGCGGAGCTATGGGGTTTCCGGGGCGGCGAGGAATGGCACGTGAGTCACTATTTGTTCAGCAAGCGCAATGCCTGACGGTGCAACGGCTTGGCGAATACCATCTGGACATCGCCGATGTAATGTTCGTCGAACGCCCCTTCGCAATAGCAGAGGTAGAACTCCCACATCCGAATGAACGCGTCATCGAAGCCTTGGGTCCGTACCTCGTCGAGCCTCGCATGGAATGCCTTGCGCCACCGCCGCAACGTCTCGGCGTAGTGGGGCGAGATGTCCTCCAGGTGCACCGCCCGCAGATCGGTGTTCCGGGTCGCCACTTGACAAAGCGCCGTTACGGAGACGAGGCAACTGCCCGGGAAGATGTATCGCTTGATGAAATCGACTGTGCGGACATGCTGGGCGTACTGCTGGTCCACAATCGTGATGGCCTGTAAGGCTATGAGACCATCCGGCTTGAGGAGTCTGCTGCAGCAATCGAGAAACCGGCCAAGGAACTGATGCCCCACAGCCTCGATCATCTCGATGCTGACCAGCTTATCGTAGACGCCGTCCAGGTCGCGGTAGTCCTGGAAAAGGATCCGGACGCGGTCGGCAACACCGGATTCTTCGACGCGTCTCTTGGCCCATTCGTGCTGCTGTTGCGAGATCGTCGTGCCCGTGACGCGGCAGCCGTATCGGCTCGCCGCGTGGATCGCGAAACCGCCCCATCCACAGCCGATCTCAATGACGTGGTCAGCCGAGCTCAGATGGAGCTTGCGGCAGATTCTGTCGTATTTCGCAGTGGATGCCTCTGCCAGCGTGCTGGAAGGGCTCTCGAAGATGCCGCAGGAATAGGTCATGGTCTCGTCGAGAAACAGCGTGTAGAAGTCGTTCCCAAGATCGTAGTGGGCGTGGATGTTGGCCCGGCTTCCCTCTCGGGTGTTGCGCCGCAGCCAGTGGAATAATCGCAGCCCCGCCGTGGACAACCGGGCAAGGCCGCCTTCCATCCCGAACATCACCGACGCATTGCGCACGAGAATCCGAACCAAACCCGGCAGATCGTCGCAGGACCAGTCCTCCATCATGTAGGCTTCCGCGGCTCCAATGCTCCCCCCGAGGGCCAACGCGCTGTAGAAGCGCGGGTTTCGCACCGTGACGGTGGCCCGCGGTCCCCCGTCGTCCCCGTGACCGCCGTAGGATTGTGTCCAGGCATCTTCGACGATGCTAATCCTGCCCCAGCTTAGGGCTTCCAGTCGGCCCAGGACGATTCCGCGCAGCCATCGGTCAATTGCTCGGGGACGACTCGATAACGGGGGACGTTCTGCAACGGGAGCAATCTTCTCAGCCATGAGCAGCCTCCTCTGGGGCCTTCCGTTTCCTGGGATGCACGTAGAAAGGCGCCCCTTGGCGCCACAGTCTCAGCGCCTGCCAGTGGATCTTGGCCACGACCTGAACCGTCATGAGGGGATACCGCGCCAGCACCCGCGCCAGGGCGATGCCCGTGATCGGTCTTCGTCGCAAGCTCAGGGTGGCATCAAACAACTTGTGGCCCTCAACGTGGTCTTCCATGTGGACCTGGAGACGCTCGCCCGGCGGTAGGAACCGCCAATCGTAGAGGACGTTCATATCGATGAAGGGTGAGACGTGAAACGTCTTGGGAAAGCGATAGCGTTTCCAGGGTGGATGGTGCTCATTCATCGCCTCAGTCAAGACGTAGCAGTACCGCTCATGCCAGGGCGTATTCATGACCTCTGCGACAACCGTCTCCACCTTCTCGCCGCTGGGGTCATTGCAATAGAAGAAGCTGACCGGGTTAAAGCAGTGCCCAAAATACCGCAGGTGCGTCAACAAGCGGATCGGACCTGTCGGGCGTACCCCGGCTCGCTCCAGAACCAGCCGGCGCACCGCTTCATCGAGAGACACCACCGGATCACCCAGGTGGTCTCTCCGGCGCAGGCACGCCAGATTGAACCGGTCCGTCGACCACAACAGGCGGCTACGAAAGACCTCTGCCAACTCCGCCAAGTCGAGGTACATCATGAAGAGCCGATAGGTGAATTCGTTCCTGACCGGCGTGAAACGGCGATGCCGAACAGCACCTTCGTAGATCGCGCTATGCATCGCTCAGATCCTTGCCGAAATACCCGCAGACGGTTAGAGCGCTGTTGACACCGTCCTCGTGAAAGCCGTTGGCCCAGTAGGCGCCACAGTAGTGAGTCCGATTGACACCCGAGATTTCGGCATGGCGCCGTTGCGCGGCCAGAGCCTGCGGATTGAAGACAGGATGCGCGTATGCCATGTGCCGCAGTACCTTCTCCGGATCGATCCTTTCTGTCGGGTTCAGCGTCACGCAGAACTCCCATGCGGCGTCCAGTCCCTGCAGGATGTTCATGTCGTAGGTCACGGATGCACCCTCGCGCGTCTCTCGCGGAATCCGGTAGTTCCAGCTCGCCCAGACCTTGCGACGTCGGGGCAACACGCTTTCGTCCGTGTGCAGGACCACCTGGTTCTCCTGATAGGAAATGGCCCCGAGGATTTCCCGCTCGTTCTCCGTGGGATCGGCAAGCAGGCGGAGGGCTTGATCGCTGTGGGTCGCGACGATTAGGTGGTCGAATCGCTCAGGTCGGCCGTCTGCGGCTTCGACCTCGACGCTATCCGGCAGCCTGCGAATCGACCGCACCGGACAGTCCAGGCGAATCCGATCTCGAAACGGAGCCGTCAAGACCCTCGCATATTCCTGCGACCCGCCCTGGATGACCAGCCATTGCGGTTGATCGCGCACGTTCAGGAATCCGTGGTTGGCAAAGAACCGGGCGAACATGCAGGCCGGCATCGCTTCAAACCGACGGGGCGCGGCCGACCAGATCGCGGCTCCCATAGGGATAATGAAGTACTCCCGGAACATGCGTGAATAGCCTTCCCCCCGCAGATAATCACCGAGCGTGACCGTGACGGGCAACTCCGCGATCTGTGGCAACTGCCGCCGATAGGCGAAGACCTCGCGGACCATGCGCCAGAAACCGGGGCGGAGGAGATTCCGTCGCTGGGCAAAGAGACGATCCAGCGAACTGGGGCAGTACTCCAGTTCCGTGCGCTCGCAGTGGACACTGAAACTCATGTTGCTCTTCTGCCAGGGCACGCCCAGTCTCCGAAGGAGGCGGACGAAGTTGGGGTAGGTCCTTTCGTTGAAGACAATGAAGCCCGTGTCGACAGGGTACGTCTTGCCGCCGGGAGACACATCCACCGTGTGGGTATGCCCGCCAATGTAGTCGTTGGCCTCGAACACAGTGATCTGGTGGTCCCTGTGCAAGAGGTAGGCGGCCGTCATGCCCGAGATGCCTGATCCAATGACTGCGATGCGCATGCGAGACTTCCCGAAGGGCTCTTCACGTTGGCGCCGGTGCCAGGTCAGCGATACGGTTGCTGTCGCGCTTCTTCGGCGGCAAGGGTGTCAGATCGTGAACGATACCCAGCCATGAAAGAAGGACAAGGACATAGAACGTCACATCGATTTCCCACCAATAGAAGCCCTGGCGTGACGAGATCGGATAATGGTGGTGGTTGTTGTGCCAGCCTTCGCCGAACGTGATCAGCGCCAACACCCAGTTGTTGCGGCTCTGATCCGGCGTGTTGTAGCGCCGCCGGCCCACGAGGTGATCCAGTGAGTTGATCGTAGCCGTGGCGTGGAAGAGAACCACGGTCGAGATACAGAAGCCCCACGCAGCCATCTGCACACCGGACGTGCCCGCCGCAGGAACGAATAGCCGTAGGGCCTCGCCCACGACGAGCAGGGTCGCCAGCAGCCCCAGCGGGGGAATAATGCTATAGCGATTCAGCCAGACCAGTTCCGGGTACTTCATCCAGTCCTTTGCCATCGCCTTGTTTGTGGCGAAGTACTTCGGTGTCAGAATCCAGAGCACATGACTCCAGAGGAAGCCTTTCTGGACGGGCGAATGGATGTCCTCCGGCTGATCGGCAAACCGATGATGATGGCGGTGGTGACCGGCCCACCAAATGGGTCCGTGCTGGGCGCTCGTCGTGGCAATCACCGCGCCGACCAACTGCCAGAAGCGGGACATCTTGTAGGTCCGGTGCGAGAGATAGCGGTGGTAGACCCCGGTAATCGCCACCATCCGGACCCCATATAGACCGACGGCGGCGCCGACCGCCACAGGGCTCCACCCGACCCAGATTACCAGGAAACAGCTCAGATGAAGCAAGAGGAAAGGGATCACCCGACACCAGTCCATCCGCTCCGGATCTCGGCTCGAGAGTTGCTCAATCCCCGCTTCGTCATCGAACCAGCGCAGAAAGGACATCAGAAGGTGTTGGTTGTATAGACTCAGTCGGACACCCATGCTCTGACTCTTCGGTGATCAATCCCAATCATCTGTCAGTCTCTGCACGCAAGAGACCCACATGCCAACATCCCGGGGGTCTGCAAACGTGCACACGGGAACCTGTCGATTACCCATATGATAGACGGCCCTTCACATTTCATCCACTACTTCGGGAATCTTCTCCCCGACAATCGCGCGCATTTCAGATCAGGAGGACTGTCTGGAAGCCCGGTGCGGCTTTGGACCGGTCGTTGTCGGCCCAACGGGATTGGACTGTGAAGAGCCAATCGTAATGATCCCAAGATACCCATCCACAGTGATGGAGTTCCCCGTCTTGACCGCCTTGCAGATATCGGGCACGCCGGTCACGCAAGGCAACCCGTACTCCCGGGCGATGATGGCGCCATGGATGAGCATCCCACCCCGTCGCTCCACGATCCCCGCAGCCAGCGGCACCACGAAGGTCATGTTGGGGTCTACGGCATCACAGACGAGAACCTCACCTCTCTTGAAATCGAGCAGGTCCTCCGCCTTCCGCACCACCCGCGCCCGCCCTACCACTATTCCATGTCCGGCCGGCTGCCCAATGAGTTGCCGGGCCCTGATAGCCGGACCGGGTCGTTCTCGGATCGTATGCCGACCTCTCGGCAATTGAAAACTGCGTACGACCAGGGCTCGTGCGAACAACTCGGCATTTTCAGCCTTGATTTCGAGCTTTGCGGCTTTCGAGGAGCGATTTCTCGTTTCCTCAAGCGCCCGGAGTAACTCCGCCTCGATTCGCCCCAAATAAATGTTGTCGTCGTCCCTCAGCTTGTAGCTGGCTCGTGCCAATTCGAGAATCTCTGCGGCCTTTTTGCGCTCACGGGCAGGGAACGCCTTCAAGAAGCATTTGGCCGATGTGTCGGTCTTCAGGGGGTTGGAACCCACTCCAGTCTCTTCGACCCCGGCTAGTTCCCTGAAGAACGCCTCTTGTCGGTCTGCGGGAGCCGTCTGCAGCAAGACGCTGAGCGTTGAACTGTCAGCTTCTTTCCGCATATGCGATAGGCGCCGCCGGCCAACCTCCCGTGCGGCTTGGATGAGGCGATGGTTCCGCTCTACGCTCTTGAGAGGCTCTGACGGCAAAAGCCGCAGGAATTCATGGGGGTCCTTCGGCTTGAGAGCGCGGTTATAGACCTGTCCGAACAGTCGAATCCCGTGCGCGAACGGAATGAACTGATCCCAGTAGACCTGCTGCCAGTATCGCAGAACACGTTGCCTGACATGGATTTCCTTCGCGAGATCCTTATCGGTCAGCGTTGTCATGTCCAATTCTGCAAGCTGTTCGGCTTGGCAGATCATGTGGGGGACATACTCGTTCTCAATGCTGCGTCGCAGCTCCTTCAGGGTCTCCAGGCTTCGATGCAGCGAAACGTACCACGGGCGAAGATCCTGTGGAGAAAGGTGGCTGGCCGTGGTAATCGGTCTCGACTGGAGGATGTGAAGTTGCGCGCCTTGGTACGTCCATTCCACATCCTGCGGAGCTCCGAACCGTCTCTCCAAAGCCTTCTCCGCGTGGAAGATTTGGTAGACTTCCGACTCCTGTAGAGGCGCTTGGGATCGTCTTTGCCGGGAGAGCGGCACCACGCCCAGCCCCATGGGCTTCCGCGCAACCATCTTCTCACGCGAGGCAGGAATATGGGATGTGACCGTGCCGGTAGCCCGTGCGATCATCCAACGGTCCGGCTGAATTGTCCCATCCACAAGACCCTGGTTCAGACCGTAGACCGCCTCCATGACTGCTGTGGCCTCGTCGGTAGGACTGACGCCGAAGATGACACCGGACTTCTGCCCGTCGACCAGTTCCTGCACAATGACGGCCATCCGGCTTGTGTTCACATCGAGACCGACCTCGGTCCGGTATAACATGGCCCTGTCCGACCACAATGACGCCCAAATCAGTTTGATGTGTTCGAGAATCGAAGTCACACCTCGCACGTTCACAAAGGATTCGTGCAGCCCGGCGAAGGAGGCTCTTGCCGAGTCTTCGCCGATAGCCGAAGATCTCACGACCACGGGGACACCGGCAAACTCACTGCCAATGCGCTTTCGCAACATGGCGACGATGTCCGCAGGCCATTTCGCATTGATGAACAGGCTTTGAATCCGCAGGGCCGTGTCCCAGAGCTCCTCCCAGCGCATCTGATCGTAAGGCTTGCGATCATACTCCATGATGATGCGAGCCCGCAGCCCCGTGGCCTCCACGAACCGGTCGTATACCGGCGTGCCGATACAGATGGCTCTGGGTACGGCAAACCCCGCCCGCAACACATTCGCGAGGGCGACAGCCTTTCCACCGACCGTATCACGCAGGCTGTCATCGATTTGCTGAAGGTCACAGATCATCATCGCAGGTGCAACTCGGTAACGTGCTGGAATCGTTCCACCACATAATAGCTTTCCACCCGAATGTCCAACACGGCGCACGTCGGCGACCAGAGGAAATCCTCAAGTTGCGGATGCTTCTCCAGATAGAGTCGAATCAGCCGGCTGTTCCTGGCCTTGCGTACTTCGTGCACGGTGCCGACGGCGGTGGCCGCCATAGCCCGCCGGAAATCGCTTGCCCGATGCGATCGGTTGTCGATCAGGATGGCGACTCTCGTGTTGGTCACAAGGTTCGCGTATTTCCTCGTCGGGCGAGGAGTCACGAAGACAAGGTGCGACAAGTCGTCTGTAGCGCCAAACGCCACGAGACTGGCATAGGGCTGTTGACCGCCGCAGGTGGACAATACACCCAGTCGCTCGCTACCCAAAAACGTCGCGAGTTTCTTCTCCATCTCAACTCTTTGGGCTCTTTCCAGGGATGGTTCCGAGGCGTCAACTGGCATTCAAGGCCCCCTTCGCATTGGGAACGGTGTCTTCGGGCTTGACTTTGTAGGAGATCTGGGCGATCCTACCCTTTTCGTCGATCAGGAGCGAGGATCGGATGATGCCTTCGTACGTCTTGCCGTACATGGATTTCTTTCCCCAGGCGCCGTAGGTCTGGGCCACCTCGTGATCCGGATCGGAGAGCAGGGGGAACCCGAGCTGATACTTGCCATCGAACTTCTTCTGACTGGCGGGAGGATCTGGACTGATGCCGACAGCCGCCACATTGTGTCCCGCCAGCTCCGTTACAGCATCGCGGACACTGCAGGCTTGCTTCGTACAACCCGGTGTATCCGCTTTCGGATAGAAGTAGATTAACAGCTTTCGGCCCTTGAAGTCAGCCAGGGATACCGTCTTGCCCTCCTGATCCTTCAATGAGAAACTCGGCGCCTTGTCTCCCACCTTCAGTTCCGCCATATCCTATCCCCTTTCAAAATGAAGAGTTACCGCTGCAAGCCCGCTTCTGTCCATTCGGGATTGCCACAGGGTCTTACCAACCCCGGGAACCGACCTATGTACTGCTGTGCCTGCCAGGGAGTTCTGTCATGGCGACCAGTCGCCTCAGCAGTCCAGCGAAGAGCATGCGGTGGGCCGGATAGAGCAGATACCAGTAGAGCAGCCCGAGGACACCCCGAGGAGCGTAGAAGACGACTTGGACCAGCCGAGTAACATGCTCATCCACGGGTCTCGCCTCAAACTGCAGCCAACCCGCCCCTGGGAGCTTCATCTCGGCCTGGAGACGGAGCAATCGGCCGGGCTCCACCCTCTGGACCCGGAAGGAATCGACGGCGTCTCCAACTTGCAGCGGTCCGTCCCCGGTGCGTCCCCGACCCCTGCCGACCCCGCCCAGGAGTGAATCCAGGATCGCACGCAACCGCCAGGCCCACTGCATGTACAACCAACCTCGCCTGCCGCCAAGACTCGAAAACGCCCCGTAGACCGTCTTAGGTGTGGCCCGTGCCGTCTGCTGCCAGACTTCGATGATCATGCCCCTATCGATCAGCACCCTTCGGGAAACACCGCACGAAACGGGTTTCTCCACGATGGCCGCCACCGTTTCCTCAAAGCTCTGCGGCTGCAATTCCTCCAGGGCCCGACCTACGGCCTCATCATACCCCATCGGGCGGATTCCGGGAAACAGCCGGACGGCATCATCGTTTCTGACGATAACCTCACTGCGAAGGCCCTCAATCAGGGGGCGGGCATACGTGGCCGGCACGGGGGTAGTCCAATGCACCCAATGCGAGGATAGCCCGGGAGTCAACACGGGAACAGACAGCAAGAAACGTCGAAGGCCACGAAGCCGTGCGTACTCCTTGATCATCTTCCCATAGGTCAGGACGTCAGCCCCGCCGATCTCGATGGTCCGGCTCTCTCCGATCGGCACATCCAGCGCCGCTACCAGATAGGAAAGGACGTCGTCAATCGCGATCGGCTGGATCCGTCGGAAGACCCACCGCGGACAGATCATAAGCGGAATTCGCTCGGTCAAGTACCGGATCATCTCGAACGAGATGCTCCCCGCGCCGACGATCACTGCCGCCCGCAGTTCCGTGATGGGCACGCCACTGTTCCGCAACGCCTGCCCTGTCTCCTGGCGTGACCGCAAATGCTCCGACAGAACTTCGCCGGGCTCGCCGAGTCCGCCCAGGTAGATGATCCTCTGTAGACCAACGCTCCTCGCAACCTCTCCAAAAGAGGCCGCCAGTGCCACATCGCGACGACCGAACTGACTGCCGACGGTCATGCTGTGGATCAGGTAGTAGGCACTGTGGACGCCAGACAAGGCGTCCTTGAGCCTGGATGTTTCACAGGCGTCGCCCTCACGCATCTCCACCTGCCTGAACCACGGCTTGTGTCTCAGCCGGTCGGGCTCTCGAACCAACACGCGAACTGAATATCCAGCATCCAGCAGGCGGGCCACCAGGCGGCTACCCACATAGCCGGTTGCTCCCGTCACCAATATCCGTCCCGGTTGCGGCATGTTCAGAGCCCCCGGTTCACCCGAAGAGGGTAGCGAGGAAACGTTCGGCAGTTGCGATATGGGTCTTCAGTCGTCCCCGGTCCATGCGATCCATTTGGACGGCCATGACCCTCATCCGGGCGTTGGCGGCGAAGACGTGCCTGTGCTTGCTGACGAATCGCCAGAACAAGCCGTCCCAGATGTCACACCAATCACCGCGCCCGAAGTTGCTCATCTTGCGAATGTAGTTAGAGGAACTGATGTACGGCTTGGTCGTTATCCGGCCACCGTCGGCATACTGACTCATGCCGTACACGTTGGGCACCATGACCCAATCATACGCGTCGATGAATAGCTCCATGAACCATCGAAAAACCTCATCTGGCCGAATCTCGCACAGCAGCATGAAGTTTCCCAGAACCATAAGCCGCTCGATGTGGTGTGCATAGGCATTCCGGAGGACTCTACGGATGACCGTATCGACGGGCGTGATGCCGGTCGAACCGTCGTAAAAGGACTTCGGGAGCGGATTGCTCAGGCCCCAGAAATTCTCCCTCCGCTGCTGTTCGCCGATGGTCACATATACGCCTCTCATGAACTCCCGCCACCCGATCACCTGCCGAAGGAAACCCTCCAGACTGGCCAGCTCGATGTTGTGGTGCCGAGAGCGTTCGACGACGCTGTTGACGACCTCAGCGGGAGTGAGAAGACTGGTGTTGATCAGGGGAGAGAGCAGGGAATGGAATAGTACCGCCTGATCCGCGGAGATCGCGTCCTCGTAGGGTCCGAACCAGGCCAGCCGATGCTTGATGAAGTGCGTCAACCATGCTTGTGCATCCTCATGTGTCGTGGGATAGAACCAACCTTCCATCGTGCCCGGGTTTTCTCGGAAACGCTCCTCGACATATCGTCCGGCTTCTTTCAACTGCTTGCCCATCGGCACGCTCGGTAGTTCGGGAACCGACATGTTTTTTGGCAAGCGTTGGCGGTTTTGTGGGTCGAAGCTCCATTTGCCCCCGATGGGCTTGCCGTCCTCGACGAGAGTCCCAAGTCGTCTTCTCTGTCGAGGATAGAAACTCGACATCTGGTAGCGTTCCGTTGGGCCAAGCAGTCTCCCGATTGTCTCTCTGTCCGTCAGGAACTGCGGCGTTTCCAGAATCGTCACGTCGATCCCGCTGGCGGTCCGAAGCACCTCGATCTCGCGGAGGATGGCGTCGTCGATAGGGTCCAGCATGCAAAGCCGTCCGACCCTGCGATTCCTCAGACGGTCCACCAGCGACAGAAGCCGTGCACCCTGCCGGAAGTCCACATAATGCACTCGCAGGCCCCGTTCGAGCAGCCTCCGCTCATATGCCTTCATGGACGCCCGCTGCAGCAGGAGCTTCTTCTTGTGATACCGGTGGTGCAGAAAGAACTGTGCGTGTTCAAGCAGATAGAATTCTGAGGCAACGGAGAAGAGTGGATTCTCCGCACAAAGCTGATTCGGCAGAATGACCGCCCCGATGCGCACGGCTATTCAACCTCCAGGGCCAGGAGGGACACATCCTCTGGCAGTGCCTCGCCGGCAGACCAGCATCTGACCCGATTCAACACCGCAGCAAGGCCCCCCTCCACAGGCACGGCGAACGCTGACCGGATCACATCGCAAAGTCTGTCAATGCCGAACCGCTCGCCCTGTGAGCTCCGCACCTCCGTTACAGCATCGCGGACACTGCAAACCTGCTTCGTACAACCCGGCGTATCCGCCTTCGGATAGAAGTAGAGCAGCACTCTCCAGCCCTTGAAGTCCGCCAAGGACACGGTCTTGCCGTCCTGATCCTTCAGTGAGAAACTCGGCGCGTTGTCTCCAATCTTCTGTTCGACCATGTCTTGTCCCGTTTCCTGCTCCAAGCCTGCCAATGTCCACCCGTCGGCTCCCGATGCACTGCCCGGCTACTGTGTGTCTGGCGCAAGGGCCTGACTCAGGTACGACCACGATGGACACCAGGTTCCGTAGCGCAAGCAGAGCAATGCTCGGGTGAAGACCCGAAGCCCCGCATCGCGCGGGGCCCGTTCCCGGGGCCCAAGGCTTGCTGCCCGAAGGATCCCATTCACGTTCCGTCGCTTCTTGCCAGAGCTATCAGGGCCTCCAGCGTGGGGGCCATCCAGGATTCGCTCCATCGATGAGCAGTATTCAGGCTGCCATCATAGACGTGCTTTACCCCTTCGCGCATGAGCAGCATACGCATTTCGACGGTATGACTGCCCCCGTGCGGCCCCGGAATCGACTTGCCCCAGTCCCGCTCACCGGTCAGGACCAGCCGCGTCGTTTCCTGAAAATGTCTTTTCTGTCGAGCGGCGAGAAGGTCAGGACGATGGGTATCCAGTTGTCCCAGCGTGCCGTAGACAGGCTCCATGCGGTAGTGGAACCGATCGAGGAACATCGGCGCATCCCAGGAGGCGGCATACCCGAAGAACTCGGGATACCTCAGGATCAGACTGAAGGCGCCCCACCCGCTCTTGCTGAATCCAAGCAGAAGTCTCCCTCCCGGCTGGCCCAGAGTGGAGTAGTGTCTTTCGATGAAGGGGACGACGAACTCCTTCAAGTAGCTCGCCTGCCGCGTCCTCGGATCTGTGACATGGTCCCCGTACCACGGCTCCTTCTCGAAACCCATTTCAACCATGATCAGATCATGCTTGTTGTGGGCGTTCATCTCCTTGAGGACGCCCAGGCCGTAGCCGTACCGCAGCTCGAAGCCCTTCTCGACGGGCAGCACGTACAGCACGCGATACGGCTTGTCCCTGCGGTAGCTGCCCGGGAGAAGAACGTGGATCTCTTGCCTTCCGTTCTGGTACGGTGTCTCGACCGAGTGGATCCTGATGCCGTCGCGAATCGCGATGACCGATTCGCCGGGGTCGGGCGCCGTGCCACTTGATGTGAGGCCCGCCGCGCCCTTCAGTAGATCACCGATCTCGCTGAGGATCGGGATTCGCAGCCCTCCGTCCGTTTCCTCGACCTCATGGAATTGGCGGATTGCTTTCTTCCATGTACCGAACTGGGCGAGATCTGCGGCCCCGAACACCTCCTGCTTGCCTATCGAGAGCCACAGCTTGCCCGTTTGGCCAGACGGAGCGTAGGCAACGACGTAATACCGTCCTGACTTCGCCACCGTCACGGTTTCGCTGCGTAGAATCCATGAATCCGTGCCTGTGAAATGCTCGTGGAAGAACCTGGGCTCTTTCACGTGATCCGTGCCGAAGTGCTTTTCCTCGGTTCCAGGTGGCAGGTCGTTGCTGTCCGAGGGAGCCGGCCCGACCAGCTTCATCGCCGGCCGGAAGTCCTTCAGGCGGGCAAGTGCAGGGACGCCGATTTGCACGAACAGCTCGGAACCTTCCCGGGCATCCAACGCCAGCCAGACCTGGGGTGCCGCCTCGGTGACCTCACGATAGATGACTTGAGAGACGGCGGGCTGGGCAATCCAAACCGCCGTGCCGGGGCTCGTGGCGGCTTTCTCACTGAAGAGGGGGCGATGGGCTTGTGCGCCCGAGCACAGAAGCACCAACAACAAGATCGAAATAGTCCCCGTCTTTCTCATTTGATGGCATATTCTACCGCAACCCATACACCTTGGCCAGAGAACCGTCGATCATCCGTCTTCAGGTGCCCGCCTCAAAGCTCTGGACCAGATCACGCAGCCGCGCCAGATCTATGTCGCGCTGATACAGCGGACGGGGGTCCTCCCGGTACAGGCCCGCGTTGTCCTCGAAGGTGGGCTTTTCAGGGCTCACGTAGAAGACACCCAGCGGCAGTCTGTCCCTCTCGAGCGCACGCCGGAATGCCGCCGTCCGATCACGCGGATCGTGTGATTCGTCGAGGTAGTAGGTGTGCGCCTTGAACCACTGGTAGGTGTTGAGTTTATTATAGGTCACGCAGGGCTGGAAGACGTCCAGCAGCGCATAGCCCCGATGGGCGATGGCTTTCTTCATCAGCTCCTTGGTCTGCTCCCGATCCTGCGCGTTGGCCCTGGCAACGAAGCTCGCATCGAGTGCGATGGCAACGGCCACCGGATTGAAGGGCTCCAAGTGCACCCCATCGACCTGAACCGGGGTTTTGAGGCCAATCGGGCTGGTGGGAGACGCCTGCCCTTTCGTCAGGCCATAGACCATGTTGTTGTGCACGATATTCGTGATGTCGGGATTCCGCCGAATACAGTGGATGAAATGGTTGCCCCCCTCGCCGTACATGTCGCCGTCCCCACTTTCTGCGATCACGGTCAAGCTGGGGTTTGCGGCCTTGATGGCCGTGGCGGGCGGTAACGCCCGGCCGTGCAGTCCGTTGAATACGTGTGCGCGCAAGTAATGCGGGGCCTTGGCCGCCTGGCCGATTCCCGAGACCATCACGAGTTGCCTGGGATCGACATCCAGTTCCGCCAACGCCTCTCTCAGCGTCCTGAGAATCGCGTAATTCCCGCACCCGGGGCACCACGCTATGTCGATGTCGCCCCTATCGAAGACTTTGGCATCCATGAAGTCCCTCGCTTATGCCAGTATGTCACGGAGACGGTGGAGGATCCGCTCGACGCTGAAGCCCAGTCCATCGTAGTTCAGCACCTGGTGCGTGACAGCGATTCCTGCCTGGAGGTGGAGCAGTTGCCCGAATTGGGCCGTGGCGTTACCTTCCACGATGACCGTTCGCTCCGCCCGGCGGAGGTAGTCCGCGGTGTCGGCAGGAACGGGATAGACCTGCCGGTAATGCAGCATAGCCGTGTCATCCCGCTCTAAACGCGAGACGGCCTCCTTTACCGCGTGATAGGTCGACCCCCAGCAGATCACGAGATTCCGGTAGTCCGGGGGCCCCACCAACTCCGGGGGCACAGCATCCCGCAGTAATGACACCCCCTTCGCCAGTCGCTTGTCCACCATCCGCACACGCAGTTGGGCGTCCTCCGTGATATGCCCTTCTTCGTCATGCTCATCGCTGTCCACGACGACCAGACCTTCGCCGTAGCCGGGAACACCGCGGGGTGAGACCCCCGTTGCCCCCGACTCATACCGCCGGTAGTCTCGGGAGGTATTCACGATGTGCTTCTCGACACCAATTCGCGACAACTCGAAGGCCGGCGTGCTGTAGTAGGAGTCGATGTAGTACTGGTCGGTTAGGATGAACACCGGCACCTGGTACTTGTCCGCAAGATCGAACGCCCTTTGCGTCAGATGGAAACCGTCTGCCAGCGTCCCCGGCGCGAGGATGATGCGGGGGAACTCCCCATGTCCGGCGTAGACGGCCATTTCCAGATCGGCTTGCTCGGTCCGCGTGGGCAGCCCCGTCGCTGGTCCCGGACGCTGCGCCAGGTGGATCACCAACGGGCTCTCCAGCATCCCTGCCAAGCTGAGGCCCTCGGTCATGAGGGCGAAACCGCCTCCGGAGGTCGTCACCAAGGCCCTGGCCCCCGCATACCAGGCACCAATCGCCATGTTGACGGCGGCGATTTCATCCTCCGCCTGCTCGACAATAGTGCCAAAGTTCTTGGCCTGTTGCGCAAGGAAGGTCAGGACCGGGGTCGAGGGCGACATGGGATAAGAGCTGACGAAATTGCACCCACCGGCGATGGCACCCATCCCCACGGCCTCACCGCCGTTCAGCAGCAACTCGCCACGGGCCGGGACGCGATTGGGCTCGCTCAGAGTCAGTTCATGCGGAAGATCCACTTTCGCGACGGCCGCGTAGCCCTCATCCGCGGCCCTGACATTATCCTCGACCACGCCGGATGGCTTGCCCGCGAAAAAATGCCTCACACTGGCGCGGAGATGCTCCGCACCGATCCCGAGCAGGCCTGCGATCGCTCCCACAGCCACCACGTTCGAATAGAGCTTGTTGCCGATGGCCGAGGCGATGGCTGTGAAGGGCACGTCGAAGAACGTGCATGCCCGCAGAACGGGCACGTCACCGGTGATTTGCCGTTCGCCCAAGACAACCGTCCGCGCGGAAATCCGACTTACCACGTGCTCGACAGCGCCCTCGTTCAGCGGAATCAGAAGGTCAATGCGGTCGACCGCGCCGGCTACGGGACGGTCAGAGACCCGGATGGTCGTAGAATTGGCGCCGCCGCGGATGCGCGACATGTATTCCTTGGTCGCGAACACCTGATACCCGGCGCGGCTCATGAGCCGCGTGAGCAGGAACTCGACGGTCTGTACGCCCTGTCCAGCCTGTCCGCACAGAACGACGGAGATATCACCGTTACTTCGGTCTCTCATAGCACTGCCCATGCTGGCCTACCTTACGCCCCATGTGCCCCGACATCCCGAGGCCCCAGAAGTCACTCCCCCCCTTGCTCGATCACCGGGCCTATCCGTCACTCTCTTTACCACATCGCGGCACCGCTTGTCAACAACTCATTGTCCCGGGGCGGGCGCACGATTTCGACAACGATCCAACTGCGAACCACCTGTTGGATCCCGCTCCGCGGGTGGCCCGGGGCGGCCGGCAGGAATCCGAGTTCATGCAACACACGATGTCCTTGCCTGATCGTTGGCGCAGGCTGGTTCCTTCTCATCGCTCCCACCCCATGCGGCGTCACGGCGTCATGACTTTGGAACGAGAAGGACTCGGCAAAATGCTGTTCTGCCGAATCCTTTTGTTCACTCCTGACGGCCGCAGGCGAACGCGGCGGCCAGCGATGGCGAAGTGAACGTCTTGCTATTGACGTGGATCATACCGTTACGCCGAACGCGGGCGATGGTGGCTATTGGTGGGCGGGCGTGGAGGAGAAGGTTGGACGGTGGGACGGATGGGTTCCGCTCCGGCTTCGGCGGGGCCTGCGCTGCGCGGGCCTCCTGCCGTTTCGTCACTCTTTGGGAGCGGCAACTCCTTGGTCAGGACTGCAGGGCGGACGCCTTTTGGGGGCCCCCACCCTGCGAATCAGTTAAACCCATCTGGGCAGCGTGAACAAGATCGCGGACAAGCCCGCGAGGAATCCATTCGAGGCCAGACCGCCTGCGCATCCGGGCCGCCCGCAGAACGGACATGTTGCGCCGGTTCCGCCCAAAAGGGTAAACCAACTTGCCCACCAGACATTCAGGCGGACCAGTGGACCAACCAGCCTCCGCCCGGTACTGCGACATTGGCTTGCGCAGTCATCTATGGCGGTTTCCGGCAATGGGAGAATGTCCGGCGTCGTCTTCACGCGTTCACTTATCCATCGTCATCCGCCAGTTTGACGCCATATGGGCGAAGTCAGCGAAGTTGACAGAGCCGTCCCGGTTTGTGTCTGCCCGTTCACAGTAGTCGCTGTGTCGCGAGCTGTCAGGCGAGAGCCAGTACCTGCTGAACTGTGAGAGGTCGGCCACGTCAACGCGGCCATCCACCACGAGATCCCCGGCGAGGGGTTCGACATTGAAGACAATTGTGAAGGGCGGCGAGGGTTCGTACCGGTCGCCGTCTTCCAGGCTGTCGAATGCCCGGAATGTGATCCAGTGCAAGCTCGTGCCGTCGACTGCCTGGTAGGACATGTGCATGTGCGAATCGCCGCGCAGGCTCTGAATGGAACTGTGACTGAACGTCTGTCCGACGGCATCAAGGGTGAATTGGGGGTAGTCCTTGTGAACCGCCCGCAGTCCCGCAGACAAGGCGACACATTCGACCGTTATCCTGTAGTCAACATCGGGATTCCCCTCCAGGGCGCAGTTGGGGTCGTACGTGTATCTGGCGCTTGGATTGTCGGCCTGGAACGTATCAAAACCGGGCTCACCGACGCGACAGGGGTAGGTTGTGAAGATGCTTCGGTTGAGCGGATAGAACCAGTTGGCGTACTGTTCTTCGTCGCTGTCACGGTACTTCTGCCAGGAATCGACGAACAAGACCTTGTCGTCGGCCGTGCCTTCGATACCATCGCGATTGCAGCCGAGGATGAAATGATCGAGTGGGCATTCCCCCCATGCGGGCATACTTACGGCCAGGATGATTGCGAGCCACAACGCTATTGGGATCTTCATACTTGTTCCTCTCTGACTATGGGTTATCCGGCCATTTCGGGGCCGATTCGGGATACCCGTTGCAGGTGCCGGGGTATTCGTACGTCTGCTCGAATTTGAACCCTTCGGCATGGCTGTCGGCGAAGAGATAGTGCGACTTCCCTTGGTGCCGATCCCAGGCGATGAACCGTTTTGCGTAGTCGGGCGAGCCTTCCCATGCTTCGGGATGGATGTGG
>JALORE010000120.1 GCA_025459125.1 Planctomycetota bacterium | reverse complement strand
CCGATGGCTCGTGGGACAGATGCAGACGCCAGTGGCAAGCTCCGAGAGCTCCGAGCAGGGTTGGGGCCGCCCAACGCGATCCATCGCGATGGGAGTCTCTACTCCACCGGCCGCGGCCACCGGGGTTTCTCACTATTTCAGGGGCTGGTGGTACGCACCGGACGCAGAGCAATTGTGCGAAACAAACCCAATCGGGATCGCGGCAGAAGAGAGACAAGTTCTTGCCGACACGAGCTTTAGGGATGATGGCGCCCGAAAGACGCCCGGGAAAACAAAGCCAATTCCGTCCGCACTGCTCCGTCCAGGCTAAAACGTTGAGTCGAGAAGCCATGTGAATCCGATGGTCCATCGCACAGGGAAGCCGCCATCGCCAAGCATCCGCAGGCTCCGCCTGACGATGCCACCCTGCTTGAAGTGTCACTGCGTTACCCCAATGAGAGCCAAATTGGACCAGGCTCGCGGACGGGTGTGCCCTCCTGGGGCGGCAGAAGGCAGCAAGTCATTCTTATACTGATCCTGAAATATCTTTCTTGACAGTAGTAGTAATCATATCGGTCTGGTCTTTGTGAGGTTCTTCGACCCCAGGAGCGTAAATCGTGAGAGCAACAGAAGATGGAACAAGCACCGGCGGGCCGGCGGTGTGGAAAAGCTGTTATAGGTTTTGTTGGCAAGCTTGACAAACTCACAGGTCCGGAGTAACTAACGGGTCCGGTCCTTCGCTTTTCACAGGAAGGTGATCCTTTATTAACAGGTACTGTTAGTCCTGCCCTCGGTTGGTCGGGCCGTTGGGACCCTGCGCGGCGGTGCCGCGCCAGAACCCGCACGGATTCACCGTGGCGGACCCGCTAGCTCCTGGGGGACAGGCAGGGGACGATGAAGTTGACGCGAGAACATGGATCACAGACAGCGGGCCCTCTGTTCGCGGGCTTTGATGTGGGCAGCAGCTTTGTCCATTGTGCACTTCTGGACCAGGCCGGCCAGGTTGTTTGGGCGCTGGACCCGATCATGCACTTTGCCAATCCTCTTGGCGCTCTGGCGGAGGTTTGGCGCGAGATCATCGGGCGTTTCGGGCCGGCCGCGATCCAAAGCACGGCCTTCACGGGCAGTGCCGCGGCGTCGTTCCCGCACGTTATGGCCGGGGCGCTGTACGTCTACGACAGCGTCGCGATTCCGAAAGGGGCCGAGGCGATGGCACCGGCCGCGCGATACATTTTCCACATCGGCGCCAAAGATTCCTATTTCTTCAGTCTTGGCACGGCGGCCGGTCGCAAGATCATGGTGGAGTGGCGCACCGGGACGAAATGCGGTGGCGGCTCCGGCATGCTCGTCGAGAAACAATGCCGCCGGCTTTTTCAGGGAGAGGTGCCCGCACCTCAACTCGAAGATCCGGCCGGCGCGGCTGACAATCGGGATCAGCAGCAAGTCGCCGCGCGCAACCGGTCCCGCCTCCAGGCGCGGCTGGAAGAGATGTTCCGCCGGGCCGAGGAGGAGGCCGCCCGCTCGCGCGAGCCCAGCGAGTTCCTGGCGCGGTGCGGCGTGGTCGTCCAATCCGACTTGATTCACAAGCAGAACGAAGGGGCCACGCGCGTCGACAACTTGGCCGGGCTGTTCCGGACGGTCGCGCGAAACTACGTCATCGATGTCCTCGGGTCCCGCAGCCTCGCGGACGCCGGCGCCGAGGCGATTTCCACCGGTGGCGTCTTCTCCAACGACCTCATCCGCCAGAATCTCGCGGAGCTCGTGGGGACGGCGGTGGTACGGCCCGAACACCATCAGAATGTCGCCGCCATCGGCGCCGCCCTCAAGGCCATCGAAGAGAACAATACCTTCGTCTTGGACGTGGAGCAGCTCACGCACGTCGCCGAGTACAGCCGGGCCCGCCGCACGTTCGCCCCGGCGTTGTCCGCGAGCCTGCCCGGCGTCCACGAGCGAACCGAAGCTCTGCATCCGGAGATCCCGCCGGGCACGGAGGTTGTCCTCGGCATCGACGGCGGCAGCACCACCACCAAGGGCTCCCTCGTCGAGATCAAGACCGGCAAGCTCCTGGACAAGCTCTACATCAAGACCCACGGCAACCCGGAGGAATCGCTCAAGCGCGTCCTGCGCTATCTCGCCCGGCACAAGGACAACGTCATCATCAAAGGCGTCGGCGCCACCGGCTCGGCCCGTAAGCTCTACGAGAAGATCCTGCTCAGCAAGAGCAAGGCCCAGCAGCTGGCCGCGCAGGGCGTCGCGCTCTGCGACCACATCACCGACGAGATCACCTGTCACGCCCTCGGCGTCAAGCACAACAACCCCGAGGTGGACACGATCTTCGAGGTGGGCGGCCAGGACATGAAGTTCACCTGCTTCGCCAAGGACGGCACCGTCAAAGAAGCCAAGATGAACTATAGCTGCCAGGCCGGCTCCGGCCAGACTCTGGAGAATATGGCCGACGTGATCAATCTGAACGTCGAGAGCACGCTCCAGGAGGCGGCCCTCCGCGCCGCGCGCGTGCCGATCATCGACTCGACCTGCGGCGTGTTCATGGAAATGGACGAGAACCGGCTGATTGCAGAAGGTTTCGGCCGGGATGAGATTGCGGCCGCCATCGTCCGCGGGACCGCCGCCAGCTACTTCTTCAAATTTGTCGGCGGCGCCCAGCATTCCGGCAGTCGGTGCTCCGCCCAAGGCGGGCCTGCCCTCGGCCTGGCGTTTCTCGCGGCCCTGGCCCAAGTGACGGAGAAGGAGATCGAAGCCTATCCGCACCGCGAAATGTTCGGCGCCTGGGGCCAGGCGCTCGACATCGTCGCGAACATCAAACGCCTCGAGGAAGAAGGCCAACCCTACGGCACCGCTTTTCGCGGCTGGCAGATCGTGGACATGGCCTTCCACAAGCGCAAGGTCCTCTGCCGCGAGCTGTTCGGCGACAAATCCTGCGGCATGCGCGACTGTCAGCTCGAAGTCTTCCAGATCGAAGACGACGAGATCATCACCGGCGGTTTCTGCCCGCGCGGCAACTCCGAGGCCGTCAAGAAGCCGAAAACCAACTACGTCGATCGCTACCACAAGATCTACGAGAAGCACTTCAAGAAGCACGGCTGCCTGCTCAGCGAGGTCGACTCGGTTCTCGCGCACGAGCCGACGGTCGGCATCAAGCGGAGCATGGCAACCCTGGGCAGCAAGGGCATCTGGAGCGCCGCCTTGTTCCGCCAGCTCGGGTTCTTCCCGGTGGTCTCCCCGCGGAGCGACAAGGAGATCGCCAAGATCGGGGTCGACAACTCGCGGACCGAGTTCTGCATCGCCCGCAAGCTGGCGACCGGTCACGCCGCGGTCCTGAACAACCATCCGGGGATCCGGTACCTGTTCAACCCCAGCTTCATCGAGCAGCGCAAGCCCGAGCCGCCGGACCTCAAGTATTGCATCTACACCGAGTCCGAAGGATACATCCTCAACGACGTCTTCGCGCTCGACAAGAATCGCCAGTTCAATCCGATCCTCCACTTCGGCGATCTGCCCCTGCTCTTGCGCCAGTTGCGGCTGGAATTCGCGCGGCTGGGCTTCTCCTATACCCAGAAGCAGATGCGCGACGCCATCGCCTGTGCGGACGCGGCGGAGAAAGAGTTCAAAGCGGAGCTGTACGCGGAGGGGGACAAGTTCCTGGAGCGCGTCGCCGCCGAGAACACCCGGGCTTACGTAGGCCTGGGCCACGACTACGTCCTGCTCGACCCCGAGGCCAGCTCGCATTCCGGGGCCATGTTCTCGCAGATTCGCGGCCTCGACTATATCCCGCAGCAGTTCCTGGAGCACCAGTTCCAGCACCTCGATCTGCACGACTTCGTCGAGAATGAGTTCTGGCACCAGACGGTCCGGATTCTCCAGGCCGGCGTGTTCGTGGCGGAGCATCCGAACCTCTTCGCGGTCCGCATGATCAACTTCGCCTGCGGGCCCGACAGCCTCAAGATCTACCAGGAAGAGCTGATCCAACAAGCGGTGAATAAGCCCCTGCTGGTCCTGCTGACGGATGCCCAGACGAACAATGCCCCGTTTGTCACGCGGACGGAGGCCCACGAGCGGGTCGTCAACCAGAGCCGGCCGGTCAAGCTGGACCGCGACAAGCTCAAAATCCACGCGTCGAACACCTACGACAAACGCATCTGGCTGGTGCCCTACATGGGCGACGCCAGCTACGTCGCCGCCGGCGGGCTGGGTCACTTTGGCATCGAGGGCCGGGTCCTGCCCACCAACACGCCGCGCGGCTACGAGGTTGCCCGCAAGCACGTGTCCACCGAGGTCTGTTACCCGCTCAAAGGCGTGGTCGGCGACGCCATCGGGTACCTGCAGGAGCAGATCGAGAAGACCAGCCGGGAGTATGTGGAGAACAACTACCTCGTCATGCTCCCGACGACCAGCGGCCCCTGCCGGTTCGGCAAATACAGCGAGGTCCTGCGGCATTTCATGAAGCTCGAGGGCCTGGAGAAGGTTCCCGTGGTGGGCCCGTCCTCGGAGACGGACTACATCGATATTCCGCTCCCCCGCGAGCTCGGCGCCGCCGACAAGATCAAGATGCAGCAGCTTCTGTTCAAGGGCATCAACGCCGCGGACCTTCTGGAGGACGTCCTGCGCCGCTTCCGGCCGTATGCCGAGGACAAGGACGCCCTGGATGTCCTCAAGCAGACCCGGCTCGACGCTCTGGGCAAGGTGCTCCTGGCCGGGGGCCGGATCCCGGATCTGCTGGCGTGGGGCCGTGAGACGGTCGAATTGTTCCAGGCCGCCCCGCGCCGGTACCACGAGCGCTTCCCGCTGGTCCTGTACATCGGCGAGATCTATATGCGGCAGCACGATCCGTATACCGACTTCGCCATCCGCCGACTGGAGGACGCGAAGCTCGAAGTCGTGCGCGACCCGATCACCGATTGGCTGCTCTACGTCAACCGGATGAACGTGCGCAACGCCAAGCGCGACGCCGGCCTGGGCCTGCAGAACCTCGATTGGCGCCGGATGCGCCGGTCGACGGCCAAGCTCGCCAAGACGACCCTCAAGGGCCGGTACATGACCCACGTCGCCGAGAAGCTTGCGGCGCCGTTCCACGAGGTGCTGGCGGGCCGGCACGTCCTGCCGCATCCGATGGAGATCATCGAGGCCCTGGAGCGTGCCCACGAGACGCACGGCAACATCGAAGGCGAATCGCCGCTGAGCACCGGGATCGCCTACTACTTCATGCACGAGCTGATGCACCCGCACGGCGACGCCTACATCTCGGGCATCT
Organism: Planctomycetota bacterium; assembly: GCA_025459125.1. Classification (GTDB taxonomy): domain Bacteria; phylum Planctomycetota; class Phycisphaerae; order Sedimentisphaerales; family Anaerobacaceae; genus PLanc-01. The sequence continues at coordinate 12,700 of JALORE010000120.1, read as the reverse complement.
TCCACGTCGGGCCCTTCACCTGCATGCAGGAAGGCGTCGCGACCGCCAAGATCGAGGCGATGGTCAAGGAGTACCGCAAGACCCGGCCGGACCTGGTCTTCCCGATCATCCACGCGTTCTTCGGCGACTCGCCCAACGCGAACCTCGCCGCCGAGATCGCGGTCTTCCAGGAGCAGTGCTACCAGAAGCGGGACCTGCTGCGGGAGAAGCACGCCGCCGCCGGCCACCATAGTCACGACATCCGTGCCGTGACGGCCGGTCACAAGCACGCGGCCAGCGAGACCCGTGCCGAGCGATAGCCGCGCGAACGCCGGTCCGTAGGCGGCGTCACGTGGGTTTTGTCATCCTGAGGCGCAGCCGAAGGATCTGGGCCCCGAAAGAGAGGTTTCTCTTGCTCGCAGCCCCGATCCTTCGCTGTGCTCAGGATGAGGGAATCCCTACCGTGCCAGGACTCTTCCGAATCCGTGTCATTTTACGGCCGGTATTCTATCTCGTTCCCGTCCTGTACGGTTCTGAGCCTCTCCTTGCGGGCTTGGACGCGGAGCCGGGCGTGTTCATAGCGACTCTTCTCTTCCTCGGTTTGCGGCAGCAAGGGCGGGACCGCGACCGGCTTCTTGTTCCGGTCCAGCGCGACCAGGGTCAGATGCGCGGTCGTGGCGACGAGTTGTCCGCCCGTGTAGGGATCTTCGCGGATGACCTGGACGCCCACTTCCAGGGACGAGCGGCTGACGTAGTTGACCGCGGCGCGCAGGACCACGTGGTCGCCGATGCGGATGGGGTGCCGGAAGATCAGGGTGTCGATCCCCGCGGTGACGACCTCGCAGCCGCAGTGCCGCTGGCCGGCCATGGCGGCGACCATGTCGATCCAACTGACGATCGCGCCGCCGAAGGCGGTCCCCTGTGGATTCGCCTGGGTCGGCATCACCAGGTACCGCGTCTCGACGGCGCTTTCACTCGGCGTTTTGCCTCTGTCGCTGGTCATGAGTATCATAGTGTCCCGACCGTGCTCGCCAAGTCAACAGCGCACCCGCCGAAAACCCTCGGGTCCTGGGACGACGCCAGATCTGTTTCCGGGTAGCAACCTCAAGGCCGAAGGCCCTGGGGATGGGTGCTGCGGTAAGCAGGAACCATACGCTCGCACGGCGATCATCTGTCCATTTGGCTGAATGCGGTATATTAAACGCCTGGCGTCGGGAGTGTTTTAGGATGATGGAAGACAAGCTGCTTGTCTGGCAATGCAAGCAGGGCCGTCGCGAGGCCCTGCGGCAGATCTATGAGAAGTACCACGTGGATCTGCTCAAATTGGCGATTGTGCTGACCGGCGAGGCCAGTACGGCCGAGGATATCGTGCACGACGTGTTCGTCCGGTTTGCGCGGTCCGTCCCGCGTCTGTCGCTGACTGGTAGTCTGAAAGGATACCTCCTCGTGAGCACGGTCAACCGGGTCCGCGACTACAGCCGGGACCACCAGCGGCGCGGCGGGCCGAGCCTGGAAGAAGCCGCCGGCCTGCCATCCGGTGACCGACCGCCGGAGCAGTGGGCGATCCTGAGCGAGCAATTGGAGCGCCTGCGCCGGGCCATGGCAACGTTGCCCTACGAGCAGCGGGAAGCCGTGGCCCTGCACGTGCAGGGCGGGCTGACGTTTCGCCGCATCGCCCGCCGGCAGAACACCTCGGTCAGCACGGCCCAGGGCCGATATCGGTACGGCATCGAGAAACTGCGGTCCCTTTTGAACGGAGAGCTCTCACCATGAAGTCCGCAGATGACATAAGAACGCTGTTTCAAAACGCGGCGCTCGGCACGGGCCGGAACGCCCATGAGCAGGTGTTTCGAGATGTGCTGGGCGCCTATCAACAGACCATCCAGAGCTCCCCGGCGACGCCGGGGGTGTGGAGAATTGCCATGAGACATCCTGTCACCAAGTATGCCGCCGCCGCGGTTCTCGTGCTGGCGATCCTGGCCGCTGTCGGCCTGTTCCATCGCACCGGCAGTGTTTCCTGGGCCATCGAGCAGAGTGTGGAGGCGATGAGCAAGTATACGGCGCTGCTGATCGAAGGGGTGGCTTCGGAGCGCGCCTGGGCCGAGGACGGCAGCCTGGAACAGCGGCCGTTCCGAGTGTGGGGGGTCGCCAACGCCGAGCAGACCATGGTCCAGAAGTACCGCTTCGAGTTCGACGGTGTGACCCGGATCGTCACCGATGGGCACAAGACCTGGAAGTATGAGCCGCAGGCCCACCGGGTGACGATCAGCAATCGTCCTTACGTGGCTTTCGAATGCTGGCTGGGCAGCGGATTCCTGGAGCAGCTCAAGCAGGCACGCGAGACGCACACGATCACCCACTGGCGGGAGACCACGGCCCAGGACCGCGCCACCGGGCAAGCGCGGGTCGTTCTCAACCTGGCTTGGCTGGAGGCGCGCTGGAACGGGCCGCGCTCCCTGCGGCTGGAGTTCGATCCGCAAACGAAGTTGCTGCTGGGCCTGTCACAGTGGGAGAACGCCGAGCAAGAGGGCCCGGCCAGCTTCATTGCCGAGAAGATCACCTACCACGAGACTCTGCCGGACGAGCGGTTCGAGTACCAGATCCCGCCCGGTGCCACGGTGATCGAGCGATAGCCCGCGGACCCGCGTGCCGGCCGACGTCCGGACGCGGATCGAGACCGACGCCCCCCCGGCCGCCGGCGGGGGTGTCGCTCTCAGGTCGTCAGGCGGTCGACGGCATCGACCACGGCCAGGAAGGTGTTCTCCATCTCCGTGTCCGTCGCGTGCGGCTTCTGTTGCCGCCACGAGTGGACCGTGAGCACGGCCCCGAGCCCTGTTTCCAGGCGTTCGGCCAGGAGTTGGAGCGGCTGGCGGGCCAGCTCGTGGACCCCATCGAATCGTGCGGTACGGTGTGCGTCGGTCATCACACCCACCCCTTTTTGGCAAGAAGCCCGTTGCCGGAACAATTACCGTACGTTGGTAATCGCAGGGCGGCAACGGCCCGCGCGTGCCGGGGTCGGCCCGGGCCCAAGGAAAGTGCCATTTTGACAGCCGCAATCGTATTCCCGCTGGTTCCTAGCGTCTTCTTCCGCGTGAAATTCGGGCAATTCACGGCCCTCCGGTTCTGGCACGCAATTTGCTCAGCCTTCTGGTGCAAGTGCGAATTGCCGCGGTGGTTGAAACCGAGAATCGTACTTGGATATGAAAGGGGGTTAGGTTTATGGCAATGGTACCTTGGAGAAGAACGCACAGCGAATTGCCGACACTGCGCAGCGGGATGGACGATCTGTTCGAGAACTTCTTCCGCGGCTGGGACAGGCCCCTGTCCCTGCTGGGGGAGCGGGCCTGGCCCGCCCTTGATGTCGCCGAGCGGGAAGAGGCGCTCGTCGTCCGGGCCGAAGTCCCTGGGATGAAGCCCGAAGAGATCGACATTTCCGTCTATGGCAACACGCTGACGATCAGCGGTGAGAAGAAACAGGCCCAGGAAGACCAGGGCGACGGCTTCTATCATGTCGAAAGCACGTACGGCAGTTTCCGCCGGGAGGTCACGCTGCCGACGGAGATCGATGAGCACAAGATCGAAGCGACCTGTAAGGACGGCGTGTTGTCCGTCACGCTGCCCAAGGCCGAGAAGGCCAGGACCCTCAAGGTGCAGGTCAAAGGATAAGCATCCCTTCGCTCCGTAACGGAACCAGGCCATCGGTGCCATCAGCGCCGGTGGCCTGTTCCATCCGGGGGTTCAACGTCGGAGCAATGTAAGTGCTCATCGTTTGTGCCTCTTTATGGACCCGCGGAACGCCCTCCCGGTCTTGGCGACGACCCGCTCGGGAAGCTCCTGGCGCGGCCACGCCCCCAACGGTTGTTCGAACACGTCCGCCTCACCGGAACGCACCTTCTCCCCATATACGAGTTCCCTTCTTACGTACACATGTAGTGTAAGAGACACGTTCTGGCAAGAAGGTCCGCCCGCACCGGCATACCTTTGCCCCGGATATCCGCTGGAGGCGACAGAGCCGGGCCTCGTGCGTCGGGTGGCCGCCTACGGTGTCTTCATGGCGATGATCTTGTCGATCCGCTGGACCAGATCGGTCAGGTAGGCTTCGTCGCCGCTGCCGAGTTCGGGGGTCAGGTAGCCGCGGTAGCCGATCTCGTCGAGGGCCCGGCGGACCTGTGGCCAGTTGACGTCGCCTTCCAGCAGGGTCTTCGTGAATTGGTTCTCTTTTCGCTGGAAATCCTTGAGGTGGATGCGGACGATCCGCTTGCCGACGGTGCGGAGCCAGTCCTGGGCGAAGCCGAACTGGATCATGTTGCCCACGTCGATGTAAGCCCGGACCCAGCGGCTGTTGAACTCATCGACGTACCGGGCGAACTCCAGCGGGCTCAGCAGGAACTTGTTCCACACGTTTTCCACCGCGATGACCACCCGCATCTCCTTCGCCAGCGGCACGAGCGTGCGGACGTTCTTCTGCGAGCGCTCCCACGCCTCGGCATAGCCGACCTCCTCATTGACGACCGCTGGCACCAGCAGCACGGCGTCCGCGCCGACCGCCCGGGCACAGCGCAGCGAGGATTCCATGCTCGCGATGCCTTTGGCGACATTCTCCGGCTTGGGGTCCGACAGCGGCCCGCCCCAGCCGTTGACGATGCCGTGGATCGGCACCCCCGCCTGCCTGGCCAGGGCCCCCGTCTCTTTCGCGGCGACGAGGTCCTCAATCGGCCGGTTCAGCTCGATGCCCTCGAAGCCGCACTTCCTGGCCAGGGCGAACTTCTCGGCGTCAGTGAGCTCCCTGGGCAGCATACGATACTGGCAGGCCTTGAGCAGCCCCGCCCCGCCCGCGGCCCTCAGTTTCCGGCGGGCGCTCGGCTGCGTCCGCTCCTGGGTGCAGCCGGCGGCAGCCAGCACTCCCGTGCCCACACTCACCGCGGCATACTTGAGAAACTCCCGTCGTCCGGCGCTCAACCTCATGGATCTGCCTCCTTTAATCAATGGGCCTTCCTGTCGTCTGTTCCTCGGCGGTCCAGACCAAGAGCGGCGCTCTTGACCCGGCGAGCCTTGATTCTACCGGCGCTGCGGCTGCCTCGCCAGTGTCGAGACGCTGGTTGCTCGCTTCCTTCCCGCGCCAGTTCCGTGAAACCCCCCCCGTCGCGGTCCCGTGAAAGCGGTTGGGATGCGCCATTCTGGCGGGCGGGAGTGACAGAGCCTGCCCAGTTTGGCCGGTCTGCCAAGAGCATGCAAAGCACCGCTTCCCACCGATCTCCGAAAAGCCTTGGTGTCCCGATAAGAGGGGAGATTTATCTACTTTTCTGCTCCTTTTATTGGGCCGTCCCATAAAGGGGTAAAGTTTTTGGGACGCGCATGCCGAAGAAACTGTTACAGGCAGGGATGCCGCCTGTCAGTGCTGATAAGCAGGTTTCTGCCGGTTCTGTAGAAGCAGAGAAGGTAGGGGATTTGGGTGCTCCCGCGCGTAAGGTCGCGTGGGGAGGCCCACCGCCGGCGGCACTGGAGTTGGTTACGGAGACCCACATGAGAACAGTCGCGATCGTCAACCAAAAGGGGGGTTGTGGCAAGACTACGGTGTCCATCAACTTGGCCAGTGCCTTGGCAGAACTGGGCAAGAAGGTGCTCCTGGTGGATATGGACCCCCAGTCCCACTGTGCGGTGGGGCTGGCGGTGCCGGAGGAGCAGATCGAGCAGAGCATCTATGACGTGCTGATCAGCAAGAGCCGCAACGAGCCCATCCGCCTGACGGAGATCCTCTGGCAAATCGGGGAGAACCTGGAGTTGGCGCCGGCCAGCATCGACCTGTCGGCGTTCGAGCAGCAGATGGCCGGCGTCACCGAGCGAGAGTGCTGTCTGCGGGACGTGCTGGAGGATGTGAAGGAGGAGTACGATTTCGCGGTGATCGACTGCCCGCCGGCGGTGAGTCTGCTGACGTTCAACGCCCTGCGGGCGGCCACGGACGTCCTGGTGCCGGTGGAGACCGGGTTCTTCGCCCTGCACGGCCTGAGCAAGCAACTGGAGACGCTGAGCATCCTGTGCAAACGTTGCCAGCAGCAGGTGTCCGTGCGCGTTTTGGCAAGCATGTACGATATCCGCACCAAGATGGCCCGCGAGATCCTGGCCGAGCTGCGGTCGCACTTCGCCGACCAGATGTTCAAGACGGTGGTGAACTTCAACACGCGCATCAAAGAGGCATCCAGTTACGGACAGCCCATCAACGAGTACGACCCGGCCAGCAAGGGCCAGCAGGACTTCCGCATGCTGGCGCAGGAGGTGATCGGGAGCGAGGAACGGCCGCAGGTCAAGAGCAAGCGGCTCGTCGATTCCCTGGCCGATCAGCTTGAGGCCATCGGGGCGAGCGCCAACGAGCTTCTGAAAGCCACGAAACCCGCGCCGGCCGCGGAAGCCAAACCGCCGGTGGAAATCCAGTCCGTGCCGGCGCCGAAGCCGGTGCCCGCGCCGGTTGCGGAACCGAGACCGGCCGTTGAATCGAAACCGGCGGCCGTGCCGGTGACTGTGATGGAGCCCAAGCCGGCCGTGACCGTCAAGCCGGTCACACCGCCGATCCCGGTCGTGGAGCAGAAAGCGGCCGTGACGTCCAGAGCGGTCCCGGAGCCGAAGAAGGAGCCGCAACCGGTCGCGGTCGCGGAAGTCATGACCGCCAAGGCGCCATCGGCGGCCGCGACATCCGCCGGCGCCAATCTGCAGATCTTGGCCCAGTCCGTCGCGCAAAGCACCGGGCAGGTGGACGCCAAGCTGTCCGAGTACTACGGCGTCAGCCAGATCCAGGATGCCGTCGTCTTCGTGACGCTCTACCCGCGGGCAGGGCACGTCGCGATCGCGGGCGATTTCAACAACTGGCAGCCGGCGACAACGCCCATGCAGCGCGTGGGCGAGACCGGTGTCTGGCAGGCCAAGCTGACGCTGCCGCACGGAACCTACCGCTACCGCCTCGTCGTGGACGGCCAGTGGCAGCAGGACCCGTATAATGAGCGGTCCGAGATGAACCCATATGGGGAGTTCAACTCTGTCCTCGAAGTGAAGTAACCGTCAGAGACATCCGGCCTCCCGTCGGGGACCGGCCGGGACGAGAGCAAGAGGCAAGTAGGGCGGGAGGTTAAGGTGATGCATCGGGTTGGAGGCCCGGATTTTCCTTGTGCCCTTTTTCCTCTTGCTTTTCTATTGGTAGAGGGCCGCCCGGTGCCTCGGGGTCCATGACAATCCCGTGAACCGAAATTCGGCGCTCATAGTATTTGCTGTTGACAGAGTAGTCCGATAATGCTATTCTGACAATCCAATTTGCCATTGTTGCATGCGATGCGGGGCTGACAGGGCAATGAAGCATGGATGCTGTGCGACCAGAATCGACACGGACTGTTGCCCCCGTTTCGCGCAACCGAGGGGATTGGCCGGCGACTCACCGGAGTGGCCGGTCGGCCGTGGTCCGGCTCCGACCCAGGACCGGGACCCCGCGGCACGACTTACCTGAAGCGGTCCGCTCGTCCCGCGGCATCCACCTGCGCCTGCCTTTCGTTCACCCCGTCGCCCCGGAACCCGTCCGGGGACCCCGGCCGCTCGGGAACCGCCCGTGGCCTGCGGAGGGTAACACACTGGATTGTGGGGGGCACACTCCTCGGCCCAGATACCTGGGAGTGTCATGGAGGCCCCGGATGAGAAAAGGAGTTTTCGGTAAGGAGAAGTACGATGAAAAAGGCACTGATCTTCCTGATCCCGGTCCTGATGCTGGCGGCGCCGGGAGCCGCCGAGAATGGCGGGCCGGCGGTGAACGTGGAGGTGGACAACGATGTCCAGGCCAACCAAGGCCAGAATCAAAGCGCCTCCGCCAGCGGCGGTGACTCGCAGAGCGACAGCGCCTCGGCTTCCAACTCGAATGCGAATCTCAGCCTGAGCACGTCTTCGACGTCCAACTACCAGACGCGGACGCCGCCGCTGACCATGTTCCCGCCGTACCTGCCCTACTGGACACACGGCGGCTGGGGCACCATCAAGGCGTACTTTCCCAACGGTCCCACCGCCAACGATCTGATCTATGAGACCACTTTCGATCCCGACGACCCCGACGACCGGCGCGAGCTCCGCGGCGTGCTGAAGGCTTTGCCCCACCGGGGTCTGCTGGCCGCTCTCGGCGGTGCTCTCAACGACGTGGCGGTGGCGCTGTTCGGCAAGCCCGACACCTACTTCTACGGCCGCGGCTTCGAAATCGCCGATTCGATCGTCCGCGATCGCCGGCCGGCCGGCAAAGCCCTGCTGGTGTTCATCGACTCCAACGTCGATGTGGCGCTGCTGGCCGACGAGGGCTACGCCTACGTCGGCAAGGTCAGCGTCGAGGGCGACACGGACCGCAACTGGGACCAGGCCTACAAGGCGGCGGTGGCCGAGGCCCTGCTCTGGGACGTGGACATCCTCTTGGTCTCCGGCGGCATGAAGGGTGTCACGACGGGCACGAACGTCAGCTTCCCCTCGGCGGCCGGCGGCTACAGCCAGGTCAACTACTCGTTGTCCCTGCTCGGCGGCACGGCCAAGGGCATCACGGAGGGCAAGGGCAAGGCGACCCTCAGTGCGGAAGCCTACCGCCATGCCCCGCAGACGGTGGAACGGCGGCGGATTCCGGCGGCGGTGTACGACCGCATCCGTGCCCGCGCGCTGCCGGTCGGCGTGGTGGAGCCGGTCCCCACGGCGGCTCCCGCCGAGCCTCCCGCGCCGGCTCGTCCCGAGATGCTCGGGCCGCCGCGCCGGGAGATCTTTGAGCCGGTGACGGACGTGGGACAACCGGCGGCGGCGGTGATAGCTCCAGCCCCCGTGCTGGCCCCTGCCATGACGGTCGGCGCGACATCGCCGAGTCCGGCCCCGGTCGCGACCGCCGACGCCGCGCCGGCTAATCCGACCCCAGCGACGCCCGCCGGCGCCACGCCGGCGGTTCCGGCAGCGCCCGCCAGCGCCGCTCCGGCGAATCCGGCCGCGGCGGCGACTGTCGGTGCGGCGTCCGGGCAACCCGTCGCGAGAACCACCGCTACGTCGGTCTCGGCTGCTGTCCCGCCACGCCGGCCCCCGGCCCGGCGCCCCGCCTACCAGAGGCCGGGAATCCCCATCAGCCGCGAATTGTTCGAGATGGCCGGTTTCCCGAACGACCAGCAGGTCGGATACGTCAATATCAGATAAGCGGGTGAACGCGCACCGGCGCGCGCCAGAAAGGGGGTACGGACAACCAACACGGGGGAGGGACATCGCCAGGGCGATGGTCCGTGGATAGGGATGGGAAACACATGGTTGGAAAAGGGAGATTCATGATGTACAAGTGCTTATTGTCGGAGATCCTCGTGCTGCTGGCCGCCTCGGGTGCCTGGGGCGCCATCGGCCAGGCACAGCATTTCGAGATCGGCGTGAACAATGTTCTGGAAGGCGTCGGTGTCGGCACGGCCCGGAGCAGCGAACTGACGGTGATCGGCCAGGCACAGAGGATCGCCGGTTCGCACCATAGCGCCGCCGGTGTGCAGAAGGAAGCCGGGGTTTATTTCCGAACGTCCGAGATAACCGGGCCGGAAGCCACTCGTCTCACCCAGCGCGCCGACATCAAAGGAGACCAGATGCAGGTGGGCGGCTGCCTGTCGCCCCGCCTCCAGGGCCAGCATCTGCGTGCCGATTTCACGACCGAGATCGTCATGCCCTCGGGTCCCGGGAGCGCCCGCGGCGGCCAGGGCTTCGTCGGCGGTCAGATGCAAACCATGAGCTCGGGCCGGGGTTCCGGCTCGCAAGCACAGCTCCTGATCGTGGTGCAGCGCGCCTCCGTGGTCGGCACCGAGCAGACCGACCCCACCGTGACGAACTCGCTTCATGTCGACCTGTCTCAAGGTCAGGTGGATACCACTCGATACGTGCCTCACCGGCCTCACTGACCCCGGTCTCCCGGGTGGCAGCCGCAAGGGCAGCTTGGTTGGTAGTGACGCCGTAAGGCGTTATCCGGATATGCCCTTACGGGCACACTACAAACCAAGGCCTTGGGCCTTCCGGCAGGGGCTCCCCAACGCGGAACACCGCGGGGGGGAGCCCCTGCCACCCGGACAACTCCGGACTCTTCGTACCCTTTCAGGAGGTGCCCCCGAGGGCGGCATCCTTCGCACGCACCTGCTGTTCCTGCTTCTGTTTGAACTGGATCAGCTTGTCGCGGAGCGACGGCTCCGCCAGGGCCAGGATCTGGGTGGCGAGCACCGCGGCATTCCGAGCGCCGGCTTTGCCGATGGCGACCGTGGCGACCGGCACGCCCGGCGGCATCTGCACCGTGCTCAGCAGGGCGTCCAGGCCGGACAGACCGCCGTCACTCGTCAAAGGCACGCCGATCACCGGCAGGGTGGTCCAAGCCGCCATGGCGCCGGCCAGGTGGGCGGCCATGCCTGCCGCGGCAATGATGACCTTGATGCCGCGGGCCTCGGCGGTCCGGGCAAAGTCGGCGGCGGCCTCCGGCGTGCGGTGCGCGGAGAGGATCCGCACGGCCGGCTCGATGCCGAACTCGCGCAGCTGGTCCACGCAACTCTGCATCACGCCTCCATCACTGTCCGATCCCATGACCACCGCCACCGGCGTTGTCTTTCCCGATCCCATAGGCGCTACCATTTATTATTTATGATTGATGGTTTATGATCTGTCCTGATACGGTTATGATCACGGAAGCACGCGCGTGATCATAGACCACAAATCGTAAATGGTAAATCGTAAATCATGAATCCCGGAGGTGCTGCCATGCAAATCCGAGAACCGGCGGTCGCGGGTCAGTTCTACCCGGACGATTGCGAGACGTGCCTGGCGGAGATTCGCGCGTGTCTGCCGCCGGAGGTGCCGGCCGAAGGCTTGCCCCAACCGCTGGTGGGCGGCCTCGTGCCGCACGCCGGCTGGACCTTCAGCGGGCCTCTGGCGGCCCTGGTGTTTGCCGCGGTCAAGCGGCAGCGGGGGACGGTCGCCACCTTCGTCATCTGCGGGGCCGCCCACGGCTACTTCGGCCCCAAGCCCGTCATCGATGCGAGCACCGCCTGGGACACGCCCCTGGGCCGGACGCATCTTGATGAGTCCCTGCGCCAGGCCCTCCACGACCGCGGGGTGGCCGCCATCGATTCGTCGGCCCACCGGCGCGAGCACAGCATCGAGGTGCAGGTCCCGTTCCTGCAATATCTGTTCCCGGAATCCCGGCTCCTGCCCATCATCGTGCCCGCCAACGAGTCGGCGCTCGAGTTGGGCCACGCCCTGGCGGAGCAGACGTACAGCTCCGACGCCGCGGTCGTCTACCTCGGCTCGACCGACCTGACCCACTACGGCCCGCGCTACGGCTTCACCCCGATGGGGATCGGCTCGGAGGCCCTGCACTGGGCCCGGGACGTCAACGACCGCCAGTTCCTGGACTTGGCCGTACATCTCGAAGCCGAGCGTCTGCTCGCCAACGCCCTGGAGAACGGCAACGCCTGCGGCCCGGGCGCCGCCGCCGCCCTGCTGGCCGCCGCCCGCCGGCTCGGGGCGCAGAAGGGCGTCCTCCTCGCCCACACCGACAGCAACGCGGTCATGCTGCGTGAGACCGGGACAGCCAGTCGCGACAGCGTCGGCTACGCGGCCATCGTCTTCTGAAGCACAGCCGGCCGTGGATTGGAATGTTCCCTTTTCCTGCGGCCCTGGGCAGAGCCCGTTCTTGCGTCAAGAATCCAGATGACCACATGACCACACACAGGCCAGGTGCGGTCATGTGGATTCTTCGCTCCCAAACGCCCCTGCGCGCCGCGCCCCTGGCCGGAACACCCGAGGGTCCCCGTGGAGTGGCTGGTTGTTCTGAGCATGTAGGATGGGCATGTAGGATGGGCTTTAGCCCATGCTGTTCCCATGCCGTTCCTGTCGGAACCCGCGTTTTTGGCTCAAAAACTGAAGATCGCCAACCGGAACCCCGTTTTTGGCTCAAAAACCAAAGATCGTCAAACGGCTCCTGACGGCACCCTCATTTTTGGCTCAAAAACGCGAAGATCGTCAAGATCGTCAACCTTTTGTATATGACGATCTTCAAGGCTTTGACGATCTTCGGCCACCAAAGCAAGAGCATCCCAACCGCCACCTTCTCCGATTTGACACTTCAAACTCCAAACTTGAAACTCCTCCCCCCACTACTTTATTGTGAAAAAACGGACAATATCAAGGGCCGGCCGCAGGACCGCAGAGAACGCGAAACAGAGGCTGTAGCCCCGCGCTGTCATTCCCGCGGAGGCGGGAATCCAGGTTCCTTCCACCAACAACTGCCAACTGGGAACCCTCTTTCAACTGCCAACCGGGAACTGATAACTCTCCGCCAACCGACTACCGCCTTTTCATAGCCGCAAGAAACGAAAGAAGGCGAAGAAAGGGAAGAGGATCGGTCATCCACACGTGCCTCTGTCACTGGGCCCCGAGCGCCCCCGAGGTTCCAAGAGGGCTTCCAGGGGCGTTTGTCGCCGCGTGGCTGGGTATCCCGCACGGCCCGTTCGTTTTCGTACGCACGGCAACGTCTCAGCTACAGGAGACAGGTCGTGGGCCGAACCCCCACGTCCGCCGCCCACGGACCCCCGGGAGCCCAAACCACCGCTGCCGCACGCCCCCTCACCGCCTCCGGAGAACATGGGACGCTGACGCGACGTCGTCAGCATGCCCCCCTCATGTACTCTTCAGGCCGGTTTCAACGCCTGACCCCTATGTCCCC